>JAPKYX010000067.1 GCA_026394075.1 Acidobacteriota bacterium
AGTACGGCGAGTGATCATTTTCGTTTACTGGGCCGAATATATCGCACGTCGGGGCCCGCTAGTTTTTCGAAGTGCTGGTCGAGCGTCCAGAGCGTTGCGCGCCGAACTGTCTTCGTGGCGAAGATCACACTGTCCGCCAAGTGAAGCCCGTGCCGGATGCTCAGCTTCGCCGCCAGCGTCGCCACATCTGGCGTCAGATCAACCACCAGCGCCTCTTCCATCGTTGCGGCCACCACGGGAACCATCGAGGCGCTATTGCGGAAAAAGTACTTCTTCACTTCGAACAACACCACCGTCGGCACCAGCAGATTGGCGGTGTCCTGCAGCAGTGGTTCGAATTGAGCAGCATGTGGACCGTCGGCGAAGTACTCAATCCAGCCGGATGAATCCACCAGATGAATCATGGACGCGGATCGCGCTCGCGCTCAAATGGTGGAAGCCCCTTCGCAATCCCCCGCAGCTGCTTCAGCGGCGGAATCCGCACCATCTTGATGACGCCGTCTTCTTCGTAGACCGAGAGGCGCTCTCCCGCTTGAATACCCGTCAGCTCGCGGATCTCCTTGGGGATCACCACCTGGAACTTGGGTGAGACGGTAGTAGCGGCCATACCCAATGGTAAAACGGATTCTGATCGATCCCCTGGTGGTTGGAAACTACTTCGTCTTGTTGATGAACAGGAACACCCCGCTCTTGCCCCCCACCGCGAAATCCACGTCGCCATCGCCATCGATATCCCCCGCCGGGATCTGCATGCCGCCGCCGGTGCGGGTTGAATAGTCCACCGTGTGCTTCACCCACTCAATGCGGGCACCATCGGGCGTGCGCTTGTATTCGTACCAGTAGATGCCCAGCGGCTCGCGCTCGCCGGGGTCTTTGCCGTTGTGGGCCATGAAGCGCTTGCCGGTCAGCAGGTCCTTCTTGCCGTCGCCATTGATGTCCACCAGCGTGGTGGCATGCGCCTGTGACCAGGAGTCGTCAATCATCGATTCCTGCCATTTGCCGTCGCCCAGGTTCTTTAGCCAGAAGATGCCGTAGTCGTGGGCCTTCGATGTGACGATGTCGTTCTTGCCGTCGCCATCGACATCCAGCACATGCATGAAGCCCAGCGACCCCAGGCCCTGCTTGGTCTCTTCCCAATCGCCGTGCCACTTCCATTCGCCCGTGCGCGGATTGGCGGGCGCTTCCAGCCAGCCCATCGGCGTCAGGATATCGGTGCGGCCATCGCCATTGATGTCGCCCGCGCCGATGCCGTGGCCGTAGCTCTTGGTGCTCACCTGATGCTTCACCGGAGCGCCCTTCACGAACTCATACCAGCTCAGCGGAGCATTGGTGTTGCCGAACTGCGGCAGCACCTCATTGGCCTTGCCGTCGTTGTCGATGTCCACCTGGAAGGCAAACTCGACGTTGAAGCCTTCCTGCACCGGTTGCGGCGTCCAGGGCTTGCCGCTCTTGCCGGGGTGCGTCCAGAGGCGCACGGCTTTGGAGAACCAGCTGGCGGTGACGATATCCGGGTAGCCATCGCCGTTGACGTCGATGATCAGGTCGGAAAACGCGTCGATGTAGTTGTTCGTGTAGAACAGCTCGCGGAAGGTGTGCTTCTTCCAAGTGGGCGCTTCAAACCAGTTCTCGCCGGAAACGATGTCCAGTTTGCCGTCCTTGTTCATGTCCACGAAGGCGCAGGTTTCGTTCGCCCCCAGGTCGATGGTGATCTTGTCGAAAGGCACCTCCGGCGGCCGGCCGGCGGCGAGGGCGAGCGAAGTGGCGAGAAAGAGCGTCTTGCGTATCACGCCCGCGATTCTATCGCGCCGCCGCCCACTGGTGCGGCGGCAGCCGATTATCTAGGCCTTCCGTGAGGCCCGCCACAGCAGCAATCCGCTCACCGGCAGCATCGCCGCCGCCAACCCGAGCAGCGTATAGAGCGCTCTCAGCCAGGTGCCGACGCTCGCACCCCAGGTGCCAAAGTGCAGTGGCTCCATGGCGTCGTAGATTTTTGTCGTGGCCCCGGCGGTGCGGGCATCGTGGACCTGAACGATGCTGCCGTCATAGGCCCCCACCAACACAAAGCTCGCCGCGTGGCGGGTGAAGTGGCCGGGAGCGTTTCCGTAGACCGTAAAGTGGCCCGACTTTGGTGACGGCATCAGCAGGCTGGTGGGCGTCAAGCCGGGAATCGCGGTTAGCACCCGGGCTCGCACCTGCTCGACCGTGATGCGCGGCCGGTTCTCGGCCACCGTCCGGGCGGAGGGCGACGGATGCAGTTGGCGGCCAGTCTGCGGCCAGAACCGCAGCAGCGTTTCCAGGCCCAAGCCGGCACCCGTTCCCGCGATGAGCAGGATGAACGTCACCGTCAGGATGCCCACCAGCTTATGCCCATCGGCCAGTCCCAACCGGAGGCCGGCTCGCAGCTGCCACCACGAGAGGCCTTGCGCGAACACGCCGCGCATAAAGGGCCAATAGATCATCAGGCCGGTTAGTGCAGAAATCAGCAGCGCCAGTCCAAACACTCCCACCGCCAATCGCCCCTGCCAACCCGGCACCAAAAGCCGGATATGGAGCTGCCGCAGGAAGTTCAACACACCATCGCTGGACCGGTTTCCCGTCACACGCGCGGTATAGGGGTCAATCAGCTTGGTGCCACCCGGCGTATAGGCCGTGATGGCGATTGCCGGATCCGCCGGTAAGACGAAGCCAAAGCAGCCCGGCCCCGCCGCGGCTAGCACGTCATCCCAGCTGGCACGTTGGGCTTGTGGTGTCACGCGCATGCCGGCATTGAAGGCCCATTCCAATTCCTCCCGGAACACCAGCACGGTTCCGGAAAGGCAGATGACAAATAGAAACAAGCCGAGCACCAAGCCTGCCCAACGATGGATCGACCACAAGACGCGCGTAGACACTGAAGTCCATCATCCCCCGCCGGTCAAGCCCTCCGCCCAGCGGACCGGCTCAAATGCTGGCCCGGACTGCCGATATGATCCGCCATGAAGAGCATTCTGTTTCTCCTGGCCGTCACTCCGCTCATGGCCACCCCCATCAAACTCAACAGTGATTTGGTGAACGAGTTGAACAACAAGACCGCGGCCAACGTCTACATCAACGCCCATCCGCTGTGGCAGCCCAACTCGGTTGACGCGAAATGGATCAGCTACGGCCTCACCGGCAACGGCCAACCGCTCTCTCCGGCCAACGTCTCTGGCACCATCACCGGCAAAAACGCCAAAGCGCCGACGGCGATCTTCTGGGAAAACTTCTACCTGCCCTATCTCACCAACACCGGCTCCATTACGGTGTGGGCCGACGACACTGCGCGTGTCTCGCTGATCCTGCCCAACCAGAGCGTCCAACTGCTGTTTGAGTCCAACCCGGTGCAGGGTGGTGCTTGTGCCAACGGACCCATCGGCTGTCTGCCGCAGAACGGGAAAGCCATCAATCTGACGCCTTACTTGAAGACGGCCGGCAACTACAAGCTGCAGTTTGATGTCTACCAGCGCGGCGGCGGGCCCTTTGGCCTGCTCTATGCGGGCTCCGCCGAATCGACCGGTGTGCCGGAGCCGTCGACGCTGTTGATGGGCGCCTTTGGAACGGCCGCCATGTTGTGGGCCTTCCGCCGTCACGCCAAGCGTTCCGCCTAGACGCTGGAAGCACCGTAAAGTCGCCAGCCCGCGCCACCCTCGGGTGCGAGATAATTCGAAGTGACTCTATGACCAAGGTTCAGGTGAACTTCGAACTCACGCGCCCCATGGACGATGCCGTCATGGACGCGATCGCGAAAGCGACCAGCATTTATGGCATCCACCACGTCAAGCTCTCGTCCGCCATGGACCGCGTGACGGTGGAGTACGATGCCTCACGCCTCCGGCCCGCTCACGTGGAATCGCGTCTGGAACAGTTGGGCATCCCCCTGCGGCGGGTGGACTAAGCCATGCTCCGCGCACTTGCCGGTCTGGTTCTTGTCGGCTGCGCCAGCTCGGCTCAGTTTGTTCCCTCCACTTTCCAGCCGCCGGCTAGTTATGAAACGGCCCAGTTCGTCCTGGTTCCGCTCGGGCCAGGTTTGGAAAAATTGGATTTCGACGCCTACATGAGCTCAATTGACCACTTGAAGGCCACCTTCACGAACGGCGGCAAGTGGCCCCATCCCGGCATCACCATGGCCGACGCGCTGAAGGATGTGGAAGGCGAGATCGCCAACTTCAAGGCCCGCAAGTCCTTCACCTACGCCGTCCTCACCAAGGACAAGAAGCGGGAAGTGGGCTGCGTCTACATCTCACCGTCCCGCAAGCCCGGTTTCGATGCTCAAGTCCGTTTGTGGGTCACCAAAGCCGACTTCGACCGGGGTGTTGATGCCGAAGTGGAAAAGTTGGCGCGCGCGTGGGTGGCCTCGGCGTGGCCGTTCAAGACGATCGCCTGGCCCGGCCGGGACAAATAGCGGCCTGGCCGTCTCCCCTGCGCGGTCTGCCCCGGCCATGCCGTCGTTGGCCCCATTTTCAAACCCCTGAATCGGAAGCGGGAACACCCTGGAGAAAGGAAGTTTTTCTCCAAGGGGTTTTCCGCCATGTTGTTCCGTACCGTTCTGTCCGCGTGTTGGCTGTTTGCCGCGTCGCTCTGTTTGTCTCTCCCGGCGTCGGCCCAAGTGTCGGGCCGGTTGACCGGCTCCGTCGTGGATTCGACCGGAGCAGCCGTGTCCGGCGCTTCCGTCAGCGTGACCGTCACCGGTGGTGCCGTCGCGGCCACCCAGCTCAGCTCACGCGAAGGCCTCTATTCGTTCAGCGGCTTGCAGCCCGGCCAGTACGAGGTCTCTGTCCAACTGGCCGGGTTCACCACGGCCACTGCGATCGCGGTGAAAGTGGACACGGCGCGTGAAACGTCGCTGAGTCCCATCGCCCTCCAACCGGCTTCGGTGACGCAATCAGTGGACGTGGTGGCCACCGCCAATGGTGTGCAAACCACCAACGCCGAGATCGGCACCACCGTCACTAATGAACAAATCCGCCGCCTGCCCCAGTTGAACCGCAACATCCTGGCGCTGATCGCCACGCAGCCGGGTGTCGGCAATAACGGCCGCACCAACACTGTCATCAATGGCCTTCGCGTATCTTACGCCAACGTAACGCTGGACGGCGTCAACATCCAGGACAACTACTTCCGCGAGAACTCGCTGGACTTCCAGCCCAATCTGCTGTTGGTGGACCAGGTGGCGGAGCTGTCGATCGGCACCTCCAACGCCAACCCGGCCATGGGCAACGGCGCCGTGCAAGTGTCGTTCACCACTCCCTCCGGCACCAACAAGTGGCATGGCGCGGCCTACTGGTACAACCGCAACAACGCGCTGGCCGCTAATGGCTTCTTTGAGAACCGCGACGGATTGAAGATTCCGTTCCTCAATCAGAATCAGGCCGGTGGCAGCTTCAGTGGCCCGGTGATCAAGAACAAGCTGTTCTTCTACACCAACTACGAAGCGTTCCGCCGCCGCCAGCAGACGCAACTGCAGCGGACCATCCTCACCGATGCGGCGCGTCAAGGCATCTTTACCTACGGCGCTCCCGGCGCGTTGCAACAGCGCAACCTGCTGCAGATCACCGGCCTCACCGCGGACCCCACCATGAAGCGCATGATCGACATGCTGCCCGCCGCTAACCGCATCAATAATTTCCGCACCGGTGATTCCACCGAAGGCGCTCTCCGCAATAACGCAGGCTATTCGTTCCTGCAAAGTACCAACCGTGACCGCGACAACGTCACCGGCAAGGTGGATTACTACCTAAGCGACAAGCACTCGCTGTTCGGTACCTACATCTGGAACCGCGACCTCAATGAGAGGCCCACGGTCAGCAATCTGGGCTACGACCCGAATCCGTCGGTGGTCAATGACAACGCCACCAAGTTTTTTTCGACCGGCTGGCGCTCCACGCTTTCGCCCACCTTCACCAATGAGCTGCGCGGCGGCCTGAACAAGGCCCCGGGCACGTTCTCGAAGACGGTGGCCGATGAGAAGTTCTACGTCAGCAACACCGGCCTGGCCTTTACAACGCCCATCCAGACCTACCAGCCGGAGGGGCGCTTTACCGACACCTGGAACATCTCCAACAACGCCAGCTGGCTGAAGGGCAAGCATACGCTGAACTTCGGTTTCCAAAGCCAGAACATCCGCGTCAACGCCTACGACTACTTCATCACCACGCCGCTGTATACGTTGGGCATCGGCTCCCGCACCCGTGGCATCACGGCGGCGGACGTGCCGGGCGCCAGCCAAAATGAGATCAACAACGCCAACACGCTGCTCGCCTCGGTGGCCGGACTGGTGAACCAGGCGCAGCAGCGGTTTAACGTCCGCGACGCCAGCTCCGGCTTCGTGGCGGGCCAGGAGAACCGCCGTCACTGGGCCTTCGGCAGCTACGCCGGTTACCTGCAAGACAACTGGAAGATGACCCGCCGCCTCAGTCTCTCAGCAGGCGTCCGGTATGACTACTTCACCGTGGTGGATGAGACGCGCGGTGTCGCACTGCTGCCCGTTCTCCAGAATGGCAATCCCATCTCGACGCTGCTCAACCCGGACAGTCAGATTGCCTTAGCGGGCAAGGCCAACGGCCGGCCTTTCTACAATGCCGACCGCAACAACTTCGCGCCCAATGTCGGCCTATCCTGGGACGTTTTTGGCAATGGCAAAACGGCCATCCGCGCGGGCTACAGCGTCCACTTCGTCAACGACAACCACATCACCATGGCGTTCAACGCCGCCAACTCGAACGCCGGCTTGCAGGCGGAGGCCAACATCACCGACGTGAACGGCCGCGTCTCCACCGGCGCTACGATTCCCACGCCGGCCTACAAAGTGCCGCGCAGCTTCGCCGATAACTACGCACTGAACTCGCAATCGGCCTTCGCCACGATTGACCCGAACCTCCGCACGCCCTATGTGCAGCAGGTCAGCCTCGGCGTTCAGCAGAAGCTGGGCGGCGGTGTGCTGGAAGCGCGCTACGTTGGCAATCGCGGGACAAAGCAGTTCCGCGCCTTCGACTTCAACCAGATCAACCCCGCCGCGGGTGGCTTCCTGGCCGATTTCCGCCGCGCCTATTCGAACGGGGTGCTGGCCCAAAACTCCGGCCGCGCCTTTGACGCCCGCTACAATCCGGCGATCCCGGGCAGCCAGCCGACGCCAGTGTTTGACTCCATGCCCAGTGGCGGCTTCATCACCAATGCGCAGGTGTTGAACCTGATCCGCACGCAAGCCGCGGCCGAGCTCGGCAACTTCTATCAGATCCGCGGCCTGAACGGCCCGGTGAACTTCTACCGCAACGCCAATGCGCTGGGCACCAATCTGATGACCAACTACAGCCGCTCCGCCTACGACAGCCTGCAACTGGACTACACACGCCGCTTTGCGCGCGGCTATTCGTTCCAGTTGAACTACGTCTGGGCCAAGTCATTGTCCGATTCCGCAGGCGACAGCCAAGTCAACTTTGAGCCGTTCCTCGACATCAACAACGGCAAGCTGGAACGGTCGCGGACGCCGTTCGATCTGCGGCATGCCTTCAAGGCCAACTACGTGCTCGATCTGCCATTCGGGCGGGGCAAAAAGTTCCTGAACACGGCCAGCCCGGTGGTTTCGCGCGTGGTCGGTGGCTGGTCAGTGAGCGGCCTGACCACGCTGCAGAGCGGCTTCCCGTTCTCCATCCGTTCGGAGCGGGGCACCCTGAATCGGGCCGCCCGCTCCGCCAACAACACCGTCACCACAACACTGGATGGCGAAGGCCTGGCCCGCACGGTCGGCTTCTACATGACCGGGAACGGTCCGTTCATCGTCGATCAAGCGGCCATCAATCCGCGCGACGGCCGTGGCGTGGCCGCCGACGGCAGCGCGCCATTTAGCGGGCAGGTGTTCTTCAACCCCAACGCCGGCGAACTGGGTGCTCTGCAGCGCCGCTACTTCACTGGACCGCGCTACTTTAACTTCGACTTCGGCATCCAGAAGCTGACCACGATCCGCGAAGGGCACACGGTGGAGCTGCGCCTGGAATCAACCAACGCGCTGAACAACGTGATGTTCGACACCTTCCAGGGCGGCACGCGCTACGACTACGACGTCAACTCCGCCACCTTCGGCCGAATCGTCAACCAGGGCAACACGCCGCGCCGGGTGCAGCTGGGGTTGTACTACCGGTTCTGACCCTTAGCCCCGTCCCCTGTGATGGGGCACGAAATGCCGGTAGTTGAGCTTGGCGATGCTAGCGAAGTGTTTCCGGTTGCCGGAGATCAGCGGCAAATCTAGCTCCAACGCCGTGGCTGCGATCAGGGCGTCCAGTGCCCGGAGTCCATGTCCCATGGCGTATTGATCGATCAGCTTCGCGGCGCGATCACCGATCGCGGCTGATAGCGGGACGATCTCAATTCCGAACGACGTGATAAAGGTCCGTGTAGCCCGCTGCTCAGCGGCGGACCCGACGCCTTGCATCACTTCCATCAGCGTCACCACGGACATCATCGGCTTTTCGTCCCTTGCCAGTTCCAGCACTGCCGCTGGCTCGCTTCGGAACGCCCAGATCATCACGTCGGAATCCAGCAGCATCGAGGCGACTCTCCCGCATTTTCATGATGTAGGCCGTGGGTTCCTTCATGTCTTCGCGGTCCGCCCACATGCCAATAGCCGGGTGGGCCTGCATCTTTCGCAGTCGCTCTTCCCAATCGGGCCGCACGTTCCGCATCGGCTTCAACTGCGCCCGGTCCTGCCCGCGATAGGTCAGCGTGACCGCCTCACCGCGGTCCAGCGCAGCCAGAACATCCTTCAAGCGGAGCCGGAGATCGGTGACGGTGGCTTTCATATGGCGGTGGCTTTCATCAGCTATAGTTCGACTATACATGAGATTTCTTGTTTTCCTGCTGGTTTCCGGGTCGCTGCTGGGCCAAGGCGTTGAGTACGTCAAGGGCAACTACACCAAGTTTGAGTACATGGTCCCGATGCGTGACGGTGTCAAGCTGTTCACCTCCGTCTACGTCCCCAAGGAGGCGCTGAACGGCGCCAGCACGACGAAGTACCCGATCATGATGCAGCGGACGCCCTATTCAGTGGCTCCCTATGGCGTCGACAAGTACCGCCCCAGCCTGGGCCCTTCGGAAAAGTTCGGCAAGGACGGCTTCATCTTCGTCTACCAGGACGTGCGGGGCCGCTATCAGTCGGAAGGCAAGTGGCTGGAGATGACGCCGCACAAGCCCAACAAGGCTTCGGCCAAGGACATCGATGAATCCAGCGACACCTACGACTCGATCGACTGGCTGGTGAAGACCATCCCCAACAACAACGGCCGTGTCGGCATGTGGGGCATCTCCTACCCGGGCTTCTACGTCACGGCGGGCATCATCGACGCCCACCCCGCACTGAAGGCTGCTTCGCCGCAGGCTCCGGTGACGGACCTCTATGGTGGCGACGACAGCTATCACAACGGCGGCCTGATGCTGGCCGCCAACTTCGGCTTCTACTTGTTCTTCAAGCCGCACCTGGAGCCGACGCTGCCCGAGAACTTCGGCCGCATGAACCCCTTCAAGTCGCCCGACGGCTACGATGTCCTGCTGCGTGCCGGCACGCTCGCCAACGCCACCGAGAAGTACTACAAGGAGGCCAACCCCTACTGGCTGGCCACCATGAACAACCCCAACCTGAACGACTTCTGGAAGTCGCGCAACATCTCGACGCACCTGAAGTCGATCAAGCCGGCGGTGTTGACCGTGGGCGGCTGGTTCGACGCGGAAGACCTGCAAGGGCCGCTGCGCGTCTACCGCCAGATCCAGGCCAACACGCCGCCCGCCAGCGGCAACCACATCGTCATGGGTCCCTGGACCCATGGCGGCTTCTCGCGCGGCGATGGCGACAAAGTGGGCGACATCAACTTTGGCTCCAAGACCAGCGCCTACTATCGCGACTCCATCGAGTTTCCGTTCTTCGCCTATCACCTGAAATCGAAGGGCGACGGCAAGTTCCCCACCGCGTGGGCCTTTGAGACCGGCACCAATCAATGGCGCACTTTTGACGCCTGGCCACCCAAGGCGGCGCAGCAGAAGAAGCTCTACTTCCACGCGGGCGGCAAGCTGTCGTTTGACCCACCAGCCGAAACCGAAGGCTATGACGAATACCTGGCGGACCCCAACAAGCCCGTGCCCTACGTCAGCTACATCCACACCGGCCATTCTGGCTTCTACATGACCTCCGACCAACGCCACGCCGCAACGCGGCCCGACGTGCTGGTCTATGAAAGCAACATCCTCGACGAAGATGTCACCATCTCCGGTCCCTTGACGCCGGAGCTGTTCGTCTCCTCCACCGGCACGGACGCCGATTTTGTCGTGAAGCTGGTGGACGTTTACCCGGGTGATCTGGAAGATGGGCCCAATAACGTGAAGCTGGGCGGCTATCAACAACTGGTGCGCGGCGAACCGTTCCGCGCCAAGTTCCGTTCGAGCTTTGAGAAGCCGGAGCCGCTCACGCCCGGCAAGCGCGAACGCGTCGCCTTTGCGCTACCCGACGTCCAGCACACCTTCCGCAAGGGCCACCGCATCATGGTGCACATCCAGAGCAGCTGGTTCCCTCTGGTGGACCGCAACCCCCAAAAGTTCATCAACATCCCCGACGCCAAAGCCAGTGACTTCCAAAAAGCCACCCATCGCGTCTACCGGGGCAAGACGGGCGGCAGCAGCATTGGCGTGGGTGTGTTGAACTAAGCCCAACGTGTCGCGCTGAAATCTGCCGGAGTACCATGAAGCCAGGGAGGCCGCATGACCCATCTTGAAACAGCTGCGGAGATTGATTGGATTGCCTGCGAGCTCATCGAGCAAGTTCCGGGCAAGGTATCCGGCCGCCCTGTCGTCCGCGGAACTCGTATTCTGCCGGACTCGATCGTCAATAGCTTTGAGCTTGGCGACAGCCTGGACGAAATCCGCGAAGGCTTCCCAGCGCTGTCCATTGCCCAGATCAAGCGCTTGATCGATTTCGCGAGTGCCCAGAGATCTCCACACCAGCGGTGAAGATACTGCTTGACGAGAACCTTGATCACCGCCTCAGGAAGTACCTCAATCCTCATCAGGCGGTAACGGCGACTTTTCAAGGTTGGGGCGGCCTGAAGAATGGCAAGCTGCTCGATGCAGCCGAGCGGGGCGGCTTTGACGTCCTGATCACAGGAGACCAAACGCTCGCCTACGAACAGAACCTAAACCAGCGCCGCTTGGCCGTCATCGCACTCTCCTCGGTCGAATGGCGAATCATGAAGGACTACCTGTCCGAGATTCTTTCCGCCGTGAATGTCGCGGTCCCCGGTTCCTTTCAGGCGGTCAACTGCGGGATCTTCAGCCGCAAGAAGCCTCCCTTGTCCTCATAGCGGCATCAGCCTCCAACCAGCCGCAGATTTGCCTTCGCCCGCAGCGAGAAGTCAGCAAAGTCCTGCCGCGCCAGCTTCGGAAACCCGGCGGCGGCGATCATGACGGCGTTGTCGGTGGAGAGTTCGCCGCGGGGGAAGAAAGCGGGCAGATAAAGAGCCTCCGCTGCTGCGCGAAGGCCGCTGTTGCAGGCCACGCCGCCGGAGACGATCACTGACTTGGCACCCATCTCCCGTGCGGCCGCCGTGGCCCGCTCTAGCAAATCCTTCACCACCGCCCGCTGGAAGCTGGCCAGCAAGTCGAGGGTGGTTTGAGGCGCCACTGCGCGCCACTGCTCTACGGTCGGTCGAGGCGTCTCCTTCAGCAGTGCTCGACGTGTGGCGATCTCTTCGTCCATCGCGCGTGCCTGCGTCCAGCGCAGCACCGCCGTCTTGATGCCACTGAAGCTGAAATCGAGCGTATTGCCCTTCATGTTGGGCGTCGTGAACCGTACCGCCTTGGGGTTTCCATAGGGCGCCAGGCGATCAATCACCGGGCCGCCGGGGTAGCCGAACCCCAGCAACTTCGCCACCTTGTCGAACGCCTCCCCTGCCGCGTCATCGCGCGTCCGGCCCAGCAAGCGGTAGACGAAACCTTCCGTCACCGCAAACATGTGCGTATGCCCGCCGCTCACCACCAGGGCCAGGGCAGGGAACTGCAATTGTTGGTGGTGTTCCATCACCACCGCGTGGATATGGCCTTCAATGTGGTTCACGCCCAACAGCGGCACCCCCCACGCCAGGCTCAGCGCCTTGGCGTAGGTGATGCCCACCAGCAAGGAACCCACCAGCCCCGGCCCCTCCGTCACCGCAATCGCGCTCAGCGCCCGCCCTTCCATGCCCGCCTGTGCCAGCGCATCGCGCACCACGGGCACAATGGCCCGCAGATGCTCTCGAGAAGCGAGTTCCGGCACCACCCCACCCCAGCGCCCATGGATGTCCAGCTGCGAAGCAACGACGTTTGAACGCACCTCGACACCGTCGGCCACCACCGCGGCGGCGGTTTCATCGCACGACGATTCAATGCCCAAAATCACGCCCGATAACGGGGAGTTGCCAGTTGGAGAGCCCACGCTGCTATTGTGGCAATTTGAAGGTCACTGATTTTTCTTACGAGCTTCCGCCCGACCTGATCGCGCAGGAGCCACTGGCGGACCGCTCGGCTTCGCGCATGCTCCTGATCGACCGGGCCACCGGCACCTGGAAGGACGGGCAGTTCCGCGACCTGCCGCTCTACTTGGGCGGCGGCGACTGTCTCGTGTTGAACGATTCGCGCGTCATGCCGTCGCGTCTGTTCGGCCACCGCGCCGGCGGCACGGGCACGGTGGAGGTGCTGTTTCTGAAACCGCTCTCCACTGACCGGCGGACCTGGCAAGTGCTGGTGCGCCCCGGGCGCCGCTTGCACGAAGGCTCCGTGGTGGAGTTCGACGACACACTGGGCGGCGTGATCCTCGACACCGGGGAGCGCGGTGAGCGCAAGATGAAGCTGCTGGGCGGGGGCGACATCGATGAAGTCCTGCAGCGGATCGGCCACATGCCCTTGCCGCCCTACATCCGGCGCGATGACACCAAGCAGGACCGGGAGCGGTACCAGACCGTCTACGCGCGGGAGGCGGGCTCCGCCGCCGCGCCCACGGCCGGGCTGCACTTTACGCCGCGCCTGCTGGATGAATGCCAGAAGGCGGGTGCCGACATCGCGCATGTGACGCTGCATGTGGGACTAGGTACGTTCTCGCCACTGCATACCGACGAAGTGAAGTCCGTCCATCTGCATTCAGAGCGCTACAAGATCGACGGACCCCAAGCCGTCAAGATCGCTGCCGCCAAGCGCCGCGTCGCGGTCGGCACCACTTCGGTCCGCACCCTTGAGACCTGGGCCCAGCGCGACGAACTGGCGGGTGAAACGGACATCTTCATCTACCCTGGCCATCAGTTCAAATTGGTGGACGCCATGCTGACCAACTTCCACTTGCCGGAATCCAGCCTCATGCTGCTGGTATGCGCTTTTGGTGGCACGGAGCTGATGTTGGACGCCTACCGGCATGCAGTTCGCGAACGCTACCGCTTTTTCAGCTATGGCGACTGTATGCTTATAGTTTGATCTACTTATTTGTCTGCTTAATGTTTGCGCTGCCCGTCTTCGCGCAGTCGACCGCCTCACTCCCGGCCATTAGCCAGGGCTTCCAGGCCCTGACGGAGCGGGTGAACCCGGCCGTGGTGCAGGTCATCACGCGTGGCTTCTCCACCGAGGAAGAAGGCTCCGGTACGTTTATCCGGGCCAGCCGCGGCAGTGGTTCCGGTGTCGTGGTGGACCCCAACGGCTACATCATCACCAACGCCCACGTGGTCGGCTTCTCCCGCCGCGTGGAGGTCCTGCTGCCCCAGCGTGCTGACCAGGAGATGCGCCATCACAGCGTGTTGAAGCCGGGAGGCAAGCTGCTGGCGGCGGATGTGATTGGCGTCGACAAGGAAGCTGACCTGGCCGTGCTGAAGATCGCAGAAACCGGCCTGCCCGCTTTGCCATTTGCTGATTCCGAAATGCTGCGGCAGGGGCATCTGGTGTTTGCCTTCGGCAGTCCCTACGGGCTCGATAACTCCGTTACCATGGGCGTCGTCAGCTCCATGGCCCGGCAGCTGCGGGCCGATGATCCGATGGTCTATATCCAGACCGACGCGGCCATCAATCCCGGCAATAGCGGCGGGCCGCTGGTGGATTCTGATGGCGGCATTGTTGGCATCAATACCTTCATCATTTCTCCTTCAGGGGCGAGCAATGGAATCGGCTTCGCGGTGCCCAGCAACATCGTCCGCAGCGTCTTTGAACAGATTCGCGACCATGGGCATGTCAAGCGTGGCCAGATTGGCGTCATCGCGCAGACCATCACCATGCCACTGGCTCAGTCCCTGGGCCTTAGCCGGGATTGGGGCGCCATCATCGCGGACGTGACGGAAGGCAGCGCCGCTGCCATCGCCGGGCTTCGGGTGAAGGACGTCGTCGTCTCGCTCAACGGGCGGCCCATGGAGAATGCCCGTCAGTTCGGCGTCACCATCTATCGCAACGCCGGACGTACCGTGTCCGTCGGCATCCTGCGCGACGGGCAGACCAAGACCATCGACGTGGCTGTGCTGGAGCGCCCGCGCGATCCGGACCGCCTGATCAGCTTCGTCAAAGGCCGCGACAACCTGGTAGTCCCGCTGGGTGCTTTGCTGGTGGAGTTGGATGAGAAAGTGACGCCTCTACTGCCTCCGCTCCGGCGTCTTTCGGGCGTTGTGGTGGCGGGCTTGGTGTCGGACCTGGGTATCGGCGACAATCACCTGCAAGCCGGCGACGTGCTGCACGAGATCAACAATACAACCGTCAACTCCATTGCCGATGTTCGCAAAGCCGTGGCGGATTTAAAGCACGGCCAACCGGTGGCGCTCTACGTGGAACGGCAAGGGCAGTTGCAATACCTGTTGCTGGAACGGGACTAGCTCCCGCACGGGAAAACCCAGCCCCATGCGTCAGCTTGCGGCTTTTGCGCGAAATCGAACAAGCCCCAAGCTCACGTATGGAGCCACGTCCAAGCTAAACAGCGTCCGACACCGAAGGCAGCGGGAAGTCCGTGGCCACCAGCGACGGCGCGATCATCATCCCGCCTTCGAGGCCCCGCACTCGCACCGCCTTGCCCACCTTCACCGCGTTCTTCAGCAGACGCACCGGGCTTTCCAGGAACCGCATGTTCATGACGGGCGTGGTGATCTTGCCGTTCTCGATCAGGAACAGTCCGTCTCGGGTCAGGCCGGTCTGCTGCAGCGTTTGTGGGTTCACGGGGCGGATGTACCACAGGTGCGTCACCAGCAAGCCGCGCGCGTCACCAGCAAGCCGCGCTCTACTGAGGCAATCAACTCTTGAAGGGACGCTGAGCCGCCTTCCATGATCAGGCTGCCCGCGGCACCGCCTCCACCACCGCCACCGCGACCTCCGCCGAAGCCGCCAAAGGCTCCCGGTGTGGGCTGCTTGCCGGTTTTGTTGGCCCAGTAACGGTCGTACGCCAAGTTGGCCACGACGCCCTTGTCGATCCAGGTCATCGCCCGCGTGGGCAGGTAGTCTCCGGTCCAGGGCGACGAAGGCTGGCGCGCATCAAACGGGTCCATGCGCAGGGTGACGAACTCGGGGAACAGCTTTTCGCCCAGCAGCGTGCCACCGCCGCGCTTGCTCAGGAAGGTGCGGCCTTCTTCGGCATTGCGGGCCGAAAATGCTGGCGTCATCAGCCGGACCAGATCGCCGGTGGCGGTCGGCTCCAGGACCACGGTGTACTTGCCGGGTGTCAGCCGTTGCGGGTTCTTCCAGCGGCGGCACTTCTCGATCGCCGCCGCGGCCAAGCCCGGACTATCCAGTTCCGATAGCTTCATGGAAGGCTGCCCGGCCCAACCGGAGCTTGAGCCATCGGCCATGCGAATCGTGGTCGTCAATTGCGAATCGCTGGACCGGTGAAAGCCGAACAAGCCGGCCTTGTTGGCAATCGAGGTGATGCGCAAGGAGCGCTCAATCAACCCGGCGGCCACCATCTTCTCCTTGATCGCCGCGTCGATGATGGTCTTCACATGCGGAATCATCTCCGGAGCGCGCGCCGCTGCCGTCCGTTCATCAAGATCGTTCGTGGAGGGGAACTCCTGCGGACCCACCGCGCCCAGCCGTTCTGAGTTGGGCGGCGCAATCGCCGCCAGTTCCTCGGCCAGCTTCACCGCGCTCTTCAGCGAGGCATCATCAAAATCGTTCACCGCCGTCGATCCCGTGCGGCCTTCGCGCGTCACCGTGATCGACAGGTTGTGCCGCAGGTTGAACGACGCCGTCGTGATGCCGTTGTTGGCGAACCGCGTGTAGGCCTGCTCTGACGATGTGAGCGTCAGGTGGCATTCCGGAAACGACGTCAGGCCCAGCACCTTCTGGGTGAGTTTCTGTGCTTCGTCACGAGTGATCATGGTTAGTCCGTAAGAATGACGTCAATACCGCGGAACCGCGTGGGGGAACAGCCATGGCTGATGGAATTGATCTGCGTCGGCTCGCCCTTGGCGTCGCCTGTGGTGCCGTACTGCCGCCAGTAAGACGGCCCGGCGGTGCCATCGCAGGCTTGCCAGAAGTCGGGCGTGCGGGCTTGGTAGGAGACCCGGGAAATCATCCCGCGTTTTTTGCCTCCCTTGATCTCCCAGAACGCGTCGCCGCCAAACTGGAAGTTGTAGCGCTGCTGGTCGATCGAATAGCTGCCCCGGCCGTCGATCAACACCCCGTCGTCGATCTCGGAGATCATGCTCTCCAGCGTCGTCTCCTTCGGCCCCGGCTTCATCCAGACGTTGGGCATCCGTTGGAACGGCACGGTGGCCCAGGAATCGGCTTGCGAGCAGCCATGCGACTCCTTCTCGCCGATCAGATGCGCTTGATCGCGCGTGGTCTGGAAGCTCTTGAAGATGCCTTTGTCGATGATGGTGAAGCTGGTGGCCTTCACCCCGTCGTCGTCGTAGCCACAAGTACCCAAGCCACGTGACGACGTCCGGTCACCAATGAAGGTGCAATGGTCGCTGGCGATCCGTTTGCCGATCGTGCTCGGGGTAATGTAGCTGGTGCCGGCGTAGTTGGCTTCGTAGCCTAAGGCGCGGTCGAGTTCCGTGGGATGCGCGACGCTTTCGTGGATGGTCAGCATCAGGTGGTTGGGCATCAGCAGCAAGTCTTTCTTGCCGGGCTTCACCGCTGGAGCTTCGATGTGCTGCAGCACCTCATCGCAGATCAGGTGCGCATGCTCCGGCAGGTTCATCTCCGGCACGTACTCCCAACCGGCGGAGGCTTGCGTGGGCACGTAGTTGCGGGTGCGGGAAATGTTGCGCTCGCGATCAACGGCCGTCGCGTCAGCATTGCCGTAGATCTGGATGATGTACTGCTGGATGGACGATCCTTCCGAGGAGGCGAAGTACTTGTCTTCGCTGCGGAGGCTCAACGAGGCGGAGCCGGAAAACACTTTCGTGTTCTTGCGGATGGCATCGGTGACGTCACCCAGCAGGGCGATCTTTTCGGCCATCGGCACCACCAGCGGATCCTTCCCGTGCGGCGTCACCCAGCGGTCGCGATACGCCTTCACCGGTGCCAGCTTCACCGGCTTGGGCTGAATGCTGGCGTTGGCCTTGGCGATGATCACCGCTTCACCCGTGATGCGGGCGATCTCTTCCGCCGTGACGATGGGCGAGGCCGCAAAGCCCCAGGCTCCGTTGACGATGACGCGCACGCCAAAGCCGAAACTCGAATCTTCCGCCACGCCGGGAACGGAGAGGATGCGCCCGGTGCCGCGCTCCCGCGAGACACGCAAGCTGACGCGCTGATCGCGCAAACGCACAATGCGGATGTCGCAGTAGGTGGCCTTCAGTTTCTTGGCCTCCCGCAGCGCATTGTCGGCCAGCTTTTCCAGCTCGGCGTTGGGAGTCTTTGAGCCTTTGGTGTCCGCGAAGAGTTTGCCCGCCAGGGCGCCCCCCGCAAGCATTCCCGAGGAGGTGGCGATGAAATCGCGCCGGGTAAGCATGATCCTGACATTGTAAGCCACCACCGCCACCGCGGACCGTAGCCATTGCTTCACCGCAAAGCGATAAGCTCAAGGCAGGTCAATCGATGAAAGAAAACCTTTGCTTGAAGGCCCTCCGTGCGGGCCAGGTCCAGTACGGTTGCGGCTACGGGCAGCTCCGCCAGACAGAAGTGATCAATGCCCTGGCCAAGGCAGGCTTCAACTGGGCGTTTATTGACATGGAGCATGGCGCTTTCGATTTTGAAACCATCCAGGACCTGTGCCGCATGGCCCGCCTGGTGGGGCTGTCGCCGGTGGTTCGGGTGGCGGAGATGCAGTATGCGCTGGTGGCCCGAGCGCTCGATTGCGGCGCCGAAGGCATCATGCTTCCCCGCGTGGAAGATCCCCGCCAGTTGGAAGAGGCCATCTCCTGGACTAAGTACCCGCCCGCAGGTATTCGCGGCTACGGCTTGACGCCCACCAATCTTGACTACGAAGTGGTGACCATTCCGCAGGCCATCGAACACATCAACCGGAACGTCATGGTGGCCTTCCAGATCGAAACCGCCGCCGGTGTCGAGCGGCGCGATGAGCTGATCAGCGTCCCTGGCGTCGATGTGTTGATGGTGGGGCCGGCTGATCTATTCATCTCGCTGGGCGTCCCCGGCGACTTTATGAACCCCAAGCAGGTGGAGGCGATGACGCAAATTCGCGACACTTGCCACAAGTACAACGTCATCCCCGGTACGCAGACGCGCACGACGCAGTTGGCCCGTTTCTGGAAGGAGAACGGGATGTTGTTTCTGGGCTGCTCGAATGAAACTTCGATGCTTTACGAGCGGGCCACTGAAATCATTAAAGACCTAAAGGCGGCTCCGCCCATCCAATAGTTTGGACACGACACTCATCCGCTTTGAGCGGGTTTCGAAAGACTATCTGGCCGACGGCGAGCCGGTCCGCGCCCTGCGTGAACTTTCGCTTGACGTCGCCCCCGGCCAATTCGTCGCCTTGATGGGACGCAGCGGCTGCGGCAAGTCAACACTGCTGAACATGGCCGGGGCCATGGACCTGCCCACTTCCGGCCGGGTGCTGCTGGATGGTCAGGACACCTTGCACCTGGATGACGCGGGCTTGACCAAACTGCGGCGCGAGAAGGTGGGCTTTGTCTTTCAATCGTTCCAACTGCTGTCGAACCTGACTGTAGCCGAAAATGTCGAGCTGCCGTTGTTGCTCGCGGGCGGAGCGCGGGCAAGGGAACGCGCGAGCGAGGCCCTCGGCTGGGTGGACCTGGATGGTTACGAAGCCCGGTTGCCGCACCAGCTTTCCGGCGGCCAGATGCAGCGCGTGGCGATTGCACGCGCCCTCGTCCATTCGCCCAAGCTGCTGCTGGCGGATGAGCCGATCGGCAACCTCGACACGGCCACGGGCGACCTGATTTTGAAACTCCTTCGCCGCATCGTCACCGAACGCGGCACCACGATTCTGATGGCCACGCACTCGCCGGAATCGGTGGTGGTCTGTGACCAGATCGTCCGCCTGCGCGATGGCCGGATTGAAGCGGTGGAAACCCGCGACGCACGGTAGCCCATGCTGCGCCTGTTTGCCCGCCTCATCCTCCGGCCCATGAAGTCAGAGCCGGCGCGCGCGCTGCTGACGGCATTTGCGGTGGCTCTGGGCGTGGCCGTAGTGCTGGCCATCGACCTGGCAGGCGAGGCGGCGGCGGGATCCTTCCGGTCGTCGGTGGAAACCCTCACCGGCGATGCGGACCTGGAAGTGACCGCCGTCGGCGGCATTCCCGAAGCGGTCTATGGCCAACTGGCGACACTGCCGTTTGCCTTCCGCCTGAAGGCGCGCCTAGAGGACTACGCCACGCTGACCGCCACAGGCGAAGCGTTGCCACTGATCGGCATCGACGTCGTGGCCGACGCTCTGGAGTTGGGCATCACCAGTGAAGCGGGACCGGTGCCGGATAAGGACTCCGTGTGGGTCAGCGAAGGGCTTGGACTGAAGGCTGGCGGCAGCATCGCCCTGCAAATCCAGGATCAACCCGGCACCTACCGCGTCGGCGGCGTCTTCAAGCAGAAAGGCAAGATCATCGTCGCGGACATCGGCCTTGCGCAACGGCTGGTCCGTCGCCCGGGCCGCCTGGATCGCATCCTGGTCTGGGTGCCGCCCGCCCGCACAGTCGATGATTGGCAGCAGCAGTTGCAGCAGCAGATGCCCGCAGGCGTCACCGTCGCGCTGCAAGGCGCACGCACGCAAGAAAACCGCCGGATGCTGGAGGCGTTCCGCTGGAACCTTCGGGTACTCAGCTATATCGCGCTGGTCGTTGGGGCCTTTCTGATCTACAACACCATCTCGGTGAGCGTGGTCCGCCGCCGGTCCGAGATTGGCATCTTGCGCGCATTAGGAGCGACGCGCGGAGCAATACTGGCCGCCTTCCTGGGTGAAGCGGCGGTCTTCGGTGTTGTCGGCGGAGCCGTGGGGCTGCTGCTGGGCCGCGTGATGGCCGAAGGGGCGGTGCAACTGCTGGGCGCGACTGTCGAATCGCTATACGTCTCCAGCCGACCGGCCGCGATCGAGATCAACGCCGTCTCCGCGCTGCTGGCCTTTACGATTGGCATCAGCATCTCCGTTCTCTCAGCGTGGTCTCCAGCTCGAGAGGCGGCGGGTGTGCCGCCCACGGAGGCGATGGCGCGCGGACGGAGTGACTATCTGGCGCGCGTCCACCAGATGCGCGACCTGCTGCTGGCGGCCGGGCTAGCCGCGCTCGCCTTCCTCGCCTCGCAGCAGCCCCCCGTGGCCGGCAAGCCATTCGGCGGTTATGCCGCGGCGATTTTGTTGATCGGCGCGGGCGCGATGGCGATCCCCGCCATGGTGGATGGCATCAACCGTGTCTCGTCGCGACTGTTGCTGCGCTTGGGCGGTGTCGAGGCGATGCTGGCCTCCCGCAGCTTAAGCGCGTCGCTGCGCCGCACTTCGGTGCTGGTGGGAGCGCTCGCCACTGCCATCGCCATGATGGTCAGCGTCGGCATCATGGTGGGCAGTTTCCGGCAGACCGTGCTGATCTGGATGGACAACCAGCTAAAGGCCGACATCTACCTGCGCCCGGCGGGCACCCCGTCCGCTGACCGCTTCCCAACGTTTGATGCCGCGCTGGCGGACCGCATTGCAATGTTGCCCGAAGTCCGTGCGGTCGACCGTTTCCGCGCCTACCCGATCAGCTACAACGGCCTGCCCGCCACGCTCGCTGGCGGGGAAACACAAGTGATCGAGCTGGGTGGCGGCGCGCAGTTCATGTCCGGTGACCGCGCCTCCATCATGCAGCGCCTGCCCACCTGCCAGTGCGTCATCATCAGTGAGCCGTTCGCCAACAAGCACCACCTGACCACGGGCGATTCTGTCACCCTGCCTTTCGGCCGCTTCGAGATCCTGGGCGTCTACTAAGACTACGCCAATGAGCGTGGCTACATCATCATGGAC
>JAPKYX010000004.1 GCA_026394075.1 Acidobacteriota bacterium
GACGCTGCGCGAGGGGCGCTTCCGCGTCGAGACATCCCCGGCGCTGGTGCTGCTGGCGGGGCTGAGCCTGATGGTGCTGGTGGGCTTTGCGTTTCAGCAGCGCGGCTGGCTCGCCTACCTGCTGGGCTTGCCCATCATCCTGCTGGCCCACGCCATCCCGCACGTCGAGTTTCAGCAGGACCGCATCTTCCCCACCTTCGGCCCGATCCTGACCGCGTGGCTGGTGGGCGTCACGGCAGCTTCGTTCCAATACTTCGGACAGCGGCGGCAGTTGGTCCGCGCGCAATCGGAGAAGGCCCGCTACCAGGAAGCGATCCATTGGGTGACCCACGAAATGCGCACGCCGTTGACGGCCATCCAAGGCTCCAGCGAGTTGATGACCCGCTACAAACTGCCCGAGGAGAAGCAGCGGCAGATCGCGGACATGATCAATGCCGAGTCCAAGCGGCTGGCGCAGATGATCCAGACCTTCTTGAACGTGGAGCGACTGTCGGGCGGCGAGGTGCAGTTGAAGCAGGAGCCCGTCGCCCTGGCCCGTTTGGTGGACAACTGCGTCGGCCGCGCCCGGTCACTAGCGGAGCGCAAGCAACAGCGCCTGTTGGCCGAACCAGCGTCCGGCACCGCGTTGGGCGATGCGGAGCTGCTGGAATTCGCGCTCTACAACCTGGTCACCAACGCCATCAAGTATTCACCCGAAGGCACCGAAGTGCGCGTGACCTGCCAGGCGCGCGACGGAGCACTGGCCGTAGCGGTGCGAGATCAAGGCATGGGCATCGCCGCCAGCGACATCAAGAAGCTGGGCACAAAGTTCTTCCGTACCGATCAGGCCGAGAAGTCCGGCATTGCGGGCACGGGCATCGGCCTGTCGATCGTGCGCGAAATCATCACCCGGCACGGCGGGCACCTGGAAGTGACCAGTGCCCTGGGGGAGGGCTCATGCTTTACGATGGTAGTGCCCGCGTCCGTGACTGAAGGAGTAGAACGGTGACCAAACCGCCGATTCTGGTCGTTGAAGACGACTCGAGTGTCCGGACGACCATAACCACATTTCTCGAACTGGAAGGCTATACCGTGGACGCCGTTGCGTCCACCGGTGCCGCCATAGAGAAGCTGGCTGGCCACTCCTACCCGCTGGTGCTTTCTGACATCTACATTGATGAACGCACGGGCCTGGACGTATTGAACGCCGCCAAGAAGAGCAACCCGGCTTGCGCCGTCATCATGATGACAGGCCGCGGCACCATGGAAACCGTCATGGCGGCGACGCGCGGCGGGGCCTTCGATTACATCGCCAAGCCGTTTGACCTGGATACGCTGCTGGAGACCGTGCGTAAGGCCGAAGCTTCCATGGCTCCGGCGGAGGATGAAGATGACGACGATGAGGTGTTGCCGTCGAGCGAAATGATCGGCAGCTCCGCCGAGATGGTGCAGATCTACAAGACCATCTCGCGCGTCGCGCCCACCGATGCGACGGTGATGATTGAGGGCGAGACCGGCACCGGCAAAGAGATGATTGCGCGGATGATCCACCACAATTCACCTCGCGCGGCGCATCCGTTTGTACCGGTCGATTGTGGGTCCATCCCGGCGTCGCTGCTCGAAAGCGAGCTATTCGGCGCGATGCGCGGCAGCTACACCGGTGCGGACCGGGACCGGGTGGGTGTGTTTGAGGCGGCCCATCGCGGCACGGTGTTCTTGGATGAGATCGGCGACATCGACGGCACGTTCCAGTTGAAGCTGCTGCGCTTCCTGCAGGAGAAAGAAGTGCGGCCGCTGGGTGCCTCCAAAGCGAAACCGGTGGATGTCCGCATCGTCGCGGCCACTAATCGCGACATGAAGAAGCTGGTGGACGAGGGCGTCTTCCGCGAGGACCTGTGGTTCCGTCTGAACGTCGTGCCGCTGCAGTTGCCGCCGCTGCGGGAACGCCGCGGAGATGTGGCGCTCTTGGCCCGGACCTTCCTGCGCCGCTACAACGACCGTTATCACCAGACCACGGTGTTGCTCGACAGCGGACTGCGCGCGCTCGAAGACTACACGTGGCCCGGCAATGTCCGGCAGTTACAGCACATGGTGGAGCGGCTCTCCATCCTGGCGCCGCAAGGCCGCATCAGCGACGAGGCCGTGCGCGACGCCATTGCCGATTCTCAGTTCAACGAGGCCGATGGCGAAACGCTGGCCGAGACCGAGAAGGAACAGATCCGCCGGGTGATGGCCGCCGCGAACAACAACAAGAGCAGGGCAGCCAAGATCCTGGGCATTGAGCGCAAAACGCTCTACCGCAAACTGGAGAAGATGGGGCTTAGTTAAAGCTGTTTCCCGACCGGGGTTGGCCCGCGGTGGGAGGCTGATCTTCGGGACCAAAGTGCTGCCGGGCCGGGCCAATCTCGGCCATCACTTGCTTGACGCGGCGAATGTATTCGAGATTCGGGTTGTACGCCTTCAACTTACCGTCCAGGGTCTTGCCCCGGTAGTAGGGCGAATGAGTCAACTCATGCGCCACGGTATGGATGCCTTGGCGCACCGTGGGAAAGCGGTAATTGCCATTCTGCCAGCCGAAGATGTTGTTGTTGCGGGCGTGCTTGCCGCCCGTCGATTCGACGTACGAAATGCTGGGCAATAGGCGCCAGTCCACGCCCTGACGGTCAGCGGCTTCAATGAAGTCCGGGGCCAGGTGCTTGGCGGGACAGTTGCGATCGGAAAAAAACTTCTGGATCCGGATCATCCGGGGGTCATTCTTTACTTCAGCACTCAGCGGACCGGCAACGTCCGGTATGGCGAGCAAAGTAGCAGCCATGGCGAGACTTTTTGTCATCCGTTTTGTAATCAAAATTGAAATTCCTTAACCTTAAAACCGACAAAACATGATTGAGGTGTGCCCACGGGCGGCGAAACAGCTCAGGTTCTTTAGTTGGGGAGGCGAACGAGGGGTAGGGTCCGCGAAAAGATTTGCCCCCGCTAGGAGGGCGTCCGGACAATGTCGCGGTTGGCGACCATGTTCGTCAGTATAGCAGGATTAGCACAGCTAATCTACTCTTGTGACGAAATCGTGAACACACAGACGTAAACCATCCCCTGGACGACGGGGTTGGTTCGACTGTTGGGGGAGGGGCTACTGGCTGATGGTTGCGTTGGTGTTGGACCCGTTGGAGGTGAGGCCGACGGCGGCGCCTGAGGCAGCTCCGGCGACCACGACGCCCGCAATGATCACCTTGGTGGAAACTGCGGCCGCCGCAGCTCCCGCCGCGCTGGCGGCAGCTGCCTGGGCGAGCACGGAAGCGGTCTGGACTTGAATGACATTGCCGCCGGCCGCTGTGCCTTGGATCGACACCTGCTTGCCAACGGAGGATTGCAGCAGCTTCAGCGTCTTGCCGTCGGCCTTCAATTGAAACTGCGTACCGGTCTGCGCGTCGGCCAGCCAAAGCTCGCCCTTCAGGACCCGGACCTGACCGGATAGGTTCACGGCATTGGACGGAGCGCTGCCGCCTTCGAGCGTGGCGGAAGTTCCCGGTGCCAGTTGCGCCAACAACACACCTTCACGATTGGTTACGCGAGCAGGCCCAGTCACAAGCGCATGACCCGATTCAAAGCTGAGGTGATCGGCATGCACCTGCATCCGGCTGCCCGGTGCCAGTTCCGCGCGGCCACCCGTGTTCACCAGAACGCGAGCCGACGTACCGGCAGACTCAATCACCGCGCCATCCGTCAGCGTGCTGCTGCCAGCGACGGGAAGACCCGCCACCCGGAACGCGCCATCGGCGGTGGCCACTCCGACGGCGGCAGGCCGTGCGGGCATTGCCTTTTCCGTAGCGGTGACCGTCAGCCCACTCAACAAAGTGAACGCGAAAACAAGGTGGAGAATCATGGCATTGGTACTCATTCGGAATTCTCTTCGGCAAAATTCGTGGATCTCTTGATGGATTCACGCCAGCCGCCGATAGAAAAAGTGGTGAGCCGGATTTCTGTACCGATGTTAGACCGCGCCTTTTGGGGGGCCGCACTCCTTATCGCACTGACGGGTGCGGTGCTGAGTGTCTCCATCGCGTCCGTCCGTTCTCCGGACGGACCTCGGCCCCAGGGGTCGCCGGTGCGGGCCTGGATCGCGCAAGCCGCCGAACTGGAGATAAGCGGGCGGCGGCCGGAGGCTGAACAATTGCTGAAGGCGGCGGCGCGGGCCGATGTCCGGTTTGAACCGGCGTGGGCGCTGGGGAACTTCTACCTGCGCCAGTCCCGCCAGAACGAATACGAGGCCTGGATTCGGCGGGCCGTCGCCATGAGCTACGGCGACCGCTCCGCCCTCTTCACGCTGTTGGCCGACTACGGCCCCACCGACGCCCGCGATCGCTTGGCAGCGGCAGTACCCGAACTGGCCCTGACCTATTGCGAATGGCTGCTGCACCACGGCCGCGCCCCGGAGGCGCTTACGTTGTGGGAGAAGCAGTACGGCTCCAAGCCGCTGCTGGTGAATGGAGATCTGGCGAACCGGCCGATCAGCCGCGGATTTGATTGGCGGATGGGTGCACCCAGCGGCGTCACTGTCGGCGTGCTCACCTCACCCGGGCATCCGGGCCAACTGGAAGCAGCCTTTTCAGGCGACCAGGCCGATGCCGGAGAGTTACTCAGCCAATACTTGACACTGGAACCCAACCGCCGCTACCGGCTGTCGTACGAGGTCAAGTCCGATGTCCGGTTGGCTGGCATCCGTTGGGAGATTGCCGATCCGGCACAAAAGCGCAATCTACTCAGTGAAGCTCCGGAGCTATCGGCCGGGTCGCAATGGGCCCGGCGTCAGCTGGATTTTTCGACGCGCGGCGCCGGCGAGTTTGTTCGGCTGGCCCTGTCCTGGCGGCGGCGGCCGGGTGAAGTGAGGATATCCGGCACTTTGGCGCTGCGCCGCTTGACGCTTGAACCGCTGGATCAAAGGGGTACGCCGTGATCTTCCTGGGCGGCCTCTTTCTGGCGCTGACCGCGCCGGTTGTTGTGACAGCGTGGCGGAGCGCGCAGGCCAGCGGCTTGCTACCGGTGGCGGTAGCGGCCGGATGGTTTCTGTTTGCCGCCGCCACCGCGATCCGGGCATGGGTGCGATCCTGCCCCGCCGAGATGGATTGGCGCACGGCTAGTCTGTTGGCGCTGCCTGCGGCCGGGATCATGCAGTTGCTGGTCACCGGGACGCAGCACCGCGCGGCCACCGCGGATGAAGTGCTGGTCTGGCTGGCGCTGGCCGCCTTGTTCGTGGCCGCCCGCAGCATCCTGTCGGACCTGAACATCCGGCGCCTGTTTCTCGATGCGACGCTGCTGCTGGGGGTGGTGGTGGCCTTGGCCTCCATGGCCGGCTTTAGCCCGTTCCCCAACCGCAATCACCTGGGTGCTTTCACGGAACTGATTCTGCCGCTGGCGATGGTGCGGGCGGCGCAGGAACGTCGGCCGGTGTTCTACTTCGCCGCCAGCATTCTGGCCGCCGCCGTCGTGCTGGGCGGGTCCCGGGCCGCGATCGCTTTGATGGCCGCTGAGGCGCTGGCCCTGATCTGGCTGTTGGGTGAGCATTCCTGGCGCGCGCGCGGCTTGACGCTGGGCATTGCGCTAGCGGTGTTGGCCGTGGCCGGTGTCGCGCTGTGGCCCCAGATGGCGGAGCGCGGCGATGGCGACCGCCGGGCGATCTACGCGTCTACGTTGGCCATGATTGCCGACCGTCCGCTGACCGGCTCCGGCCTGGGCACCTACGAGACCGCCTACCCGGCCCACGCCCGCTTTGACAATGGCCTGATTGTCGACCATGCCCACAACGACTGGCTGGAGTGGATGGCGGAAGCAGGCGTGCCGGCGGTGCTTCCGTTCCTGCTGCTGGCCCTGTGGTCGGCGCGTGAGGCCTGGCGGCAGCCTTGGGCACTGGGTGTTCCAGCGGTCTTTCTGCACGCGCTGGTGGATTATCCGTTTCACAAACCCGCGCTCGCGGCCTGGGTGCTGGTACTGGTGGCGGCGATGATTGCCGGACGCCGGTCACTGGCTTGGGTCCATGGCCCGCCGGGTGAGCGGGCCACCGCTCAGACGCCTGAGACGGTGCCTTCCAGCGTTCCCGTGCTGGCCCAGCATTCGGTGATCGAACACACCGCCATCTCGACCCACTTGTCAGCAGCTGGGCCGCTGCCCACCGTGGTGCTGGACCATGCGCCGCCGGTGGTGGATCACCCGGAGCCGGCCCTGAAGGCCGCCCCGCCGCCGTCGCTGCACCGCACGCACGAGCGGCGCGCACGAGAGGCCCCGGCCACCCAAGCCCACACCGGCCCCAGCGCGGCTACTGCGACCGCAGACGTTCCAGCTGACCGCCCAATGAGGCGAGAATGTCGGCACCCAAGGGTACGCGGAGCACGCCCGCGGGCGTAAACTGCGCTCCGGGCGTCCCCTGCAAGAGATCAAGCAGCCGCTGCGGGTCCACTTTGCTTTCCTGGTGGAACTTGATGTGGGCGACACCGCTGCGGCGGTCAATGGTTTCGATGCCGATCGATTCCGCCAGGCTCTTCACCAGCGCAAACTCCACCAGCGTCCCCAGCGCCTCAGGCGTGGGGCCGTAGCGGTCCGCGAACTCGGCCAGCACGGCTGCAGCCTGATCACGCGTCTTCAGATCGGCCACGCGCTTATAGGCGCGCAACCGTTGGTGCTCATCGGAGATGTAGCTGGCCGGAATGCGGATGTCGAGGCCGAGGTTGAGCGTAGAATGCACCTCGGGCGGAATCTCTTCGCCCTTCAGTTCGCGCACCGTCTCTTCCAGCATCCGGACATACATGTCAAAGCCGACATCGGCGATGTGCCCGTGCTGTTCGCCGCCCAGGATGTTGCCCGCGCCGCGCAGCTCCAGGTCGAGTGCCGCAATCTTGAAGCCGGCACCTAAGTCGGAGAATTCCTTCAGCGCGGCCAGGCGCTTGCGTGCGATCTCAGTGAGCTCCGTATCGGGCGGCACCAACAGGTAAGCATAGGCGCGGCGGTTGGAGCGGCCCACGCGGCCGCGCAATTGATAGAGCTCCGAGAGGCCGTAGTTCTGGGCGTTCTCGATCAGCATCGTGTTGGCCAGCGGGATATCCAGGCCATTCTCGACAATCGTGGTGCAGACGAAGACGTCAAACTCGTGCCGCATGAAGCCCAGCAGCACCTTTTCCAGCGCGTCTTCGCCCATCTGCCCGTGGCCCACGCCGATTTTGATATCGGGCAGCATCTCCTGGATGGAGGCCGCGCGCGCAAAGATCGATTCGATCCGGTTGTGGACAAAGTAGACCTGCCCGCCGCGCTGCAATTCCTGCTCAATGGCGGACTTCACCACGCCCAGATCAAAGTGCGCCACCACGGTGTGAATGGCCAGACGATCCTTGGGTGGCGTTTCGATGACGCTCATGTCGCGCAGGCCCAGCAGGCTCATGTGCAACGTTCGGGGGATGGGGGTGGCGCTCATGGTGAGCGCGTCGACGTTCTTGCGGATCTGCTTCAGTCGCTCCTTGTGGCGCACGCCAAAGCGCTGCTCTTCGTCAACGATCATCAGGCCCAGGTCGGCAAATTCGACGTCTTTCGAAAAGATGCGATGCGTGCCGATGACGACATCCACTTTGCCCGCGGCCAGATCGACCAGCGTCTCTTTGATCTCCTTGGCGTTGCGGAACCGGCTGAGCAGTTCAATGCGGGCCGGGAAGCTGGCAAAGCGCCGCTTGAAGCTTTCAAAGTGCTGGAAGGCGAGCACAGTGGTGGGTGCCAGCACGGCCACCTGCCGTCCATCGCCCAGACACTTGAAGGCCGCGCGCATGGCCACTTCGGTCTTGCCGAAGCCGACATCGCCGCACAGCAACCGGTCCATCGGCTGCAGCGATTCCATGTCGCGCTTGATGTCGGCCACGGCGGCCAATTGATCCTTGGTGGCGGTGTATTCGAAGGCATCTTCAAATTCGCGCTGCCAGTTGGAATCGGGCGAGCAGGAGAAGCCTTCGGCCATTTTGCGTTCGGCGTAGAGCTTCAGCAGCTCATCCGCCATGTCGCGCATCTTGGTCTTGACGCGCTTCTTGGTGCGCTCCCAGGTGGCGCCGCCCATGCGGTCCAAGGGCGGAGCGGCGTCGCCAGCACCACGGAACTTCTGGATCAGGTCCAGGCGCGTCAGCGGGACGTAGAGCTTCGATTCGCCCGCGTACTCCAGCACCATGAAGTCGCCCGTCTGATCGCCCTGCGGAATCTCCTTGACGCCGATAAACTTGGCCACGCCGTGCACCGTGTGCACCACAAAATCGCCCGGCTTCAAGTCCGAGATATCAGCCGCGAAGGCCTTCAGGTTCGATTGAATGCGCGGCTGGCGGACGACGATGGCGGAGGTGTCGAACAGGTCGTCAAACGAAAACAGCGCCAGCAGCGGGTCTTGAAAGATGACGCCGCGGCCAATAGCGCCCGTGACGAAGCGCGCGTCGAACGATTTGAAGATCTCCTCCAACCGCTCCGTTTCGCCGATCGCGGGAGCATGGAACACTAGGCGCGCCCCGCGCTCGGCCAGTTGCCTGATATCAGCCGTCGCCCGCTGGATGTTGCCCTGGTAGTGCGTGGTGGCGCTGGAGCGGAACTCGATGCCCGCGCCCTCCAGGCCCAGTTCCCGCAGCGTGAACGATTGGCGCGTAGCCCCGTGGGATTCCAGCTCGCCCCAGCGCCAGTAGCTGGCCTCGGCCGCATCGAGATTGTCTTCCAGTCGCTTCCAGAAGCGGTCCGCGGCGGCCCGCGTCTGCTCCGGCTCATCCCAGACGATGACGCAGCGCGGGTCGGCATCAAACAGGCTGGACGTGCGCCCTTCGGTGGGATCAAAGAAGCGTGGCCCCGGTTGTTCGGTCAAGGGAAGCAGCACGGCTTCGTTGGTGGCACCGACGGAACGCTGAGAATCGGTGTCAAACCAGCGCATCGATTCGATGGTGTCGCCGAAAAACTCAATGCGCAGCGGGCGCTCAGTTTCGGGCGGATAGACATCGACAATGCCGCCACGGATGGAGAACTCACCCGGCATCTCCACCGGCTCCTGCTTGGTGTAGCCGACATTCAGCAGATGCGCGATCAAGTCATCAAGCGGGACATCTTCATTGACGCGGAGCGTCAGCGCCAGTTGCCGGTAAAACGAGGCTTCACGCGTCTTCAGCAGGGCGCTCACCACCGGTGCGATCACCAGCGGCGCGCGGCCTTCGGTCATCGCCAGCAGGCCGGAGGCGCGGCGTTCCAGGATGTCCGAGTGGGGCGACAAGCCCTGGTGCGGCAGGACGTCGAGCGCGGGCAGCAGGATGGGCTGGGCAAAGGTGGAAAGCGGCTCCAGCAGAGCTTCAGATTGCTTGACTCCGTCGGTCACCACCACCAGCGATCGGCCGAGTTCGCGCGACAGCACGGCCAACACAAGGGCCTTGGCGGTCAGCGTCAAGCCGGAGAGCGTCAGCGATTCGCCCGCGCGCGCCCGAGCCAGAGCCTGCTCTACCGCTGGGCTGTCGCGCAGCAGGTCAAGAGTCGCTGATATCCCCGTGGCGGCAGAGGTCACCGCGATAAGACCAGTTCCACCAGATTGGTGGTGGAATAGCCGGGCTCCAGCGGCAGTGCTTTCACTTCCCCGCCGGCAGCCTCTACCTCTTCACGGCCCGCAATAAAATGGGCCCAATCGGCGCCCTTCACCAGATAATCGGGCAGCACTTCGGCGATCAATTCACGCGGCGTCTCTTCGTCAAAGAACGTCACCACGTCTACCGCCTCCAGCTGATCGGCCAGCCGAGCCCGGCTATCTTCACTGAGCATGGGCCGCAGCGGACCCTTGATGCGTTGGACGCTGGAATCGGTGTTGAGCGCCAGAATCAGCACGTCGGCCAGTGAGCGTGAGGCCTCCAGCAGCCGGATGTGGCCGGGGTGCAGGATGTCGTAGCAGCCATTGGTGAAGGCCACCTTCTTGCCTTCACTCTTCCATTGCTGGCGGAGCGCCACCAGTTGCGCGCGGTCGGCGATGATCATTTCAGAAACCCACTCTTTACTGTATTGGTCGACGTGATGCGGTCGTTCTCCGGGTCATCCAGCGCCAGCAGAGCACGCAGTTCCGGCGACAGACGCGATTGCGTTTCCGCCCGAAGCAGTTGCTTCTGCCACTGCTGTTGCGGCTTGTCCCAGCGGCAATAGAAGCTGTGCATGGCGCACCGGGGCTTGTCGGTGCGGTTGGCGGTGCCACCGTGCCAGCAGTGCGCGTTCATAATCACCACCGTCCCGGCGCGGCCCGTGATCAGCCGTTCATCCGGATGCGGCGCGCGGATATCGCTGATGACGTTCTGCGGCAACTGGCCCAGCTTGTGCGTGCCGGGCACGGCGCGAATGGCGCCGTTGTCCACGGTGAAATCGTCGATCATCCACACCGTGTTCGAGACCCAATAGCCCAACTCATCCGGGATCGCGCCCATATCGCAGTGGAGCGGCTGGGCTTCGGCCGTATGCGGGTTGGTGGAGCGCACGTTCAGGCTCGAAAGCTTGAACCGCTCACGGATTACGGTGCCCGTGCCGTCCAGCACTTCAGGCATGGCCACGGCGCGCTGAAACACTTCTCCCTTGTCGACCAGATTCGCTAGGCGCCGCGCGCCTTCCTCGTGCCGAAACTCACTGCCGGCGTTCTCGCCTTCCCGCGCAAATAGCTCATCAATGCGCTCCTGCAGCTCCTTCAACATGGGCGCCGGGATGTAATCTTCCAAGACAACGAAGCCTTCGCCGTCCAACTGCTGCTTTTGCGATTCGGTCAGCATTCCGTCACCATTGTACTGGTGCCTGACAATTTCCTGATCCGCGCGACGAACTGGGTGGGCGATGCCGTGATGTCGTTGCCCGCGCTGCATGCTCTGCGCCGCGCGCATCCCAAGGCCAAGATGACGATTCTGGCCCGCCCCTGGGTGGCCGATCTTTATGGCCGGGAGCCTTTCTGCGACGAGCTGATTCCGTGGCACGGCTACCAGTTGAAGGCTATCGCGACGCTGTTCTCACGTCGCTTTGATTGCGCCGTGCTGCTGCAGAATGCGTTCGGTGCAGCATTGACCGCCAGCATGGCCATGATCCCGCAACGGATCGGCTACGACCGCGACGCCCGTGGCTTTCTGTTGAACGATGCCATCCAAGTGCCCCAGCCCGGCGAGATTCCGCCGCACGAGAGCTTCTACTATCTCGAACTGCTCCGCCGCGCCGGCTTGATTGATGAGCCGCTGCCGCCGGAGGCCTCCATTCGCCTGTCCGGCGTTCAGCCCAACCCCCAGGCGCAGATCGGCGTCAGCCCCGGTGCCGCCTATGGTGGGGCCAAGCGCTGGCTGCCGGAACGATTTGCCGAAACCGCGTTGCAGCTGGCGCGGCCGTTGAATTCGAAAGTAATGGTGTTCGGCATGGCGGCCGAACGCGATGTCTGTGAGCAGGTGGCCTACATGATCCGCGCCGAAGGCATTGAGGCGCACAACACTGCCGGGCAAACCACGCTACGGCAGTTCATCGATGAAGTGGCGCGTTGCCGCGTGATGATCACCAACGATTCCGGGTCGATGCACATCGCCTCGGCCGTGGGCGTGCCGACGGTGGCGGTCTTTGGTGCCACCAACCACATCACCACTGGACCCACCGGCGCGCATGCTCGCGTCGTGCGGCAGGACGTGGAATGCAGCCCCTGCCTGCAGCGCGAATGCCACATCGACCACCGTTGTATGACACGTGTTTCGTCCGACCTCGTTGCGGCCACGGCCCTGGAACTGCTGAAATAGCCGGGTAGTGGATACTCGCAGCAAGATCGGCGCTCCCGTCACCCCGCACGTGGCCATTGGCACATTCGATCCCGTCACCGCCGCGGAAGCGGAAGCATTGGCGGCGATCGGCACGGATCTCACGGTGATCGTGCGCACGCCGGCCGTTGAACTGTTGAACTGGCGCGCCCGCGCCGAACTGGTGGCCGGTCTACGCTGCGTCAGCGCCGTGATCAGTGAAGCCGACGCGTCGCCCGAACTGCTGGCCCAAGCGCAACCCATCGCCGAAGAGCGCGACGGCCTGATCGCCACCATCCGCTTCAAGCATGGCCGCTGAGCGCGTACTGGTGGTCCGCATGGGGGCCATGGGCGATGTCATCCATGCCCTGCCCGCCGCCACGTGGCTGCAGCGCCAGGGCGCGGAGGTAGCCTGGGTGATCGAACCGCGCTGGCGTCCGCTGCTGGCTGCGATTCCCGCGATTGAGTTCGACCGACGCTCACGGCACAGTGTCATGAGCGCGCTGCCGAAATTGCGGGGCTTTGATCGGGCCTATGATTTGCAAGGTTTGATCAAGTCGGCCGTCGTCGCCCGCTGGGCCAGTGGCCAGGTGACCGGCTTTGCGGACCCGCGTGAAGGGCCGGCAGGCTGGTTCTATTCAAAGTCGATCGTGCGGCCCACCGGCCATGTCGTGGACCAGTACCGCCACCTGGTCGGTGCGTCAGGGCCACCAGAATTCCCATTGCCCCCCGGCCGACCGGAAGGCCGTTTGCCCGATGGTCCATTTGTGCTGGCCAGCCCCGAAGCCGGCTGGCGGTCCAAGCAGTGGCCGCGCGAGTTCTTTGATCAGCTGCGATCGCTGCTGCCTTGGCCGCTGGTATTGAATGGTCCACCGGGGAGCGGCTTGGATCATGAATCGAGCATTGAAGGCTTGATCGACGCCACCCGCCGGGCCACCGCCGTGATTGGCGTCGATAGCGGCCCCCTGCATCTGGCCGCCGCGCTGGGTAAGCCTGGGGTCGCTATCTTTGGCCCCACTGACCCGGAGCGCAACGGACCCTACGGCGGCAGTATCACCGTGCTCCGCGACCCCTCCGCCGTCACCACCTACCGCCGGGGCACGGAGATTGACCCCGCCATGCGCGCCATTTCCCCCGGCGCGGTATGGGATGCTCTCAAGAGAGTTCTCGAGGATAAGATTTGAGCCGATTTCCGAAAGCCTACGCTGACCGCGTGGCCAAGTTGCGCGTTCCCACCGGTTTCCTGCTGGTGGCCGCCTTTGCTTACATGGCGCAGCCCACGTTGCGCACCTTCTTCTGGGGCGTCCCCATCGCCTGCATTGGCCTGTGGTTGCGTGGCTGGGCCGCGGGACATTTGCGCAAAAACCAGACGCTGGCCCAATCCGGCCCCTACGCCTACACGAGGAACCCGCTCTACCTAGGCACGCTGCTGGTGGCGCTGGGCTTGGCGGTGGCGGCCAAGCGGCCGGCATTGGCGGTACTGTTCAGCTCGGTATTCTATTGCGTCTATCTGCCGGTGATCGAACTGGAACAGCAGCATTTGGCGAAACTGTTTCCCGATTTTGCGGCCTACGCCGCCAAGGTGCCGATGATCTTCCCCAAGCTGCCCGAGGATCCGCAGCCCGGGAGCTTTGATTGGAGCATCTACCGCAAGAATCGGGAGTATCAGGCGCTGCTAGGCTTTCTGCTCGGGGCGGCCTATCTGTTCTGGCGGGCCAGCTAAGCTCTGCGTACTTTGGCCTTAGCAAGTTGCGGCGCGTGGGGCCGGACCGCTATCATCGGCAGTCATGCGACGCCGATCTGTGATTGCGCTTCTCCCCTGCCTGGTGCTGGCCGCCGAGCCATCCCTGAAGCCGGACACCCCCTTTAAGCTGGCCACCTTTGAGACGCAGGGCCGCGCCCGACTGGGGATGGTGGTGGCGGACCGCCTGCTCGATCTGGCCGAAGCCAACACCTACGTCGCGCGCAAAGCGAAGTTGAAGCCGGTCACGCTCCCGGCCGACATGCGCAGCCTGATCGAGCAGTACGACCAGCTTTCGCCACGCCTTTACCAGATCGCGAACTTCTTCAAAGCCACGCCGCCCGCGGGCCTGGCGTTCGCCTTTGACCCCGCCAAAGTGAGCTACAAGGCACCCATCAAGTACCCCTGGAACGTGCTGGCCGCCGCCGCGAACTACAAGCTGCATGCCGAAGGTATGGGCGCACCGGGCGCTCGCCCGCCGCAGGCCGGACCTGGAGGCGGCGCTGGTGGACCCGGCGCTGCAGGCGGTTTCAATGCCGCTGCCGCGTCACAGATCGTGCCGGATCGCGATGCGCCGATCTTCTTCGCCAAGTCGCCCCGTTCCTGCATCATCGATCCCGGCGAAGCCTACTACATCCCGCCCGGCCGCACGCGGATCGACTGGGAAGGCGAGATGGCCATCGTCATGGGTAAGGAGACGCGCCTGGTGGATGGCGCCAAGGCTCACGACCACGTCTTCGGCTACAGCATCATGTACGACGTCAGCGACCGTGGCGGCGCGCCCCGGCGCCAAGTCTCCATGTTCGGCGGCCCCAACTGGTTTGAGGGCAAAAGCATCGACCGTGGCGCGCCCTTCGGCCCCTTCATCGTGCCCAAAGAATTCGTCGCGGACCCGGCCAACCTCCGCATCACCACCAAAGTGAATGGCGAAGTGATGCAAGAGGGCAGCACCAAGGAGCTGATCTGGAACGAGCGGCACATGATCACCTACCTGTCGCAAATCCTGACCCTCTACCCCGGCGACGTCATCTCCACCGGCACCCCGGCGGGCACGGGCAGCGAACGGCAGAAGTTCCTAAAGCCGGGCGACGTGGTCTCGATTGAAGTGGAAGGCCTGGGCACGCTGACCACGCCGATCAAGGCCTGGGACCAGCGCCCGAAGTAGACCCGCCCGAGCGCGTGCGCGCGGAACCATTACAGCCGACAATAGAAGGAACAATGGCGGCGACAACAACGTGCGAAATCTGTGGTGGGTCCGGCTGGCGGGTGATCGAACGGGACGGCATCTCGGCCGCCGCCCGATGCAGTTGCCAGCAAGTGGTCCGCGCCGGAGCGGCGCTATTAGCGGCCCAGATTCCGCCGCTCTACGAAAACGCCTCGATCGATAACTTTCTGCTGCCGGCCAACAACCCAATTGCCGAGAATGCCATGGGCAAGGTGTTGCTGGATGTCCGGGCCTTTATCCGCAACTTCCCCGCCACCGATAAGCCGGGACTGCTGTTTATTGGTGACCCCGGCGTGGGCAAAACCCACTTAGCCGTCGCCGTGCTGCGGGCACTGCTGGAACGGGGCTTTGACGGGCTGTTTTTTGACTATCAGAACCTGCTGGAGCGCATCCGGTCCAGCTACGACCCCATGGCCGGTTCCAGCGATCGCGAAGCCTACCGCTCCGTGCTGGAGGCTGAGGTGCTGCTGCTGGACGATTTGGGTGCCCACCGCGTCAGCGATTGGGTGGAAGACACCGTCACCTCCATCGTCACCTGGCGCTGCAACCACCGCAAGCCGACACTGGTGACCACCAATCTAGCGGACGCCGATGCGGGTAGCACGGTGGTGCAAAAGTCCGATGCCGGGCGCATGGAGTATCGGGATACGCTGGGCCAACGCATCGGCTCCCGCGCGCGCAGCCGCTTGTTTGAGATGTGCCGCGTGATCAAGATGCCGCAGGTGGATGATTACCGCATCCGTGGCAGCCGCTCCAGTGGCTCCTTGTTTGGCAAAGGCGCCTAAGCCGACGGATTCCGGCAGTCGAGTCTCCTGATGCAGGAAGGCCGCCCGCCCTCCGGGAAACGGGCGGCCCTCCCGGCCATGGGTCGCTTCTTTAAGCGCCGGGCTGCCAGGGCTCATCGGCGCTGCCGCCATAGATCGACGGCACCAGCCCGCCGGCCGGCCGCAGATAGACGGACAGTTGGCCGCGGTGATGAATGCCATGTGTCAGCATGAACGTCATGTACGCTGCCGCCGGCATCTGGAACGCACCGTAGAAATCGAGGATCTTGGCCGCGTCCTCGCCGGACATGGCACGCACCTTGGCCAGCGCCTCATCGGTGACCTTCATATACCAATCGGCCAACTCCGAGGGCTTGGTGACACCGGCTTCAGCGCGGTCTTCCTTGCCCCCGTAGTGACCGGTGACGATGAATTCCAGAAAACCTTTGTCGGAATTCGCGACGTGGAACGCCAGGTCAAACGCTTTGCGCGCCTTCGGATCTGGCTGATAGTCGGCGCCGGAATCGGGCAGTGCCGCCAACACCTTACGGGTGGTCTCGCGCTCCCGCATGTACTGCTCAAGCTGCATGTGCAAAAACTGCAACGCTGCGTCTGGGGTCATGATGTTCTCCTTTTCTTCTCCATCGGGCACTAGTGAGTCTACCCCCCGCGGAGTGGGACTTGCAATGGGATTTCGATGAATTTCTCGTCACGGCAGAAGTTTGCCGGGGCGAACGCCGGTTGCGCCGTGGGCAGGAGGCTGATGCTAGAATCAGAGAAGGATTGCGGGTGTGGCCTAAAGGTTGGGCAGTAGCCTTCCAAGCTACCCATACGGGTTCGATTCCCGTCACCCGCTCCA
>JAPKYX010000273.1 GCA_026394075.1 Acidobacteriota bacterium
CGGAATTCTTCGCCGCCTTTTCTTGCAAACGGGGCGACCCGATGGTGCGTCCAGAAGAAAAGCGCTGCAAGCTCTGGTAAGCGCGTCAAAGAAGTTGAGGGAGTGTTGACATGAAGTTCACCCGTTGTCTGCCGATTCTGTTTGGCTTGATGTTGTTCGCCGCGCCGCCCAAATCGGGCGTCGATAAGGCGGCACTGGACCCGACGTGCAAGCCCTGTGACGACTTTTGGCGCTATGCCAACGGCGGCTGGGTGGACAAAAACCCGATTCCCGCCAAGTATCCCGTGTGGGGCAGCTTTGTCACGCTGGAGGAGCAGAACAGCGAAAAGCTCCGCGGCATTCTGGAGGAGTCGGCGAAGCAGACTTCGGGGCCTGCTGCCAAAGTGGGGGCCTTCTATGCGGCGTGTCTCGACACCGCTGCGATGGATCGCCTGGGGTTGAAGCCGCTGGAGCCGATGTTTGCGCGCATCGCCCAGATTGCGAACTTGAGCGGCCTGTCCAACGAGATTCTGGCGATGGAGAAGGTGGGCATTTCGGCACCTCTGTCGGTTTATGCCGACTCCGATTACAAGAACTCCTCGCAAGTGATCATGATGCTGGACGTCAGCGGCCTTTCGCTGCCGGAGCGGGATTACTACTTCAAGGACGACGAGCGCTCGAAGAACATTCGCGCGGAGTTCGTGAAGCACATCGCGAAGATGCATGAGCTGACCGGCGTCCCCGCCGATCAAGCGGCGAAGGTCGCCGCGACGGTTATGGCGTTTGAGACCAAGCTGGCGGAAACGCGGATGAAGCTGGTGGATCGGCGCAATCCGGACAACACCTACAACAAGTCCGACCTGGCGGGCTTGAAAGTGGCCGCGCCGGGCTTCAGCTGGAACTCCCTCATCGACTCGGAAGGCCTGGCCCAGAACATCGCCATCAACGTGGAAGACATGGGCGCGCTGAAGGGCTTTGGCGAGCGGCTGAAGGACACGCCGCTCGATACATGGAAGGCCTACCTCAAGTGGCGCTGGTTACACGCCACCGCGCGGGACCTCTCGAAGCCGTTCCGCGATCAGAACTTTGCGTTCAACTACACGCTGCTGCGCGGCATCAAGGAGATGGAGCCGCGCTGGCAGACGTGCTCGGCGGAGACCGATGGCTCCATGGGTGAGCAATTGGGCCAGGTCTTCGTGGCCAAGTATTTTCCGCCTTCTGCCAAGGCGCGCATGATGACGCTGGTGGAAAACATGCGCGGTACGCTGCGTGATGAGATTCCCGGCGTGCCGTTCATGGGCCCGGCCACCAAGAAGGCGGCCATCGACAAGCTGAACTCCTTCTTCCCCAAAGTCGGGTACCCCGACAAGTGGCGCGATTACTCCGGGCTGACGGTCACACGAGATCACTTTTTTCAAAACCAGATGGCCAGCCGCGCCTTTGAGCATCGCTACACGATGAGCCAGGCGGGCAAGCCGGTGGATCGTGCCAAGTGGGGCATGACGCCGCCCACGGTGAACGCTTACTACAACCCGTCGCTGAACGAGATCGTCTTCCCGGCCGGTATCCTGCAGCCGCCCTTCTTCGACATGGAAGCCGACGACGCGGCTAACTACGGTGCCATCGGGGCCGTGATCGGCCACGAGATGGGCCATGGCTTTGACGACCAGGGCAGCAAGTTTGACTCGCTCGGCAATCTGCGCGATTGGTGGACCGAAGAGGATCGCAAGAAGTTTGAAGAACGCGCCGCCTGTATTGTCGATCAGTTCGACACGATCGAGGTGGGCGATGGCCTGAAGCATAACGGCCGCCTAGTGACGGGTGCAGCGATGGGCGACGTCGGCGGCTTGACGCTGGCCTACAAGGCCTACAAGCGCTCGCTGAAAGGCAAGGAAGGCCCGGTGATCGATGGCTTCACGGCGGATCAGCGCTTCTTCCTGGCTTTCGCCCGCGTCTGGGGCATGCATGAACGGCCGGAGCATCGGCGGATGGCGGTGCAGACCGATCCGCATCCGATCGCCAAATGGCGCGTCAACGGCACACTGGCCAACATGCCGGAGTTCTTCGCCGCCTTCAGTTGCCAGCGCGGTCAGGCGATGGTGCGTCCGGAAGAGAAGCGCTGCAAGCTCTGGTAGGCGCGATCGGTTCGTCACTGCTGGGGTGATCGCCAACATTCCCCCACCGATTCGCGATAGAACGGAGTGATGAAGGTTTTTGCGATCCTTACCTTGATGGCCTCAGTCTTACTGGCGCAACCGCGCCGCGACGTGCCGATGCTGGTGACGGTGCCATGGCTTGAGAACTATCTTCCGCAGCCGGGTTTGGTGATCCTGCATGTGGGCTCGCAGAAGGACTACGACGCGGGCCATATCCCGGGCGCGCGCCTGGCGACACTGGCTGATCTTTCCGTGACGGGTGAAGCCGGGTTGCGTCTGGAACTGCCGCCACCCGCCACCCTCAGTGCAGCGCTGGGGCGGTTGGGCATTACGCCGAATTCCCGCATTGTCATTTACCCCGCGACTGATTCGGTGCAGTCCGCCACGCGAGTTTGGCTGACGCTGGAATGGGCGGGACTTTCTGCCCGGGCCTCACTGCTGGATGGCGGACTGGCGGCTTGGCAGGCGGCGCAGAAGCCTTTGGAGACCACCGCGCGCGCGGCGGCGGAAACGCCTGCTCCGCCGGTGACGCCCCATCCGGAGCTACTGGTCGACAAGAACTGGGTGCGCGACCACGGGCAGGAGGCCAAAGTGGCCCTGCTCGATGCCCGCCTGCCGCAGTTCTACACGGGCGCTGAACAGGGCATTGGCGCCCGCCCCGGCCGCATCCCCGGCGCACGCAATCTCCCGTTCCCTAACTTGCTGGATGCCGACCGCAAGTTGAAGCCCGCCGCTGAACTGCGCCAGTTGTTCGCGGAGGACGGCGTCACCGATAGCAAGCAGTTGGCGATCTACTGCCACATTGGGCAGCAGGCCACCCTGCTCTACTTTGCCGCCAAGTCAGTGGGTTTTGAGCCCAAGCTCTACGACGGGTCTTTCCAGGAGTGGAGCATGCAGGCTGACCTGCCGGTGGCGACGGGCAAGTAAGGCGCCTTGACCGTGCGGCTCGGATCGCGCTTACCGGGTCAGGATCAGGTTGCCGAAGGTGTCTCGGGTGTAGCGCCAACCGGTGGGGACAAGCGTAGTTGACCCGTAGCTTGAGAGAATTTGTGGGCCTATGCCCGAAAGTGGTTCCGCGGTTGACGTGCGCCAGGGCTTGGTCTTGACGCGGGAGCGGACGCGGAGGGTGACCACTTCTATCCCGGTGGTCATGCGGTAGCCGTACAGGCGCTCGTGCAGTTGCTCAAAGGCGCGGTGGGCGCTTGATTGCGACTTCCAGGGGACCGTCAGTTCGTAGCTTTGTCCCAAGTAGCGGAGGTCGGCATAGCGTTCCAGCTTGCCGCTGTCTTCGGCTTGCCCGGCAAGCTGGCTGAAGACCGCTTCTAAGTCCGTGCTGCCCAGGACGCCTTGGGCGTAGTCGCGAAGTTGGTCGGCGGCCAGCATGCCGTAAGCGGACAGGACGCCGGCTTGATCGGGCACGATGACGGTGGTGATGCCTAGGTCTTCCGCCATTTCGCAGGCATGGAGGCCGCCGCCGCCGCCGAAGGCGAGCAGGGCGTAGTCGCGCGGGTCGTGGCCGCGTTCGATGCTGACGGCGCGAATGGCTCGCAGCATGTTGGCGTTGGCCACACGGATGACGCCTTGGGCGGCCTTGATGGGGTCCATGCCCAGCGTTGCCAGCGCCCGTTCGCTGCGGGCGCGGTCCAGCGGCATGGTGCCACCCAATAGCGCGTTCATGCGGCCCAGCACCACATGCGCATCGGTGACGGTGGGCAGGGTTCCAGTGCCGTAACAGGCCGGACCCGGGTCGGCACCCGCACTTTGCGGGCCGACGCGGAGCAGGCCGCCTTCATCAATGCGGGCGATGGAGCCGCCGCCCGCGCCCACGGTGTGGATATCCAGCATCGGCACGCGGACGGGCATGCCATCCACTTCGGCTTCCGTGGTCTCGGCGGCTTGGCCATCGCACAGGCTGACATCGGTGGAGGTGCCGCCCATGTCGAAGGCCAGCACGCGCGGGAAGCCGGCTTGGCGGGCGATGGCCAGCGCTCCGACGACGCCCCCGGCGGGTCCGGAAAGGATGGTGCGGACGGCCTGGCGGCGGGCTTCGGCGGCGGTGATGATGCCGCCGTTCGATTGCATGATCGAAACCGGATAGGGGCTCAGTTCGGCGAGGCGGCCCAGGTATCTGTCCATCAAGGGGCCGACGTAGGCGTTGATGGCCGTGGTCGAAGAGCGCTCATATTCGCGGAACTCGGGGCAGATGTCGTGGGAGGCAGAGACGTAGAAGCCGTCGCCCAGGGCTTCCTGGACCACGCGCTCATGGGTGCCATCGCGGTAGGCGTGCAGGAAGCTGATGGCGATGCTCTCGACGCCCTCCGCCTTTAACTGGCGGGCGAGTTTGCGGATGGCGGCGGGGTTGGGGGCCTGTTCGACGGTGCCATCGGCAAACTGGCGTTCGGCGATGCCGAAGGAAAGCTCCGGGGGGACCAGGCAAGCTCGTGGCCGGGGCGAGAGACGGTAGAGGTCCCCGCGATTCTGGCGGCCGATGGTGAGCAGGTCCTCAAAGCCGGCGGTGGTGAGAAAGGCGGTGCGGGCGCCTTTGCGTTCGAGCAAGGCGTTGGTGGCCACCGTGGAGCCGTGCACGATGTCGACCGCGGTGGGTTTGGCACCGGCCAGTGCCTGCTGGATGCCGGCCAGGATAACGGCCGCCGGGTCGCGCGGGTCGGAGCGGAGCTTGAAGGTGCTGAGGCGGCCCTTCTGATCGAGCACGACAAAATCGGTGAACGTGCCGCCGGCATCAATGCCGATGCGCATCTGGCTAGACCCCCACCGGGGGGCCGGTGACGACGTAGTCCATGCGCGGCATCGGGACGCCTTCTTGCCTCAGGCGGCGGGCGATGCGGAACCGGAGGTCGGACCGGACCAGTCCCTGCAATGTCCGCTCCGGGATGTTGACCCACAGCTTCAGTTGGACGTGCGTGGGCGTGACGCCGGGGTCCATCAAGACGATGGGTGGCGGGTCCGCCAGCACACTGTCGGCCTGCACGGCTTCTTCCAGCAGCATGGCGCGGACGGCATCGAGATCCGCTTCATGGCCTACCACTACATCGACATCAGTGGCCAGGCGCGCTTCGGGCAGGCTGAAGTTGAGCAGGATGCTGGCGGTGATCTTAGAGTTGGGGATCACGATCACGTTGTTCTGCATGTTGGTGACCCGCGTGGTGCGCCAGCCGATGTCGGTGACGATGCCCTCTTCGTTGGACGATAGCCGGATGAAGTCGCCCACGCTGACGGGGGATTCGACGATGATGTGGATTCCCGCGAAGAAGTTAGCCAGCGTGTCCTGCAAGGCCAGCGCTACCGCCAAGCCGCCGACGCCCAGGGCGGTCAGCAGCGGAGTGACGGTTAAGCCCAGGCTGCGGAGCAGGATCACCAGGCCGATGCCCAGCACCAGGACATAGATCAAGGTCCGGGAGAGGCCGGCGGCGGCAAGTGGCCGGTTGTTGCGGCGGCCGTAGAGGCTGACCATCCGCTCCAGCATGCTGGCGATGCCCAGCGACAGGCTGAGCGTCAAGCAGATGGCGATGGTGTTCGTGGAGATGCGGGCGGCGCGGGCGGGTAAGTCGGAATACTCCATCGTCACCCAGAGCGCGCCCATCAGCGCCCATAACCAGGAAGGTGCTTTGGTGGATTCCAGCAGCGACCACAGATAGGAGTCCGCCCCGGTGGCCCGGCGGTACAACCAGCGGCGAGCCAGCTGGCGAATGAGTGAAAACACCGCCAGCGAGACCACGAAGGCGATCCATGGCCGGAGAAACAGGAAAACCGCGTCTTGGGACGCCAACACGCTTGTTATTGTCGCATTGATGGCTACCAGGGCTGTGGCGGGCAAATCGAGCTTCACGGGCGGGTTGCGGGGGACTCGTCCTCGACCTCAAGGGCATTGATGCAGGCGTAGTTGCGGGTGGGCTCCAGTGAAATCAGCAGCTTGCCGCGCGCGTTCGGCTTCAGGCCGTGGAAGGTCTTGACCAGGGCGCGGCGTGCGGTGCCGGCCGCCCGGAACAGGTCAAAATTGGCCAGCAGGGCGTTGTGGTTGACGTAGACGTCAAAGGCCCGGGTTCCTTCGCCGCCACCGCCGTTGTTGCCGGGGCCGAACCAGGCCTCATGGAAGAATAACGACAGCTTGTAGGTGCCGTCCGGGGCTACCGGAATGGCGTACTGGAAGTTGCCGAACCGCTCGCCGCGGTAGATCTCCGGCGTTTCGGTATCAACGGCGGGGCGGTGGCGCTTGACGACGTTGCCGCCGCTCGCCAGATAGTCAGGCTCCCAGGTGCGGCCCAGGGAATCGCGAATCGGCAGGGCCTGCGCCACCATGCGGATGGGCCGGATTCGCCCCGGTGTGGTCCGGCGGACCTCGATGGCGTTCACAAACGGCTCATTGTGCATGTTGGGGCGGAAGCTGAGATGGAGCTTGCCGTCGGCGGCCGGCTGAATACCCTTGAAGACGCGAATGTCGGCCACGCGGGCACCAGGGGCGTCGGCAAGGACGTCGAAGAGGTCCAGGACGCGGGTGCCGTTGGCGATGACGTCAAACAGCCGTGTGCTTTCGGCCCCTCCGGCCGGATTGCCTTCGCCGAAAACGGTCTCGCCGAAGTACAAACGGAGTTCGTAGTGGCCGGGATCAAGCGGAATGTCGTACTGGAACTCGCCTTCGCGTTGGCCCGTGAACAGCGCCGGGTCGCTGCTGCGTTCGACGGAAGGGTGGGGCGTCTTATTGACGTTGCCACCAGTGAAGTAGCGGTCAGCCGACCAGCGGTAACCCAACTGATCGGTGTAATCCTTGTCGCGACCGGCCAGAATTCTAATCTCACCGGCGGAATCAAACGCCGGCACCGCCGCGCTGGCGACCGATTGCTCGGACGCGACCGGCTTTTCGTCGGGTGACGATTTGGCCCTGGACCAGACGTACCCCACGCCCAGTAGCAAGGCACCGGCCACCAACACCGCGGTCGTCATCCGGTTCGGCGACACCCTGCTGGGCCCGGCCGGGATCGTTGGTGGGGGTTGGGGTGTTGCCGGGATCGTCGCGCCGCGGGTGTCGGCGACCGTGACCAGCGCCGTCTCGGCTCCGGGCGCGTCAAGGGACGTGGTGGTCAGTTGCGGCAATGCCTCCGCCACCACCACCTCCCGTGCTCCCAGGGCCGGAACGAATAGCGGGACGTACTTGCCTTCCGGAATGACGATCCTCAGCGGTTCGTCTTTGCCGGCGGTCTCGTAATACTGCAGTAGTCGTTTACGGAGCCGGTGAATCTCGACGCGGACGATCGAATCCCGTTTCTGGTCGAAATCGGCGGGCCGCCCCAGTGCCTCGGTGGCAATGGTGTACTCCTTCAATTCGTCGGCGGAGCCTTCAAAATGCTTCCGGCAGACATAGGACAGGAGCCGCTTGAGGTTCTGCGACCGGTCCAGCAAGCCGGACTGCAGAAGCCTTTCAAACGCCTCTTTCTGTTCAACCATTCCCGGGTGCATGACGGGGCCCCTTTACCTCAAAACTGCGTTTCGGAAGTATATCAGGCTCAACGCCAACCACGAGAATCGTGGGGCCGATCGAATCCGTAACGCCAATTAACGCCATTGTATTAAAAGAACTTATCGAATTTCAAGAGTTGTAACGTCCGGCCCGGGCGGCGATCTGCGACGCCCGCCGCAGGATCGTGGGGCCAGAAATCGCCAATTCCGACTCTCTGGGTGCTGGTGGCCGGGCCCTACCGAAAATGGAATCTGTAACGCGACGTTAATTCCATGCATAAAACTATTTAGAATCAGCCACTTGTCCCATTTCGTTGGCAGCCAAGTACCGGTAACCCATAGTACGTTGATGTGCCGGCGGAAGCTCCATATACTCCACTGAGCGGCTCTCCACCCGTTGGAGCCGAGATTTTCTATTTGGGGTTGGGATCGAAAAGGGAGTCTGAAGAAAGACCTTATGACCAAGTGGTTCAAATTTGCAGCGATAATCGCGGGCCTGGCACTGACGACCGGAATCGCTTCGGCGCAGTCGGTGTTTGCCACGCTGACCGGCGTCGTCTCGGATCCGGCGCAAGCCGTGGTGCCGAATGCCAAGATCACGTTGAAGAATGCCTCCTCGGGCGACATTCGTACGACAGTTTCCAACTCGGACGGTTATTTCACGTTCGCCGCTGTACCCGTGGGTACGTATGAAGCGACCGTGGAGGCGGCCGGTTTTCAGACCTACGTACTGAGCGGCCTGGGCTTCACCGGCGCTGACAAACGTAATCTCGACATCGTGCTGAAGGTCGGTTCGACGTCGGAGAAGGTGGAAGTGACGGGCGCGGCGGATTTGCTCTCCCCCGTTGACTCCGGCGAAAAGTCGGCCGTGCTGACGACGAAGCAGTTGCAGGATTTCTCGGTGGTCGGCCGCTCGGCGGCGGAATTCATCAAGATTCTGCCCGGCTTCGCCATCTCCAA
>JAPKYX010000230.1:0-1254 GCA_026394075.1 Acidobacteriota bacterium
CGCATCTACCTGTACTCCCGTCCACTTGACTTGCTTGTCCTCTCGCTGGCGGCGCGGGAGGTCTTTAGAGCAGTATACAGAACCAACAGCGGATTGCCCGCATTAATCCGCAGTTCACGGCGGGCAGCGATCGGATGCGCGGTACTGGCGGCATTGATCGCCATTCCCTTCACGTATCCCAAGTGGAGCTGTGCGGACTTCCAGTGTCGGGCATTCGTGTTTCTGGAAGTGCAACGCGCGGTGATGCTGGGAACTGCCATCTACCTGACATTGATGCTGCGAGGGCTCCGCCAGATGAAGGTCCCGCTGGACCGGAACACGCAGATTCACGCGCGGTTGCTGGCTTCACTTATGTTCATCCAGGTCGGCGTTCAAGTGGTGGCGTTGGTCACCAAAGGTCAGGAGTTGCTCCCGGTGCTGAACCTGGGGCTGATGATGGCGTGCGGTGCTCTAAACGTGTGCTGGCTGACCGGACTGCGCCTCCCGTCGCTCGCCATGGTGCCATTGCCCCAACAACAACCGGCGATTGGCCTCGAACAGCGGCTGATGAGCCTGGATTGCGTCCTGCATGAACTTCTCTCCCAACCCCACCGCGCTCCACAGCGGTTTATGCGACTGGTGTTCGAAACGAGGAAATCATGACCAACGATTCTCACGTCCCCCTTCAGGCCGCCGGTGACGACTCCCCGCGGCGTTCCATCAAAGCTCATCGAATTGACCTGGCCGAGATGTTTGGCCGGGCACCCGCGAAAGCGATCTATCCGCGCATCGTCCCGGCATCGCCAGACCGCTTCTGGATGGACTTCACCACGCAAGGCTGGGCCAATCGTTGCCTGCCGCTGCGGATCGCCAACCAAACGGGCTGGTTCATCATGAACGAAGAAGAGTTTGAGGTGGAGTGGAACGGGAAGCCGCAAGTGGACGGACTGCGGTTGAAGTCAAAAGATGGCGGTCCGCTGACCTTCGTGTCGTCGATGTTCGGCTTCGGCATCATCACCTGGACCATTCCTTACCTGTTCCAAACCGCTCCCGGATTCAATTTACTGGCGCGCGGCCCCGCCAACTACTTCAAGGACGCCGTCGTGCCGTTGGATGGCGTGATCGAGACCGATTGGTTGCCCTACCCATTCACGATGAACTGGAAGATCACTCGGCCCGGCCAGAAGATCAAGTTTGATCGTGAAGATCCAATATGCATGCTGATTCCGATCCGTCGCGGCGATGTGGAGTCCTTCGCGCCAGAGATTCGCAATC
>JAPKYX010000230.1:1331-2081 GCA_026394075.1 Acidobacteriota bacterium
ACATCCGTGGCGAGACCGAGCTCGGCGCGCGGGCAACTGAGCATCAGAACAAGCTGGACGTTCGGCCTTTCGCTTCGATGGAGGAACCCCTCATCCCACTGCGGCATGAGACTCCAGCCGAGCCGAAGCCGGCAACAAGTGAAAAGGGACTGCTGAACCGGATGTTTGGCCGCTAGCCGAATCGCAGTCCCAACCAGTGGAAATCCTCAAACTCCCCCGGAGGACCCAGTGCTGCCACTTCTCGAGATACGACAACTGCGCTGCTTTCTGGCCGTCGCGCGCGAACTCCACTTCCGGCGCGCGGCGGACACTCTGCATGTGTCACAGCCGACGCTCACCCGCCACATCAAGCAGCTTGAGTACGAGTTGGGCGTCGAACTGTTCCGCCGCAACAAGCGCCACGTCGCGCTGACAAGTCCGGGGTCGGCACTGCGCGAGGAAGCGAACGCAGTGATAGAGCGGCTGGAGCGAGCCGTGATGCTGGCTCGCGGTGCCCGCGCCGCCGACGTGCCGGAGTTCTTCCTAGGCTATTCAACACTGCTTGATCTCTCCTTCCTGCGGCGAATCCGCACGGCCGCCTCGCAATTGGCGGTCAGCCGAGACATCTCGGTCCGTCTCCAAAGCGCTGCACCAAGAGACCTGCTGGCCCAATTGCTAGATGGTTCGATCCGGGCCTGCCTGGTTGAAATGCCGTTTGAAGACGATGCGATTGAATGCCGCTGGGGGATGGACGAATCACTCGTACTCGCC
>JAPKYX010000056.1 GCA_026394075.1 Acidobacteriota bacterium
CGCGTTATCTTCAGATTAACTGAACCAGCCCAGTACCGCCCAATCCCAACCCGCCCCTAACACCGGCAAACAGCTCGCCCACCCCACCAGCACCTCACTCTGAGCCGCGCGCGTCAGCAAGCGGTCTTGGGCCGTTCCGCGTCGCCTACTGCCCCGCAAGCCGCTTCCGGTACTCTTCCTTCGCGAAATCGTAGGCCTGGTTGAACTCCGCCACCTCGCTCGGCCGGATGCGGCCTAGCTTGGCGTTGCGGCATTGGTCGACGGCGCGCAGGCACCATTCGATGCTCTGCCGCTCGCGGACCGGCTTGTTGCCGACGGTCACCCAGATGGGATTGGTGTGCGAACTGGGGATCACCCGAATCGCCACCCAGGAGCTACGCGCGATGTTGGCGTTGAAGGCGACGTCCCGCGGGGTGCCGTCCGCTTCAATCTCCTGGCGGGCGACGGCGACGCCGTTCACCACCAGTTCCACCGGCACCCGGCGCGTCGTGCCCACGCGCGCCCGTTCGACATGCCAGTACGGCTTCTGGTCCGCGGGCCGCGCCCGGAGTTCGGCATTGGGCTTTTCGTCCAGCAGCGCGGCCACCTGGGCGGTCACCTTCACGCTGCCCGGAGCGTTCAACTCGATGTCCTGCCCCGTGCCCATCTCGACGCCGTTCACCTTAAAGTCGATCAAGTGGCTGCGGCCATCGGAGACGTAGTTGCGGCCTTGCTTGATGCCTTGCACCCAGTCGTCGTAGTCCAGCGCGGCCTGCCGCACGTAGCTGCGGCCCAGGCCCACGCGCTCATCGTAGATGCACGGGAAATCCGTCTCGCCCGAAATGCGAGTGCGGTAACCCGCATTCAGCGTGTGGTACCAGATGTTCAGCTCCCAGTGATAGGGCGTGTCGACGGCGGAGATCACGTCGGTTAAGCCATGGGTGACGCTGGCGATGTATTCGTTGGCGCCGATGCCATCAAAGGGCGGCATCTCATAGCTGAGCAGCTTTTCTTCCTTGATCGGCAAGCCCCAGCCGGAGTGCGTGTAGCCCACGACAGCCCCTTGCTGCTTCGCCCAACGCAGGATCGGCATGCCCCAAGTGGGCCAGTCGTCAATGCGTTCCAGGCCCTTGTACTCCATCTGCTTCACCTGCAATAGCAGCAGGTGGCCGGTGTGGCTGGAGGGGTGGCCGGAGACTTCGACGTCGTACCGGATGCGGTTGTCGTTGGTGGAAACCTCGTTGTCCTTGCCTTCAAAGAAGGTCTTCTGGAAGTACCAGCCGGGGCCCCAGGTGAGCACGCTGCCAATTTTGAGATCTTCACCCAGCACGTGCCGCATCATGTCCTTGGGGTAGACGCCTTCGGTGGGCCGCTCATAGTGGGAGCAGCCGGCGGCGTGGATGTGATGGTCGCCCGAAAACCAGCGCGGCTTGCCGGGCGCCGGATTGGCCGGGTCGATCCACCGCTCCAGTTGAAAAGCCACTTCCTGCGGCTGGTCGCCAATCGTGACGGTCTGTTTCTTCTTGCGGTACTCCGGTCCGCGCGAGTAGTCAAACGTGTACTGCCCCGGCGGCAGCAGGATAGTTTCGCCATCCTCGCGGTAGACCTGCGGGTGGAAGAAGAAGTCGCCACCCAGCCGCTTGGCGGGCGAAGGATACACCCGGCCCAACTGGTCCCGCACTTCAAAGGCGGCCATCTGTGGACGGCCATCGTAATCCTTGACGCGGAGCTTCACCGTGGTGGACGCCTTGGCCGTGAACAGAATGTCCACTTCGCTGCGGAAGCCCAGGTCCTGCGAGCCTTGGCCGACATCAAAGACCAGCTTGGCTTCGCGCTTCCCGGCATCGCGCGAGAAGAGCTGGATGATGCGGTATTCCAGCGCCAGGCCGCTCAAGTGGACCTTCATCGGCTGCTTGTTGAACATCCGCAGGTCGATCCACTGGCGGTTGACGGCACCGGCCGGCGAGTTGGCCAGTTGACCCGCATTCGGCGAAGTCGCGGCCAGCACGGCCGTCAAGCCGGCTTCATTGTGGACCTTGACGAGGAACGTCCGCCAGCCGTTCTGCATCAGTTCGGCCTTGGCTTCGCCCTGCTCCACCTTGACGCGCGCCTCCGGGTTGATGTTGACGCCGATGAGGCACAGCTTGTCGAGGATGGTCTGGATGTCGGTGACGGTGCGCGCGGTCGCCAGGGACCGCTGAGCGGCGATCTGCGGCTCACCCAATATTTCCAGGGCTTGCAGCACCCGCTGCGCCTGCGCGGCCAACGGCTGCAGCTCGACATTGGAAACCAGCGGCAGTTCTTCGGCCATGGCGCATGGCAGCACCAGAGCAAGAGTAAAAGGCAACGTACGCATCAGCACCTCCCAGGGAGCGGCGGAGACCACCTGGAGGGAATCTATCAGATCGCCCGTGCTAGCGGGGCGCGGGCATACCGTAGGCCGCCCACTCTTCTTTGGCCGGGCCGTAGATGCCGGGAACTTTCAGGCCCGCCTGCCGCATCAGCACGGTCATCTGGCCCCGATGGTGGTTCTGGTGGCCCATCAACGCGTCCAGCACCGTGCCGCGCGTCCAGGACTCGCCGTACATCGGGACCTCGTCCAGCAGCATGGCATCGGTCCAGTGCGCTTTCAATTCGTCCACCACCGCTTGCGCGGCCTTGGCGTAAGTGGCCGCAATCTCGGCCGCGCTGGCCGGGATCGCCTGGCCGTCATGCGTGACGTGGATCAGGAGACCGGCCTGCGTCATCATCTCGCTGGGCGTCTCCGCGATGTGCCAGGCGAGCTCGCCCAGCGAGCGGCCTTCCGGCGTGATCCGTTGCGCCAGCGAGGCGTCGGTCAGCGCGGACATCACCTTGCCCGTGGCCTCCATTTCGTAGGCCCAGTCCTTGAAAAAGTCTTCTAATTGGCGAAACATGCTTCTGTATCTAAACCGATCACGCGGCGGGCGTCAAGCGGGGGATGATGGAGCTATGGCACTGGAATTCACCACCTCGTACCTGCAAGACTCCGTCGCGGTCTTCCATCAATACAAGAAGCTGGCCGAGCGTGCGATGGACCAGTTGACCGAAGAGCAGTTTACGGCCGTGCTGGACCCGGAGATGAACTCGGTCGCGCTGATTGTGAAACACGTCTCGGGCAACCTGCGTTCCCGCTGGACAGATTTCCTGACCACCGATGGCGAGAAGCCTGACCGGGATCGGGACGCCGAATTCGAGGCTCCTCCGGCCACACGTGAGGAGGTGAGGGCGCTGTGGGAGCAAGGCTGGTCCACCTTGTTCGCGACACTCGAAAGCTTGACCGACCGCGACCTCACCGCCACCGTCACGATCCGCGGCGAAGCGCTATCCGCCATGCAGGCGCTCAACCGGTCGATCGCGCACACGGCCTCGCACGTGGGCCAGATCGTGTTGCTGGCCAAGCACCTCAACAGCGCCCAGTGGAAGCCGCTCAGCGTGCCGCGCGGCCAGTCGGCGGCCTACACCCAGAAGGTGTATTCGGGCGAAGCGAGCCAGCGGTAACGGGCTCAGACAGCTCATCCTGTATAGTCAATGTAGAGCCACATGTTCAGCGATACGCAGGTTTCGAAATGGGGCAATAGCCTCGCCATCCGGATTCCGCAGGCCGTCTTGAAGGCGGCCCAGTTGTCTGAAGGAGACCGCTTGGCCCTGGACGTCAATGCGGATGGCAGCATCGTGCTCCGCGCCGTGGCCCCGCGCTATACGTTGGACGAACTGGTCGCCGGGATCACGCCCAAGAACCGGCATGAGGCGGTGGATTGGGGCAAGCCTCAGGGTGAGGAATCCTGGTAGTGGCGACCTATGTCCCCGATGCCGGTGATCTCGTCTGGCTCACGTTTGATCCGCAAGCGGGCCATGAGCAAGCAGGACGCCGTCCGGCGCTGGTGCTCAGCCCACGCCTCTACAACCAACGCTCCGGGTTGATGCTCGCTTGTCCGATCACCAGCCAAGTGAAGGGCTATCCTTTCGAGGTGCCGGTTTCCTCCGGGAGCATCGCCGGTGTGATCCTGGCCGATCAGGTGAAGAGTCTCGATTGGAAATCCCGCCGGGCGGAGCGTGCCGGCGTCGCGGGCGATACGGTATTGGCGGAATTGCGGGCGCGGTTAGCCCCGCTGCTGGGATACTAGACGGCTTCGCGGGTACCGGTTCGGACCGAGCCGCGACCAGCAGGAGCGGTCTGCCCTCACCGCGCACATCCGTCCGTGTCGCGGCGAATCCCGATTCGGGCCGGTTCCTTCGCTGGTCAAGATGCTGCCGCCATGGGATAGGCCCCTCCCGCGAGTCGGGGCTCGGTCCGAACGCGGCTCCCGGCTGGCGGCTAACCCTTCGTGATGTGCAAAATCTGCTCGGTCAGCCCGGAGAAGGCGTCAAAGGCGGTGCCGGAATAGCCGTACTTTTGCTTGAGCGTGGTGTACTTCAAGTGGAAGTTGGCGGCTTCCGCTATGTGGACGCTGTCGGGGATGAAGGGCGCCAGCACGGGCGGGTAGCCGGAGTATTCGCTCAATGATTCGAGGGTTGCGTTGTGCAGGTTGCTGACCGACTTGTAGCGGCCAATGACGATCCCCAGCGGCTTGATCCGGCGCTCGATGCGTTTGGAGAATTCGCGGACCTTGTCGAGGATCGGCTTGACCCCGTAGGTTGAGAGCACGTCCGGGATGACGGGAATCAGGAAGCCATCGGCGATGCGCAAGCCGTTCAGCGTCACGGTGCCCAGCGAGGGCGGGCAATCGAGTAGGACGTAATCGTAATTCTCGATCACCTTGCTGGCCGACCGCCACAGCACGTCGGCCGCGCTCTTCAGGCGGTAGGAGGCGGGTGACACGGGCGGGATCTGGTCTTGCAGGTCGATCAGGTCCAGGCTGGAGGGGATCATGTCGACGGTGGTGACGGAATCGACGTTGCCCACTTGCGGCTGGACACAGGCGCCCAAATCAAAGCGGCCCTTGCGATCTTCCACCTCGTGCCGGAACAGGCCGGCGAGCGTCAGGTCCTGCTTGTTGAGTTGCTTCCACTTCTCTGGCCCGATCAGCATGAGGGTGGAGTTGGTCTGCGGGTCCAGGTCCATCACCAGGACGCGCTTGCCATGGTGCGCCGATAGCATTTCGGCCAGCGCGACCGTTAGCGTCGTCTTGCCCACGCCGCCTTTGAGGTTGATAACCGCGATCACCTTCGGCATAGACCCAATTTAGCCTATCCGCCGCTGATTCGGAAAAGCGAAAGGGCCGCC
>JAPKYX010000042.1 GCA_026394075.1 Acidobacteriota bacterium
GCTGGCCGCAAAGTGGTGCGAGCAGGTCTTTGGCGCAAAGGAGGCCCGCGCCTACATTGCACCCGCGTCAACCGTGCCGGGCGCCGATACCGCAATCAGCCTGGGAGTGGGCGGCAACGAGGCCAAGCGCCTGGACGCCGCCTTTGAACGCCAGTTGGTTACTGAGGCAACGGCGCGCGGGTCCGTGTTGATCGACCGTGGAGCGTCCGAAGAAGAGATGGGGCGTGTGGACCGGGCTGCGGAAGGCCTGGCGGTGACGGCCTTTACCGGATCATTCGCGGACTTCGCGGGGGCGATCTCGCGATCGGGAAGTTACTTCGGGTACGACTCGGCCGGGCAGCATGTTGCGGCTTGTTCCGGTGTACCGTTGACGGTCTACTTCACGGGTGCCGTTAACCAACGCTTCCGCCACCGGTGGCGGCCCCACGGTCCGGGGCCGATCCAAGTGATCAGCGAATTGCCTTTGAGATCTGGTGGACTGACGTGACAAACTGCAACGCGGCAACGTTGTCCCGGGTTCCACGCTGGTCTCCCAGCCGGACCCACTGATAGCTCAGCTTCACCAATTGCATCCGGTTCAAACGGAACCCGAGACCGGATTCAAGAAATCCTCGCGATGGGGCGAACTGATCGGCCGAAACACCGCGGGTATCGGTGATGGCGCCAAACGTCTGTGCTCCCCCACGGGCGGCTAGATAGATGCGCGGTGTCATGGTCACTTTCGCTTCGACATACCCCGCCTGTAGCGAGGGCTGCTGCCTAAAGCGTGGCATGGGCAGTTGAAACCACTGCCATTCCCCGCGGACCAACGTCCGGCCGTGCTGGAACTGCGCATCAACGCCGGCACCCGTCGCCGCATAGTCACGCAGGGAGCCACCCGCCGGCAGCAGCGGCCGGAGCGGTGCCCCCAGATAGCTGCCGCGGTAGGCAGAGGCGCCAATGCGCAAGCTATGCCAGGGCGTAAAGCCACCCCCGGCGGTCCATTGTGCGGACTGGCCTGCGGCGGTCAGGGAAAGCGGGTTGATGGGCGAGCTGTTGGTCACCTGGAAGCGGCCGTCAAAGTGCCGGCTGGCGAAGCCCAGTTCGATGCCGGGCAGTCCGTAGAGCGTCACCGGAACAACTCCGTGGTTATGCCCGGGAGCGCCGCCGCAGTAATGCACGACGTCTACCGCATACGCTTGCTGGTGCAGGATGTCATTGGTACCGCAGGCGAGCTGATTCGGATTCAGCCGGACCGGCGCGGAGTAGACCAAGGGCTGGTCGATCAGTGGATTTTCCACATCGTCGTAACGGATGGCGAACGAGCCAAAGGCACTGCTCAACCGTCCGGCCTTGGCCATGACCGTGACACCTTTCACCTGGCGCGCATAGCCTAAAAAGGCCTGGATCATGTCCGCCTTGACCGTTGCTTCCGGGTAGTAGGCGTCATAGGGGAAGTATGGCGTGGACCGCAGTTGGACGGCCCCGTAGGCGAACCAGTGTTCGCTCAGCTTTAGCGTGGGATACAGCATCGCCCGAAAGGCACCGGTGAGCGGGTTGGCCGCGGGATTCTCTGCCCGGGTGCGGTGCGAATAGATCGAGCCCCCACTTAGCGTTGGGGAAGGCTAACCCCCGATTGAGCATCCTGGGCCCAACTGGCGGCTATCGTAAGGACGAGTACAAAAGTGGTTCGCACGTTGCATGCTCCCTGTCTTTGAGTTCACTCCGGCCCGGCATGGCCGCCGGCAAGCGGAACCAGAAAGTGGTGCCCTCGCCCAAGACGCTGGAGACACCAATTACGCCACCCATCTTTTCGACCAACCGCCGCGCGATTGTGAGCCCCAGGCCCAAGCCCCCATAGTGCCGGGTGCTGGAGTTGTCCGCTTGGTTGAAGTGTTCAAAGATCGCCTCCAACTTGTCCGGGGCAATGCCGATGCCCGTGTCGGTCACCGTCAACCGCAACATCGCGCGGTGCTCATCGAGCTCTTCACACTGCACGTCGATCCGGATGGTGCCTTGGGTGGTGAACTTCACGGCGTTCGATGCCAGGTTCAGCAGCACTTGGGAGATGCGGTGGGGGTCTCCCAGAATGGCGGTGGGGGCGTCAGGCGAATAGTTGACGGCCAGCAGGAGACCTTTCTTTTCGGCATCGATGCGGACCAGATTCGCGATGTGGTGGACAGTATCGGCCAAGTTGAACAGCTGACATTCGATGGCCAGCTGGTCTGAATTGAGGCGCGCAAAATCAAGCAGATCATTCACCAGTGAAACCATCAGAGACGCACTTTGGCGGGATGTTTCCGCCAGATCGCGTTGCTCGGCATCCAGGCGCGTGTCCAGCAAAAGGTCGGTCATGCCGATGATGCCGTTCATCGGCGTGCGCAGCTCATGGCTCATGTTGGCGATGAATTCGCTCTTGATGCGGCTGGCCGATTCGGCCACGGCGCGCGCCTCCATCATCGCGACCCGCGAGCGGCTTTCCGCGTCGGCCACCTGGTTGAAGGCGTCCGCCAGCAGGTGGACTTCCTGCACGGAGGATTCCACGTCTAGCCTTTCCGGCAACTGCCCCTGCGCCTCGGACCGACGCAACTGCCGGACAAAGTCACGCAGCGGCTTTGAGACCGAGCGGGACATCAACGCCGCCGCCCCGAGAGCCAGCATCAGGCCAAAGGCCCCCGCCGCCATAGCTAACCGCGAGAATCCTTGCATATAGGCGGCCGCCGCGCGGTCCACCGGGCGATAGCTGAGCAGCTTGTAGGGGTTGAGCGAAGGCCGGTCGACCGGCAACACCAGCCAAGCCTCGCCCCCGATGCTCACTTCGCACTCGGTTTCGCAGACCGGCGGGTACTGGCCGGCGGGAAAAGTGCTCATCACCGTTTGACCCTTGTGGACCAGCGACTGCTGACCGTCATGGGGGTCCAGTTGATAGAGGTTGCCCACCAGCAGCGTGGCCAAGGTCTCGCCCGCCATCCTCACCGATACCGCCTGGAGAAAATAGAATCCGCCCGGCTGTTCAACCAGCCCGGCATGAAGGCTGCCTGCCAAAGACTCTCCGCCGGGTAGCCGGACCGCTGCCGCCGTCCGGCCGTCGCGATCCAGGATGGCCAGCAACTCGGCATCCGCATCCTGGCCGAGATCCCGCAGTTGGGCCTCGATGGTGGCACGAATCTGAGACTGTAGCGCCGGAGTGGTCTCGTTTAGCAATCCGACCGCCGCCTTGATACCGGCCCCTTCAGTGAGCACCGCCAGCAACCGTGCCTCGCGCTTATTGGCGGCGGACTGGACCACCGAGACTCGGCGTTCAGTGTCCAGGATGGACTCCCGCAGGTGCTGCCGGATCCGGCTGTGGACCGCTACGCTGAAGGCGCCAAAACTGACCGCCAACGCCATCCCCACCACCAGCAACGAGAGCAGAAACGTCCGGCTGGCCAGGGTCAGGCGCTTGGAGGGCAACAACTGGTTACCTCGGATCACGAGCGGGAACGCCTGATTGACCCGCCAGCAGGGGGATTGAAACGGTGGGGCGAATCTCGCCGGAGGCGGGGACAGTGATGGTCTGGCGGGAAAGTCCGGCGCTGTTGTGCCAGACCGCCAGCTCATACGTGCCGGCCGGAATGTCGTTCAGTGAGAATGAGCCATCGGCTGACGGCCGGGCGGACCACGCTCCTGGCGTCACCACGATGGCCGCGTGCATCGCCGGATGGAGGTGACAGTAGACCTGGACAATCCCCGGCTGATCGAACCGGACCGCGCGAGTCTGTCCTTGCGGATAGTAGCCCAGGTCAAAAGACTTGGAGCGCGACAGCGAAAAGACGTTGTGAAAAAGTGGATCTCCGTTCGGAAAGGAGACCGTCGAGCCCGCCGGTACTACCAGAACTTCCTGGTCGAACCTTCGGCCCCGCTGACGGAGAGTAGCCGCGATGGGCTGACCGGCCGGCATCTTGGGACCGGTCAGAAACACCGCCACCCGTTCCATTTCGGAATCGGCATCCAAGGGCAATGCCGCGTCGGCCGGTGCCCCACGGAGCTGGTAGACGGTGGTCACAACCCTTTTCTTGTTGAACTTGCGATCCAACTGAATGCTCCCAACGATGTCGCCTGCCCAGGCCAACGGGGAGGTTAAGAGTATCAGCACCCACGTCAGACGATGCATTGCGGCTCCTTAGTCTACTAATCGGCGGAGTTCACAGGCTTGTGAAGAGTGACGGGAACGGGCGAGGCCGATTGGCGGTGCCAGGGACTTTGGTTTCAGTACGAGAATGAGCTGGCCTAGTACCATTGCGTGATCGCTCCGGTTGATGGCGCCGGGCGACGATCAGGTCATGAAGAAAACGCTGCTGTTGCTCTCGTTCCTGGCCGCCTCCCACTCCGCGATGGCCAATCTGATGACGAATGGTGATTTCGAAACTGTTGACAACCGCTTGGGCTTGGTCAATAACCGCCCCCTAAACAACCTTGTGCCGTCCCGCTGGGATGTCTATCAGACGCTGCCGGGTTGGACGACGCTTTCCGGCCGGGGCATTGAAGTTCAGGCGACGGGCGTGGTGGTGGCTGCCCATTCCGGCAAACACTACATCGAACTCGACAGCCATCCGAACAGCAAACTCTCTGGCAGCACCAATGCCGCCATGTATCAGGATGTTCTGCTGGGCACCGGAAACTACGAGATCTCTTTCTACTATCGTCCCCGGACCAACAGCCTGAATGACAACGTCATCAACCTGTTGCTGAACAATGTCAACATCCTCGGTGTGAACAGCCGGACCAGCCAGCAGAACGCCTGGGCTCAGTTCTCAACTCAGTTCACAGTGCTGAAGCAGGGGACGCAGCGGATCACCTTTGCCGCGGATGGCACGGCCAACCAGTTGGGCGGCTTCCTCGATACGGTGTCTTTGACCAAGCAATCGGAGATTGCCGCAGCCACCCCGGAACCGGCCTCGCTGGCTCTGATGGGTGGAGCGCTGGTCGGCCTGGCGTTGCTGCGGCGCCGCAGCTAGCATCGATGCGGCGCACCGCGATACCATAGCGCCGATGAAACTGATCGCCGGTTTGTTGCTCGGGGCTGCCTTACAGGCGGCCCCGTCTGCTTTGACACCCAAAGAAATCGCGGATGGATGGCTGCTCCTGTTCGATGGTGAGAGCACCTGGGGCTGGACCGCCGAAGGTGGCGCCAAATGGCGCGTGGAGAATGGCTCCGTCATCGCCGACTCCGGTGAGTATGGCTGGCTGCGCTCCAATGCGGCGTTCGGCGATTACGAGCTGCGCGTCGAGTTCAAGAGTCCCTCGGAAGGCAACTCCGGTGTCTTCCTGCATTCGGCCCGCACCGGCCTTCCGCACGTCACCGGCTATGAGTTGAATATCCTGCTAGGCAAGGAAGTGAAGCCCGAACGCAAGTGGCTTAACACCGAGGAGGCCAAGGGAAAGAAGATTGTCATGACCGGCGACACCTGGCACCGCTACGACGTGCTGGTGCGGGGTGGCCAGATGGAAGTGAAGCTGGATGGCAAAAAAGTGATCACGGCCACCGGCAAGCGCAGCGCTTTCGGCCACATCGGCTTGCAGTACAACCCCGGCAAAGCGATCGCTTTCCGCACCGTCGCCGTCCGCCCCTTGGGCCTGCAACCGATCTTCAACGGCAAGACCTTGGATGGATGGCAGCGCGTCGACCGGCCGGAAGGGAAACAGGGCCCCGTGAAAGAGCCGCCGGTCTGGGCCGCGAAGAACAAGCTGCTGCACGTCGAAAAGGGACCGGGCCAGTTGGAGACCACCGGCGTCTACCAGAACTTCATCCTCCAGCTGGATATCCGGGCCAACTCGAAAGACCCCGCCCGGCACCCCAATTCCGGCATCTTCCTCCACGGAACGCCAAAAGGCTACTGGACCGGCTACGAGATCCAGGTCCGGAACGAGTTCAAGAGCAACGACCCCAAACAGGCCGTCGACTCCGGCACCGGAGGTATCTACTTCCTGCAGCCAGCGCGCCTGGTGGTGGGCCGCGACAACGAGTTCTACACCCAGACGGTGCTGGTGAACGGTCGGCAGATTTCCACCTGGGTGAACGGCTACCCAGTGGCCGACCTGGAGGACAAGAACCCCGAAGGCACGCGCGGGCCGAGGCAGAAGGAAGCGCTACTGAAGGCTGGCCCGATCGCGCTGCAAGCCCACGACCCGACCACCAATCTCGATTTCCGCAACATCCGGATTCTGCCGCTGAAGTAGCGCTACCTCGGATCAGGTAGTGTTCGGTTTCGGACAGCACATTCCCACATAGGCTTCGGCGAATATCTTGCTGCCGCATGTTTTCAAGCTGCAGCCCAGGCCCGTGGCGTGCATCTGGAAAAGTAGCCTATGCAATCGATTGTCGTGTGCGATGACCAGTCCGATGTCCTGGATGCGCTGGGGTTCCTGCTGAAAGGGGCCGGATACCGCGCTGAACTGACGGCAGGCCCGTCGGAGGCGCTGGAGGCCGTACTCCGTTCGCGTCCGGCACTGGTGTTGACGGACATGAACTTTACCCGTGACACCACTTCCGGTGCCGAAGGTTTGGCGCTGCTCGAAGCATTGCGCGCGTTACCGGAACCGCCTCCAGTGGTTGTGATGACGGCGTGGGGTGAAGTTGACCTAGCCGTGGAAGCAATGCGCCGCGGGGCCGCCGATTTTGTCCAGAAGCCTTGGGACAATGCGCGTTTGCTGGCCTCGCTCGAGCGCTGCATTCTGGAAGCCAATAGCCAGCGGTGGGAGAAGGACGCCGCCAGGCGCGTCCAGCAACGGTTGATGGCGCCGGAGATTCGCCGCCTCGGATTGATCGAGTACCGAGCCAGCTTTGAGCCGGCTCAGGAGGTAGGCGGCGACTATCACGACCTTTTTCAGCTGCCGGGCGATAGTTTTTCCTTCGTACTGGCCGATGTCTCGGGTAAGGGAATGGCCGCGGCACTTTTGATGGCGAATCTTCAGGCTCTCTTCCACGCGCAGGAGCCCGAACTCCGCCGCCAGCCGGTGGCCCTGCTTCGTCGCATCAATGCCCACTTCCATGCCGCCACCGCGCCGGAGCATTACTGCACGCTCTTCTACGCGGTCTATGAATCCGGCCACCTTCGTTATGTCAATTGCGGACATCCCGCCGCCACCCTCCAGCGCGGATCAGGTGTCCAGGAAACACTGGACGCTTCCGAACGGCCGATTGGTCTCTTTGCTGAATGGAATGGACAGGAGCAGACAACCAGCTTCAATCCGGGCGATCAACTCATTGTCCTCTCAGACGGATATACGGAGGCGGATGAAGCGCTGGACGACCGCACCCGAATTGACCTGTTGTTCCACTCTCAGCCAGACAATCCCACCACCAGCGCGGTACACTAGAGAATCGAGTTCTCTCAGGAAAGGAGGTGACTGTACATGGCTGAAGTAGTTATCCAAGATGGTGAAACTCTGGAATCTGCATTGCGCCGCTTTAAGCGGAAGGTGCAACAGGAGGACATCATCAAGGAAGTCAAACGTCACTCCTTTTACCTGAAACCAGGTGAAAAAAAGCGCACCAAGGCCGCCTTGGCGCGCAAACGTAACCGCAAAAAGCGCAGCAAGGACGTCGAATAGACTCTGATCTGTGAACGTAGATGGAAGAAGCACTCGCCACAAGCGGGTGCTTTTTTCTTTGCACGCGCATTTTCAACACTGGCGGCTGGTCGGAGCATCCCGGTCCGCAACTCCACTAGGTTGTGGCGCCAAGGATGCGGTGACCGGAATCAGCCGCCGATCGAAATCTCTCTAGGGTTTAACGGGAGCCGGTGGAGGTGGGGTCGCCGGCTTTTCTTCCAGTTGATCGGAGGACAGTGCGTCCGGCGTATCAAACGTGATGTTAACATCGGTACCGAACTTCCGGTACATCCTGAACTCCACTTCATTCTTGATCAAGGTCTTGCCGGACCGCATACGGATCTCCGCGCGCAGCGGCAACAAATACTGGCGCTCACTGATCGACGCATAGTCGTAGTCGAGCTTGGTCGACGCGGCCTGAATTGGGAATGAAGGCGTGATCTCGGTCGCCTCCAGCGTCACGCGCATCACCTGAACGGTTTCCTTGTCGACAAAAATCAACCCGGAGTACCCCGGAACGTCTTCCAAGGACCGTTCGTAGAGCAATTTCCATTTCGAAAACTCCCGCGGTACCCGATACGAGAACACGTACATGCGGTGACCGCGGAGGGTCGCCCACCGTTCCCAGGCAAAACTGCCATGGGACCCGGGCTCGAAAACTTCCTTCAGCAGGCTGCCGAACTCACCCGTGGAAGTCGCTCCGCCCAACTTTTCATAGTCAATGTCCTGATAGGAACCATTGATGAAGAGAACCTTTTTTTCTTCCTTGTTCTGGAAATATGTGAGTTTAGCCGTAATCGTATCGGATCCGCGCCAAAACTCCAGGCCCGTCGGGTCGAAAAAGCGCCTAGTCACCTGCGCACAGATAAAATCAGGCAATCTCTGGTCGTAAGCCAAGGCGTACTGGCGGACCTGGACTAGAACTCTTTCCTGCTCGGCGGCACCAGGCGGCGGAATCACCGGTGGAGCAGCTGGCTTCACCACCACCACAGGTGGCGCCGGCGGAAACTTAGAAGAGGCCTCCCGTAGTGCGCGAAGCGCATTCAGAGTACTCGGGCCTGCCCCCTGGCCTTCCAGTTCCTCGATCTCTCTGTCTTCCAGCCGATCACTCAACTGGACCTTCTTCAGGAAACTGGCGACCTTCTGGTCGTCATGCTTCAGCTGGATGGAGGAACGGACAAACGAACGCAGCTGAGCCACCGACATCTTGGTCTGGGCCCAGCACAACAACACAGCCGCAATCATGAATGACAAAAAATGGCGCATCGCTACTCCATTGTGACGCGAACTGAATCGGGTTGGTAAACAGCCACGTGACGCCGTTACGCAAACGGTCCGCCAAAACGACAAAAGCCCGACCTCGAAAGGTCGGGCTTTTGCAGAATTAATCGGGCGGCGTCCTACTCTCCCACGGTCATACAACCGCAGTACCATTGGGGCTGCAAGGCTTAACTTCCGTGTTCGGGATGGGAACGGGTGTGACCCTTGCGCTATAACCACCCAAAGTGGGCTCACGGGAACCAGAGCTATCACCCTGGACCGCAAAAAAGGTTTTGAACAGCTTAAATATGACGGGCTCACTGCATGACGCAAAGAAAAGATCAAACTCGATGCTTGGGGTTAAATTTTATGGTCAAGCCGAACGGGTTATTAGTAACGGTAAGCTCAACGCATTACTGCGCTTCCACATCCGTCCTATCAACGTGGTAGTCTTCCACGACCCTTCTTAGCTTACGCTTGGGAAATCTCATCTTAAGGAAGGTTTCGCACTTATATGCTTTCAGCGCTTATCCTGACCGAATTTCGCTACCCAGCGGTGCCTCTGGAGAGACAACTGGATCACAAGAGATTCGTCCATCCCGGTCCTCTCGTACTAGGGACAGGCCCTTTCAAATTTCCTACGCCCACCACAGATAGAGACCGAACTGTCTCGCGACGTTCTGAACCCAGCTCACGTACCGCTTTAATAGGCGAACAGCCTAACCCTTGGGAGCTTCTACACCCCCGGGATGCGATGAGCCGACATCGAGGTGCCAAACCGGAGCGTCGATGTGAACTCTTGACTCCGATCAGCCTGTTATCCCCGGCGTACCTTTTATCCGTTGAGCGATGGCCCTTCCATACAGAACCACCGGATCACTTTGGCCTGCTTTCGCACCTGCTTGACTTGTAGGTCTCGCAGTCAACCTGGTTTATGCCAATGCACTCGACCGCTGATTTCCAAACAGCGTGAACCAAGCTTCGCGCGCCTCCGTTACATTTTTGGAGGCGACCGCCCCAGTCAAACTACCCGCCTAACAGTGTCCTTCCACCGGATAACGGTGGTAAGTTAGAATCACAGATTGCACAGGGTGGTATCTCACCATTGGCTCCTCCGAATCCAAGAATCCGGAATCAAAGCCTCCCACCTATCCTGCGCAGCACAACCCATAATTCACTGTTAGGTTATAGTAAAGGTGCACGGGGTCTTTTCGTCTAGTGGCGGGCATCCGGCGTCTTCACCGGAACCACAAGTTCGCCGGGCGGCCTGTTAAGACAGTTCTCAGATCGTTACGCCATTCGTGCAGGTCGGAACTTACCCGACAAGGAATTTCGCTACCTTAGGACCGTTATAGTTACGGCCGCCGTTCACCGGGGCTTCAGTTCAAAGCTTCGCTTGCGCTAACCTCTCCCTTTAACCTTCCGGCACCGGGCAGGCGTCAGCCCCTATACGTCGTTTTTTTGACTTTGCAGAGACCTGTGTTTTTGTTAAACAGTCGCCTGAGACTCTTTGCTGCGACCCACTTGCGTGGGCACTCCTTCTCCCGAAGTTACGGAGCTAATGTGCCTAGTTCCTGAACAGACCATCACCCGAGCGCCTTAGAATACTCATCTCGTCCACCTGTGTCGGTTTGTGGTACGGACTCTCTAGACATGTTCTTAGCGGATTTTCCTGGCAGACGACTGAGCGGATTTGCCTATCTCAATCTCCCTTCACTCCGGTTTGTAACCATTTCGCCCCGGAACTTACGGTCTGCGTCCCCGCATCGATCTCTAAAGAGGTCACGGAATATTAACCGTGTGTCCATCAGCTACGCCTTTCGGCCTCACCTTAGGCTCCGACTAACCCTGAGCGGATTAACCTTTCTCAGGAATCCTTAGACTTACGGCGACCAGGGTTCTCACCTGGTTTTTCGCTACTTATGCTGGCAGAGTCTCTTCCCATACCTCCAGTGCTTCTTACGATACACCTTCACCGGTTTGAGAACGCTCTCCTACCACGCGTCTTGCGACGCATCCATAACTTCGGTACCATGCTTCAGCCCCGTTGGATTGTCGGTGCCGAATTGCTCGACCAGTGAGCTATTACGCTTTCTTTAAAGGATGGCTGCTTCTAAGCCAACCTCCTGGCTGTCTGAGCCTTTTGACGTCCTTTCCCACTAAGCATGGATTTTGGGACCTTAGTTGATGGTCTGGGCTCTTTCCCTTTCGACAATGAAGCTTAGCCCCCACTGTCTGACTGCCGTGCTACGCGTTCCTGGCATTCGCAGTTTGGTTGAATTCGGTAACCTGGGAAGGCCCCTAGTTCATCCAGTTCTCTACCACCAAGACGGACCACACGACGCTAGCCCTAAAGCTATTTCGGAGAGAACGAGCTATCACGGAATTTGATTAGCCTTTCACCCCTACCCTCAGCTCATCCAAGCTGTTTTCAACCGCCAAGGGTAGATCATCCCGCTTCGCGTCTTATCCCAGCGACTGAATGCCCTATTCAGACTCGCTTTCGCTACGGCTCGCTTACGCTTAACCTTGCCACTGAGATAAACTAGCCAGCTCATTATTCAATAGGCACGAGGTCAGGCATTGCCTTTCGGCCATAGCCCTCCCACTGCTTGTAGGCATGCGGTTTCAGGTACTATTTCACTCCCCTCGCAGGGGTTCTTTTCACCTTTCCCTCACGGTACTTGTTCACTATCGGTCGCCAACGAGTATTTAGCCTTGCCGGATGGTCCCGGCGGATTCGCGCAGGGTTTCTCGTGTCCCGCGCTACTTAGGAACCACTTAAAGGAGGATTGCATTTTCGTCTACGGGGCTGTCACCCTCTTTGGCCGGCCTTTCCAGACCGTTCAGCTAACACTCCCCTATCCCTTGTTTAACCAAGAGATCCCACGCGCATTACAACTTGCTCGCGTGACCTCTTGATTATTGTGGCCCTGCAACACCGCTCTCTCCTTTCGGATCGAACGGTTTAGGCTGTTCCGAGTTCGCTCGCCACTACTATCGGAATCACGGTTGTTTTCTCTTCCTCTGGGTACTGAGATGGTTCACTTCCCCAGGTTCACTTCTCTACCCTATGTATTCAGATAGAGATATCAAGTGTTCCCACTTGATGGGTTTCCCCATTCGGAAATCCCCGGATCACAGAATGCTTGCTTCTCCCCGAGGCTTATCGCAGCTGGCCACGTCCTTCATCGTCTGTTGGCGCCAAGGCATCCACACGCATGCCCTTAGTAGCTTGACCATAAAATTAACTCCAGACACGGAGTTCGTATCAACATCGGCGGATTAGACCGATGCAGACTTGATCGTATTCTCTTTGCGCCCGCTGCCAATGTCACCCGAACAGGCTTTCACCTTCCGGAGGACAATGCAGCGATTACAACTTGCAGTTTTGCCCGTCATATTCAATTGTCAAAGAACTCGATTGCTTTTCACAGCAACCACCGGGGGCCCCAAAGAGGGCCACTCGCGGTAGCTGTATTGGAACTGATGGTGGGCCTGGGTAGATTCGAACTACCGACCTCACCCTTATCAGGGGTGCGCTCTAACCAACTGAGCTACAGGCCCAGACACGCTGACGCCGGAATTCCGACAACCAGACGCATTTGCTGGTGGAGCTGACCGGGATCGAACCGGTGACCCCCTGCTTGCAAAGCAGGTGCTCTCCCAGCTGAGCTACAGCCCCTGAAGCACCGCCGCTAACAGCGGTGCGTATTTTAATCGAGGCCAGTTGGATGCCGGCCAGGTCGCTTAAAGCAGACCCGGCCACAAAATCTCAAGTTCTCAAGTGGAGATCCGGAACGGATTGACAGGAAAGATTGCCATTTACTGGCCTCGTGAAAGGCGCGATTCGATGACTCCTGCCACTATTCTCTCTTAGAAAGGAGGTGATCCAGCCGCAGGTTCTCCTACGGCTACCTTGTTACGACTTCACCCCAATCATGAATCATACCTTGGGCCGCTGCCTCCCTTGCGGGTTAGCGCGCAGACTTCTAGTACAATCCACTTTCGTGATGTGACGGGCGGTGTGTACAAGGCCCGGGAACGTATTCACGGC
>JAPKYX010000203.1 GCA_026394075.1 Acidobacteriota bacterium
ATCCGCGAACTTCCCGGTGCCACCAACATCATCTTCATGGCCGGGCAAAAGTTCGGCACCGCGGGCAATCCCGGAGCCACCTGGGCCCGCAATGTCCTGCTGCCCGCCCGTTGTTGCGAGCGCTACCCCGGGGCGAAGTGGGTGGTGTTCTCCAGCGGCAATATCTATCCGTTGACGCGTTTCGGCGCGACGGAGCAGACCGAGACCGTGCCGGTGGGCGAGTACGCCCAAACCGTGTTGGGCCGCGAGCGCGTCTTTGAGTTCTACGAAGCGCAGGCCGTCTACTTCCGCCTGAACTATGCGGTGGAGTACCGCTACGGCGTCCTGCTCGATGTCGGCTTGGCGGTGTTTGAGCGGCGGCCGGTGGATCTCTCCATGGGCCGGTTGAACTGCATCTGGCAGCGCGATGCCAATTCAATTGCGCTGCGCAGTCTGGGAATGACGGGCAAGTTGAACGTCACTGGTCCGGAGACGCTGGCCGTGCGTGCCGTGGCGGAACAGTTCGGGCGCATCTGGGGCGTCGCGCCGCAGCTTGTGGGCGTGGAAGGCGAACTGGCTTTGCTGAACGACGCATCCAAGTGCACCCGCCTGTTCGGCTATCCCCAGGTGACCGCCGCCGAGGCCATTGAGCGGACCGCGCAATGGATCGGGATGGGCGGGGCGACGTTGGGCAAGCCGACGCACTTTGAGGTGACCGATGGACGCTACTAAATCCTTGACGCCGGTGGAGCGTTTGCAGCGGGGCGGTGCCATTCCGGCGCATCCGCTGGCGTTGACCGCGGAACGCAAACTGGACGAGCGGCGGCAGCGGGCCTTGACGCGCTACTACGTCGCCGCCGGGTCGTTGGGTGTCGCCGTGGGCGTGCACACGACGCAGTTCTCCATCCGGGAACGTGGCTTACTGCGGCCGGTGCTGGAACTCGCGATTGATGAGATACCGGAAGACCGTGTGGCCGTGGCCGGGGTGCTTTCGCTCGCGGACGCCGAGTTGGCCAAGAGCCTGGGTTACGACGTCGCGCTGGTGCGTTCCACCAGCCTTGATTTCGTGCGCGAAGTGGCGGCCATCCTGCCCGTCATGGGCTTTTACCTGCAACCAGCCGTGGGCGGCGCGGTGCTGCCTTATGAGTGGTGGGCACAACTGGCCGAGATTGAGAACGTGGTGGCCATCAAGATCGCCCCTTTCAACCGCTACCAGACGCTCGACGTCATCCGGGCCGCGCGGGGACGGGGCATCGCGCTCTATACCGGCAATGATGACGCCATCATCTGGGATCTGCGCAGCGATTGGTGCGTGGGTGGCTTGCTGGGCCATTTTGCTTGCTGGACCCAGAAGGCCGTGGAGATGGTGGCCGCGCCTGACAAGTTTGACCCCTGGGCGGTGACCGACTCAAACGCCGCGTTCTTTGATGCGGCCCACCACTTCCGCGGCTGCATCGCCGGGATCCACGAGGTGTTGCGGCGGCAGGGCTTGCTGGCCGGGACGTGGTGCCTGGACGAGGACGAGGAGCTGTCGGTTGGCCAGGCGGCGGAGATCGATCGTGTCTACGCCGCTTACCCGGACCTGAACGATGATACTTTCGTCGCACAACATTTGGATGCCTGGATGCGATAGATTGGCGGGTTATGGCTGACGAACGCAAATACGGATTCAACACGCGCGCGCTGCATGACGGCTACGCGCCCGACACGGCAACCAAGGCTCGCGCGGTACCGATCTACCAGACGACCTCATTTACCTTTGAGGACTCGACGGATGCGGCGGAGTTATTCGCGCTGCAGAAGTTCGGCAACATCTACACGCGCATCATGAACCCGACCACCGGCGTGCTGGAACAGCGCGTGGCGTCGCTTGAGAATGGTATCGGCGCGCTGGCGGTCTCCTCCGGCCAGTCCGCCCAGTTCATCGCCATCTCGTCGCTGATGCAGGCGGGCGACCACATGGTGGCTTCGGCGACACTCTACGGTGGTACCTACACGCAGTTCGACGTTAGCTTCCGGCGGCTGGGTTTTGATGTCACTTTCGTCGAGCCGGATGACCCGGAAAACTTCCGCAAGGCCATCAAGCCCAACACCAAGCTGATCTACGGCGAAACCATCTCCAACCCCCGCGGCAACGTGCTGGACATTGCCGCGGTGGCCGCCGTGGCGCATGAGGCGGGCCTGCCGCTGGTGATCGACAACACGTTCGCGACGCCCTACGTCTGCCGGCCCATTGACCATGGCGCTGACATCGTGGTCCATTCTCTCACCAAGTTCATGGGCGGCCATGGCACCTCCATTGGCGGCATCATCGTCGATGGCGGCAAGTTCAACTGGATGAACGGCAAGTTCCCGATGTTGAGCGAACCATCGCCCTCCTATCACGGCATGGTGATTGGCGAAGTGTTTGGGCCGATGGCGTTCATCATCAAGTGCCGCGTGGAAGGCCTGCGCGACATGGGCTCCTGCTTGAGCCCCTTCAACGCGTTCCTGTTCCTGCAGGGGATTGAGACGCTGGGCATGCGCATGGATCGCCACTTGAGCAACGCACTGGCCGTGGCAACGTGGCTGGAAAAGCATCCGAAAGTGAAGTGGGTAAAGTACCCCTCACTGCCGTCGTCGCCTTACTTTGAGCCGGCGCAGAAGTACTGCCCCAAGGGCGCGGGTGCCGTCTTCAGTTTCGCCGTCGAAGGTGGCTTGGAAGCCGGCCGCAAGCTGGTGGACAGCTTGAAGCTCTTCTCGCACCTGGCCAACGTGGGCGATGCTCGCAGCTTGGTGATCCAACCCGCCGCCACGACGCACCAGCAGTTGTCGCCGGAGCAGCAAATCGGCGCGGGCGTGTCACCGGACATGGTCCGTATCTCGGTGGGCATTGAGGATCTCGAAGATATCCTGTGGGATCTGGAGCAGGCGCTGGAAGGCGTCTAGAACCTACTTGTCGTTACGCTTGACGTAACGCATAACGAGGCAGTAGAATTGGGCCTTGATCGTCAGCTACCGCGATAAGCGAACGCGAGAGTTTGCCGCCGGTGCGAGGGTCAAGGCCTTTTCTGCTATCGAGAGGCCTGCCCGGCTCAAGTTGGATCGTCTGGAATCGTCACTCGTGCTGGGCGACTTGGCGGCATTGCCGGGGAATCGGTTCGAGGCGCTACAAGGTGATCGCAAGGGCCAGTTCAGTATTCGGATTAACGATCAATGGCGTATCTGCTTTGAATGGCCTGCTGGATCGGTCGGGCCGGTCAACGTGGAGATTGTCGACTATCACTAGGAGAGAGCCCAAACCATGAACGCCCCGATCCACCCCGGCGAGCATTTGGCGGAAGAACTGGCCGCGCTGAGCATGAGCGCTGCCGAACTGGCGCGCAATCTCGCGGTACCCACGAATCGGGTGACCGAGATACTGCATGGCCGTCGCTCGATCACTGGTGACACGGCTCTTCGGCTCGCCCATTTTTTCGGAACCAGCGCCGAGTTCTGGCTCAACTTGCAAAGTTTGTACGAACTGCGAATCGCTCAACAGAAAGTGGGACGGACGATCAGCCTGCTTCCCACGCTGGCGACCAGCATTCAGTAGCGTCCCTTACCGCCCGCCGGAGCGGTACCACTTCTTCACGACTTCCATCGCCGGCTTGCCCCAGGGCGTATGGCTGCCATCGGTGGGCCCGCCGTATCCGTTTGTCCCAACCTTCCACCAGTACATCCCCATAAACCAGGGCTGCTTGTAAAAGGCCTGGAAGATCGCCTCGTAGCAGCGTGACTGATCTTCCAGCGAGACCTTGCGGGGCGTCTCATCCCAGGGGGCTTTGTGCGGCGCCTCCAGGCTGGCGTAGCCTGCTTCCGTCAGCACCACCGGCTTGCGGTACTTCTTCTGCACCACCGCCACCTTGGCCACTATGCCCGAGGCATCCAGCGTGTCCGGCAGCGGGTAGTAGTTGTTGAGGCCGATGTAGTCCAGCGCATCCCAGAAGGCCAGCGTTTCGAACTCTGGCCCCTGCGTCGCGGCATAGGTCAGCGGTGCCGAGGTCTTCTGGCGGGCGCGGGCGATCAGGCTGCGCCATTGCGTCTCGTGCGCTGACAGCTTCACGAACTCCGTGCCGACACAGTAGAGGTCCGCCTTCATGCGGGTGGCGAGTGCCGCGTAATGGTCGACGAACATGGCGTAGCTGGCGAACCACGCCTCGCGATCGGCCGCCACCGGAAAATCAAGCGACCCCGGAAATGAGCCCGCGCCGCCACCCACCCAGATCTGCGGCTTCAGCAACACGAACATGCCCAGTTCATGCGCCCGCTGGCCGAGTTCGATCAGGCCTTCGTCCCGTTCCCAACTGCCTGGGCCGGGCAAGCGAACCATCGGCGTTCCGGCGCGCGTGAACCCATAGGGCACCAGTGAAATCGCGTTGATGCCGTAGCCGGGCAGCCGCTCCAGTTGTTTGATGGCTCCGGGTGTTCCGTAGACATCAGGCCGCTCTGCCGTGAAGTTGACGCCTCGCTGGAAGACCGGTTTGGTAGACATTACGTCCCTCAATACGGGCTGATCGAATGCGTGGTGGGCGCTTCCACCTCGCGCCCCAGGATCTTCTTTAGCTCCTGCCGCAGCGGGCCGGTGGCTTTCGAGTAAATCATTTTGTACGCCGAGCAGAAGTAGTCCAGATCTTCAAACCGCTGTTGCGGCCCGTGGCGGAACTTGGGGCAGCCGCCGTGGCAGATCGACTGGTACTCGCAGACCTGGCACTCCGGATGCGCCAGCGTTTTCTTCTGGGCGAAGCCATAGCGGCGGCTGCGGCGGGCGATGTCGGTCCAGCTATCGACCTCGATGTTGCCCAGCTTCCAGCCACCTTCCACGAAAAAGTCGCAAGGGTAGACGTCGCCGTTGTATTCGACGACGCAGTAGCTGTCGCAGGTCTCATGCATCGTGCAACTGCCGGGCTTCTGGCCGGCCAGGGCTTCGGCGATGTTGTCAAAGAAGCGGATGCGGACTTTCTTGCGGTCCGGCCACCACAGGTCAAACGTCTCGCAGAGGAAGCGGCCATATTGTTCCGGCGTGATGGTAAACGGCATGCGGCTGCCGTCGGGGTTGAACTCCGCCAGCGGAATGTACTGGATGTTGTCGATGCCGATCGACTTGTAGAACTGGTAGATCTCGCGCGGCCGTTCGACGTTGGCGGCGTTCAACACGCACAGGATGTTGAAGTCCACGCCATTCTTCTTCAGGCACTCAATCGACTGCATCACGCGTTTCCAGGTGCCATGCCCAGCGCGGTTGTAGCGGTAGAGATCGTTGATCTCTTCCGGACCATCCAGCGATACGCCCAACAGCCAGTTGTACTGCCGGAAGAACTGCGCCCAGTTATCGTCGAGCAGTACGGCATTGGTCTGCAGGGCGTTTGAGACGGACTGGCCGTTGCGGCCGTACTGCTGCTGGAAGCGGATGAGCTTTTCAAAAAATGGCAACCCGGCCAGTGTCGGCTCACCACCCTGGAACGCGAAGGTCGATTGCGGATGGCTGTAGAAGAGGTACGTGTCCACCAGCCGTTCCAGCGTGTCGTCGGTCATGCGGCGGGCGGGCAGATCCTTGTAGGGGTCGGCGTCGCGGTCGAGATAGAAGCAGTAGGAACAGTCGAGATTGCAGACCGCGGAGGCGGGCTTGATCAGCAAGGAGCTGATGCGCGGCGTCGCGCCTAACCAGGTGGGTCCACCCGTCATCGGCATTTGGCCCATCATGGGGAACAAGCTGCTGCTGCTACTCATGGTGGTGGCTCTGCCCAGTGGTCATGGACCCGAGTTTACCAGCCTGCGGGCAGCGGGCTGCTGCTGGCGGCCTAGCCTTCCAGCCACCGGCGAGCGAAGGCCGCCGGGTCGCCTTGAAGGTCCAGCATTTCAGTCGAGGTCTGCTCTCCGGCCACGAAAAAGGTGGCTTGGACCCCTTCCGGCACCGGTTGCAATTCCAACTTCTTGTCCTTGGCTTCCAGACGCAGCGTGTTTTCCAGCCAGGTAAAGCGGACCAGCATACGCAGCCCATGGCCAACCGTGCGGCAAGCCGTCAGGAACTGGCTGGTGAACTCGCCATTGCGCAGAGCGTCAGCATGCGGCGCGATCCGCAACGCCAGCGCCCGGTCCGATTCACGGGCGGCCGCCTCACGCCGGAGCTGCTCCGGATCCTTCTCCTCGATGCGCTCCAGGGCGTTCAGGTTGTTTTCAAGACTATCGAGGTAACTCATGGGTGCAATTCAGGCCGTACCTCTCTATCTTCCCAACTTTCTGGGCTCACGCCGGGGGGCGACGCGCTGGCCGTCGTCGTTGCTGCTGACAAGTGTCCGCGCTAGTTGTCTGCGGAATGCATTTCAATCCTGCCGCGTGCGCGCCGATATGTCGTTGGATGGTCCGGCGATTGGAGCTGGCCGTCAAAGGCATGCTCATGTTCTCCCCGCCAAGACGATGGATGATGCCGGTGGTGATGCTGGTCACTGCCGCCTGCCAATCCTCACGCGTGGCTGAGCTTCCCGGACCGGATTCGAGCCCCTCGGGCAAGCCCGGGAACCCGGACCGATCCCGCCCGGTCTACCGGCATTCCGTGCTTCCTGGTGGCGCGCAATCTGGCGCCGAAGTGAAGCAGAAGCTGGCCCAGGATGCCCCCGCGGCCGCCCACTATCGCGGTATCGATCCCGACCGCCTGAAGCCGGTTCAACTCACGCAGGACCGGCGCGCCTATGTCTCCTATCGCGTCGGCCAGAAGATCTACTGGACCCGGAAACCGCAGCTGCTGAAAGCCGGCGAACTCGTGCTGACCGATGGCAAGCAGACGGTCCGGACCCGGTGCGGAAACCGGCTGGAGGACGAGCCCCAAGACGAAGTTCAATCCGCTGACGAATCGCCCGCCGATGAAGAATTTGATCAGATCGCTGAGCCGGACGGAAGGTGGCCCGCCCCGGGTACTCCGGACAGTCGCCCCGGGCGGCAGTTGACGGCCATCACGGAACCGCTATTTGGGTGGGACCCCGGCGGCAACCTGCCCTCAGGGCCGCTGTCTAGTCCCAGCTCGACGCCGAACGGTGGTCGAGTGTGGGCTCCACCGCCGCAACCGGGTGGTCTTGCCGGGATCGGCTTCTCGGGAGGGACACCGCCACCCGGGGGCGAGCCTTCACCGGAACCTGGGGGACCGAGGCCAGAAGGCGAGTCTCCCTTTGAGCCGCCAGTGCCACCGGGACCGGGTCCGTTGCCGGGTCCGCCACGGACACCCATCGTGCCGCCGGTGTATTTACCGCCACCGGATGGAGATCCCCCGCCGCCGGAGTTGCCGGAGCCGGAACCCGAACCGGAATCGCCGGGCCCCAAGCCGCCTCGTCCGCCGGTCTATGGGCCGCCGGTGCCACCGCCACCTACATCGCCGCCCCGCGAGTCTCCACCGGGTACTCCGCCTAATCCGGGGAGGCCCACCCCCAAGGGTCCGCCGCCAGGGCCGGAGGGGCCGGGCGACGAGCCCAGTCCCAAGCCGCCGCGCGTGCCGCCGAAGCCCACGCCGGAGCGGCCGCGAGGGCCCAATGACTTTCCAGGTCCGCCGGAACCTCCGCCAAGCGTCCCCGAGCCCGGAAGCGCGCTGCTGCTGGCCGGTGGTTTAGGCGTGCTGGCCTGGTCAGCCTACCGCCGCCGGAGCCGCTAGCGGCGTCGTGGAGAGTGCTGCGAAGCGCTTCTATTTTGAAGCGGGGAGGGCAAACGCGACGTACGCGCCAGCAATCTTGCCCTGCGTGGCGGGCGTCAGCCCTGCTTGAGCGGCCGCGCAAAAGACCACGAACTGGCGGCCGTTGATCTCATAGATCGCCGGGATGCCCTCCAGCGCGGCGTCCACTTCGGTCTCCCATAGCGCTTTGCCCGTGTCGGCATCCAGCGCCCGCACCTTACCGTCTCGCGTGCCGGTGAAGATCAGGCCGCCAGCAGTCACCACGGGGCCGACTTTGGGGTAGTGCGAGCCGGTGTTCTTGATGCCCTGGGCCGCCAGTTCCGGTACATCGCCCAACGGAATCTGCCACAAGATGCTGCCCTGGTTCAAGTCATACGCCGTCAGCGTGGACCACGGCGGCTTGATCGGGGACAGGCCATTGCTGGCGATCATGAAGCCGAAGCCGGTATAGAAGCGCTCTGTCTCATCAAGAGACGTAGGCCCAATCGGCGTTGGCGGATTCCCGCCCGCTGGCGTCGAGAAGCGGGCGCGCGTCGGGTTGTAGAGATACGCCACCACGGCTTCCAGTTCCTCACCCGACAGCTTCGCAAAGCCCGGCATCTTGCCTCGGCCCTGGCGGATGGTCCCCGCGGCTTCGGCACGTGGCAGGCGGCCCCCCAAGTCCGCCAAGCCCGGAATCTCCGGCGGCTTGCCTTCGCGGCTGGACCGATGGCAGCCCTGGCAGTTGGACTGAAACACCGCCAGGCCACGCTGCTCGATGGGGTCTTCGGGTCCGGCCTTTACTTGACCGCCCCGCTCCAGGCGCAGCATGGCGGGCAAGTCTTTTGAGACGACGTAGAGCCGCGCGCGCGTCGGGTCCACGGCTGCTCCACCCCAGTTGGCTCCGCCATTGTTGCCGGGCATCTGGACGGTGTTGCGTGTGGTGGGCGGCGTAAACAGGCCTTCATTGCGCGCGCTCAACAGATCGTCGCGGAACTTGGCGCGGTCCGCGGGCGACAGGTAGGGGCTCAAGTCATCCACCGTGAACTTCTGGCGCGAGAATGGCGGTGGCTTGGTGGGAAACGGCTGGGTGGGGGCCAGCTTCTCACCGGGCATGCCGTTCTGCGGCACCGGGCGTTCTTCAATGGGCCACACCGGTTCGCCGGTCACGCGGTTGAAGACCCAGACAAAGCCCTGCTTGCTGACCTGCGCCACCGCATCGATCGTCTTGCCGCCGGTGCGGAGCGTCACCAGTTTTGGAGCAGTCGCATCGTCGTAATCCCAGATATCGTGGTGGACCATCTGGAAGTGCCAGATGCGCTTGCCGGTGCGGGCGTCCAGGGCCAGAATGGAATCGCTGAACAGGTTGTCGCCCGTCCGGTCCACGCCATAGAAGTTGTACTTGGCGCTGGCCGTGGGTGCGTAGAGGATGCCGCGCTTTTCGTCGACCGACATTTCGCCCCAGACGTTCGCGCCACCCACCGTCTTCCAGGCATCCTTGGGCCAGCTCTCATGGCCGAACTCGCCTGGATGGGGAATCGTGTGGAAGGACCAGTCCTGCTTGCCGGTTCGGACATCAAAAGCGCGAATGTCACCGGGTGCGGAGCCGTAGCCCTGGTTGGTGGCGGAGCCGAGAATGATCAGGTCTTCAAACACTCTCCCCGGGGTGATCGATTGCACCAGCGCAATGGCCTTGGGGTCGCGGCCCAGGCCTTCCTTCAGATCGACGCTGCCTTGACGGCCAAAGCTTGGGATCACTTTGCCCGTGCGTGCGTCGATGGCGCGCAAGGTGTGGTTGGCGCAGTAGAGCAAGCGGCGGTCGGCGCGGTCCTTGCTCTCCCAATAGTTGATGCCGCGATTGGTGATCACCTTCAGGTTCGGCTCCGGCGCGGAGGACCACAGTTCCTTGCCCGTCGCCGCGTCCAGCGCGACGATGGAGCTGTTCTTGGCCATCACATAGAGCAACCCGTCCACCATGATGGGGTTGAAGAAGTACTTGTTTGAATCTCCCGTGGGGTAAAGCCAGGCGCGTTCCAGGCGCGTAACGTTGGACCGGTTGATCTGCGCGAGCGACGAGTATTGCGCCGCATCCGAAGCGCCGCCATAGTCGCGCCAACTGGCGTGATCCTGAGCCGGGGCCGGGGCGGCGGCGAGCATCAAGGCCACGGTCAACAAGAATCCGGTTGAGCGGCGCACGGCGGCGAGTGACGAGCAACGAAGCAGCACGAATCTCCTTCTGGCGCGGCAGCGCCATTCAAGCGCGCCCGCAACAAGATGGTATCGATGCCGGGGTGGCGCTGTCGAATCGGCAGCACCGGTGGTCAACGTGTCAAAATTTGGCGCAGGAGGCGCATCCAGAGGTGACTGATCCGGACCTGGGCAGCGACATTACACAACTTCTCATCCAAGCCACCGGCGGCAACCGGGACGCCGTGGATGCTCTGCTGCCCTTGGTCTATGGTGAACTGCGGCGCGTGGCGGGCGGCTATCTTTCGCGAGAGCGCAAGGAACATACGCTGCAGCCGACGGCGCTGGTGCATGAGGTCTACCTGCGGGTGATCGACCAAAGCCGCGTGGAGTGGCAAAGCCGGGCGCACTTCATGGCCGTCGCGGCCACGCTGATGCGGCGCATTCTGGTGGATCATGCGCGCAGCCATGGCACGGAGAAGCGGGGCAAGGATGTGGAGCGGGTTCCGATTGAGGAAGGCTTGCTGGCTTCAGCGGCACGGTCGTCCGAAGTGCTGGCGGTGGATGAGGCGCTAAAGACGCTGGCGGAGATGGACCCGGTGAAGAGCCGCGTGGTGGAACTGCGCTTCTTCGGTGGGCTCTCGATCGAAGAGACGGCCGAGGTGATGGGCACCAGTGTGGCCACGGTGAACCGCCAGTGGCGCACCGCGCGGGCGTGGCTCCATGGTCAGATCCGGGGTGGGCAATGAACGCTGGGATGACGCCTGACCGCTGGCAGCGCGTCGAGGCACTGTTTGAGTCCGCGCTCGATCTGCCCAGTGAGGCCCGGCCGGCATTCCTCAGCCAGCAGTGCGGAGCAGATGCGGAGCTGCGGCGGCAGGTCGAGGACTTGCTTCAGCAGGATGCCGCCGCGGGCAGCTTTCTGGAAGCACCGGCGATGCTCTACGCGGAAACCCTGATGGACCCGGCGGTAGTGCCGCCACCTTTGATGGGCAGCCCGGCCGGCCCCGGGATCGGGCAGCGGCTGGGTGCCTATCGCCTGGAAGAAGAGATCGGGCGCGGCGGCATGGGAACGGTCTATCGCGCCGTCCGCGACGATGGAACCTTTGCGCAACAGGTGGCGATCAAGGTGATCAACGGGGGGCTGGCCACAGCCGATGTCCAGCGGCGCTTCCGGCGGGAGCGGCAGATTCTGGCCCTGCTCGATCACCCCAACATCGCCCGCATTCTGGATGGCGGTGCCACGGCGCAAGGCTTGCCCTATCTGGTGATGGAGCTGGTGGCGGGCGAGCCGATCCATCTCTATGTCGCCCGGCACGAGTTGAGCCTGCGGCAACGGCTGAAGCTGTTCCAGAACATCTGCGCGGCGGTGGCCCACGCGCACCAGAACCTGGTGGTCCACCGTGACTTGAAGCCCGCCAATATTCTCGTCACGGCCGAAGGCCAAGTGAAGCTGCTCGATTTCGGTATCGCCAAAGTCTTGCAGCCCGACCTGGGCGACCTGACTCAGACCCACGCCGGTGGTGCCGTACCGCTTACTCCCGACTACGCTAGCCCGGAACAAGTGCGCGGCGAAGCGATCACCACCGCCACCGATGTCTACGCGCTAGGCCTGATCCTTTATGAGTTGCTCACCGGACTGCGAGCGCAAAAGGTCACCAGCCCGTCGCTGAAAGAGGTGGAGCGTGTCGTCTGCCAAACGCAAGTCAAGCCGCCCAGCCAAGCCCCAACGCCCTTGAGTGGCCTGCCGATGCGCAAACTGCGCGGTGACCTGGACAACATCGTTCTCAAGGCCTTGCGTAAGGAGCCGGCGCAGCGCTACCGGACCGTGACGCAACTGGCCGAGGACGTCGAACGGTATCTCGATGGCCGCCCCGTGATCGCCCAACCGGCATCGGTGGCCTACCGGACCGCCAAGTTTATCGGCCGCAACAAACTGGCCGTCACCGCGGCAACCTTGGTGGCCGCATCCCTGCTGGGCGGCATCGCCCTGGCGCTGTGGCAGGCTCGCATCGCGCATGAGCATTTTGAATCTGTGCGAGGAATCGCCAAGTCCCTGCTGACTGAGATCAACCCGGCCATTGCCAATGTTCCGGGCACCACCAAAGCCCGGCACCTGATTGTTCAGCGCAGCCTGGAGTATCTCGACAAACTGGAACGGACCTCGGGCGACAACGTGCAGCTGTTGACCGAACGCGCTGAAGCCTATGAAGCGATCGCCACCATCCAGGGCAATCGCAACAAGCAGAATCTGGGCGACTATGCCGGGGCGATGAACAGCTTCCGGAAAGCGCTGGCCATCCGCCAGCGGATCGATGACCTCACCAAGGCTCCGCAGAACCGCCAGTGGATCGTGATGATCCGGGCCGAGGCCGCGCGCGTTTACCCAGGTTCCGATGAATCACTGCAACTGGCGAAAAGCGCCGCCGAGATGGCGGAGCGGATGGTGAAGGATTATCCCGGCAAGTACCGCGCTCCCCTGGGTAACGCCTACTTCGGCCTGGGCTACATCCACGTGCAACGCGAAGAATTAGAAGACGCCATCCACTACATGCAAAAGGCGCGGGCACTGTTTGTCGAAACCAAGCGGAGCAAGAACAACCTCAGCGTCTGTGACCGCTACGTCGCCCTGTGCCAGTTGTTGCGCGGTGAACATCAGGCGGCTGAAGTCAGCCTCCGGCGGGCACTGGAGCTTGATGAACTGCGTCTGAAGGAAGACCCGGGTCCGCGTGCGCGCATGGACCTCAGCTACGACTACGACCGCCTGGCCATGGCCCTGGCGGGATCGGCCCGTTTGCCGGATGCCCTGGCTGCCGCCCGCCGCGCCGAACTGATGCGCGAGGAGATGGCCGCTGGTGACCCCAACGACGTCCGCACCCGCAACGCGCTGGCCGATTCACACGAGACACTGGGGACCATTCTGGGGCAGATGGGGAAGGCTCGCGAGAGCCTGGCTTATTTGGAGCAAGCGCTGCGAGCGCGGGAAAGCTTCGTGCAGGCGGCGCCGGAAAGTTCA
>JAPKYX010000280.1 GCA_026394075.1 Acidobacteriota bacterium
ACTCGGCGCGCACGGGCCCGCGGATGGGCTTGCCGTTGTCGGTGGCGATGGGCGAATACATCCGTAGGCCATCTTTCTGTGCCGCGGGGATGTCCCACTGCCAGCCGCACCATAGCAGCGAAAAGCCTTGCTGCAACAGGAATTCGTCGCCGCGCTGGAACTGATTCAGGATGCCGCGCCCGCCGCGGTTGGAGACCTCATAGAGCAGCGTGCCGTTGCCTTTGGAGGTGTCACGCGGCTTCAAGACGTAAACATCGGTGGACCATTCCACCTTGCCGCGTTCATTGCGTGGCGCTAGGTGCAGGTCGACAATCAGCTTGTTGGCCGGCGTCGTGGGGTCCGCTTCAAAGTAGGCGCGGGCCTTCACCACTTCGTAGGGGCCAGCCGGGCCGAAGGCTTGGCCATTGGCGTAATCGGTCCGCTCCACCAGTTCCAACCGGACCACGCCCGCAGTCGCGGACCAGGCCAGCATTCCCAGCAACAAAGCACGAATCATGGGAGTGATTATGGCAGATCGATTCACGGGCTGGCAGGATTCGGCCGGCTGGCCACCGAAATACGGAACGGGGTCCCCTGTCATTCCGTAGTAGTGAAAGGAGTGCTAATCTCAAACCGCACCCACAAATATATGACCAGCACCGAAACTCCCACGATTACTCAAGTTTCCGAACTTCTGGCTCATCACGGCTACGATGTGGCCGCGGCGGGCGATGGCTTGCATGTTCGCGATGTCGAGACCGGCATCGCCTTTGAGGTGGTTCTGCAGGGCAACATCCTCTACATGACGGTGAACCTGACGACGCTGCCGGACACCGTCCTGACGTCCGAGATGATGCGCCAGATGCTGGATGCCCATAACGGCATCTCTACTTCGGCGTTCCAGCTCTATCACGTGGCCCCGGGCATGAGCGCGATCACGCTGAACAACTTCTGCACGCTGCAGGACATGGGACCGGAAGATCAGGACGACATCCTCAGCTTGGCCGGCTATCTGATGGCTGACCTGCTGGCGGCCCGTGATCTGCTGGAACCGGTCACAGCCAGCTAAGATAACTGCAGATACGGACTAGAAGCGAGCACACATATGGGATTTTTTTCCGACATTTTTAATCGCGGCGGACGCGTCGTCCGGGGCCAGGTAAACTCCGGCCTGGACGTGGTGGAAGACGCCACCTTTGAAGCCACCGTCAAGCAGACCGTGCGCGACATGAAGGAGGAGCTGAGCAAGACGATCAATGCCTCCGCCTCCGCCATGAGCAACCACAACCGCCTGGAAGTCGAGTATCAGAAGTACATCACGCAGAGCCAGGAATGGTTCGCGCGGGCCGGTCAGGCGCTTGATGCGGGCAACGAGGAATTGGCCAAAAAGGCACTGGCGCGCAAGAACGAAGCCGACCAGCAGGTAGCTGCGATGAAGACCGGCGTCGAGTCGGCCCGTGCCGCCAGCGAAACGCTGAAGCAGAAAGTGGGCGAGATCAAGCGCAAGATCGACGAGGCGGAACGCAGCGCGACGACCTTGATTGCCCGCCGCAACGCTGCCACGGCTCAGCGCAAAGTCGCCGAGGCGCTTTCGGGCGTCGGCCACGCGGACAATGCCTTTGCCGCGCTGCGGAGCTTTGAAGAGAACGTGGCCAAGGAAGAAGCCAAGGCCAAGGCGTTTGAGCAGTTGGCGACCACCGGCACCGATGCGGGCCTGGAAGCCGAGTTTAAGGCGCTGGAAACCGGCACGATTGATAACGACCTGGCGGCGCTCAAAGCAGCCCGGGCGGACAGAGTGTTAAGCGTTTCGATTCCGAAGCAGATCACGGGAGCCTAGCATTCGCGGGCGCCGGTGACCAAGGATCCGGCGCCCCTTTATTCACATGGTCACCACTATTTTGTTGTCAGTTCTGGGCTTGGTGCTGGCGTTCGTCTTGTTCCAGATGTTCAAGCCCACGCCCAAACCGGCGATTTCCGCGGCTGCCCCGCAGGCCCTGGCCGATTCGTCGGTCAACCTGGCACAAGCCCGGAAGGGCGACGCAATCTCGATTGTGGGCGCGGCGGCCGATTTTTCCGATCTCGACTTTACGGTGGACCGGCGCAGCGCTTATGAAGCCAACCGCCGCCGCTGGACCGACCTGAGCGGCGACTTTCGTGGCAACCGGGTTTATCTGGAAGTCCAGAGCAATCCGCAGTTGGAGCTGATGGGGCTGTTCGATCCGCGCCGGTTGTCGCTTCCCGACGTGGGTTTGAGTGAGGACCGTTTGGCGGAGTTGGACGAGCGGCAGGACCAGGCCGAAACGATCGAGTTTGAAGGCCAGCGCTTCAACTACCACTCCAGCCGCGAAGTGGGGTTCTTTGAGAATGAGACGGGCGAAGGCGAAGGGCTCTATCGCTGGCTGTTCCGCGACACCAAGAGCGCTCGCCTGATCTGTGTTGAGAAATGGGAAGGCCAGCCGTTTGATGTCCGGCTGGCGGTCCGCGTGAATCCCTCCGACGTCACTGTCTATCGCGCCGCTTAAGGAGCGGCCCGCTATGTCTGCGTTTGACAAATCCGATATTCCGCTTGCACCCAGAGATCGCCCCAAGGATTGGAGTGATCGTCCGAAGGACTATCAGCCTCCGGTCGCGAATCCGTTGCTCCAAGCCGCCGCCCGCAAGAAGACGTTGGGCGTGCTGGCGATCCTGCTGATCCTGGTGATGGGCGTCATCGCCTCAGCGGGGCTCGACAATTTGCCGGGTGAGCTGCGCGATTCGGTCAACGCCGCTTCCGGCAAGATCAGCAACGACAAGTCAACTTTTGAGGGCCACCGCGCCTACCTGGACCGCGCATTGCGCGAGGAGCCGGAGCTGTTTGCCGGGAAGGCTGCTGACTGGACCAATCACCTGAAGGCCGATCAAGCAAAACTGGCGACGGCCGAGCAGAGTCTGGCGGCATTGGTGACATTGGCTGCCGCCAACAAGCGGAGCGACACAGACCAAGTGGAGCGCGGCCTGCGCGAGCTGGACGCCAACCGCACTGCGGCCGTGACCGACGCCGATCAGCTGCGCCAGGAAGCGCAACGCTGGATCGGCTACAAGAAAGAACTGCCTTCGCGTCTCACCGCGATGCAGCGCACGCACGATGCCATTGCCGCCTTCGATGTGGCTCCGGCAGCGCGCAAGGCCATCGCCGATTGGCCCGCAAAGAAGGGTGATCTGGAAGCCCGCGTGGCGGCACTGGTGGCCGCCAAGGCCGCGGCTGAAGCCACCTGGACCGGGTCCGCCGCCGTTCGGGCTCTCGCGGCTCAACCCAGCCCCAAGGGTCTGGACTACGGTGCCCTGTTCCAATCAGCGGACCGTCTTGATCAAACCCAGGCGCAGCTGACCACCGACAGCAAGGCTGTGGACACGCTGGCCGGTCAGCTCTACACCAACTGGGACAAGCTGCTGCTGGAAGTGGATGGCGGCCGCGAGAAGGTGAAGATTGTCCGCACCAAGTTTCCGGACGCAACGCTGGCCAACGGCGTTGTGTCGCAGGAGGAAATGTGGGAACCGCTCGATGCCCGGTTGCGCCGCGACCGGGACCAGCATGCCGGCATGGTGGTGGAACGCAAGCCCGCCGGCAAGTATGATTCCGAGGCCGAACGCGTGGTGCAGGCTCCGGCCTATGCCTATATCGCGCCGCCCGGCCAGGCCAACTCTTATGGTTCCTGGAACAACGGCGTGTGGAGCTGGCTGCCGCAATATCTGATCATGCGGGAACTGTTGCAGCCCCGCATGACCACGCCCATCACCATCGGCGACTACAACGCTTACGACAGCGCCCGCCGCCGGGGCGACACCTGGTACGGCCCAAGGGATTCGTTCCGGACCAACCGTCCGACGATCAACTCCGACAACCGTTCGTACACGGGCAATTCTGGCGGTGGCTTCTACCGCGAACGCGAAAAGCCGTCGTTTGGCAACAAGAGCTATTCCGATTCCCGCTATCAGTCGCGCGGGTCGTATTCCAGCTCGCGCTATCAATCGCGTGGTACGTTCAGCTCGCGTCCCTCGGGCCGCTCATTTGGCGGAGGCCGCGGACGCCGCTAGGCGCCTTCCGGCCGGAAAAGACAACTCATGCCGATTTCACTTGAACCACTGCCGCTGATGCTCGGGTTGGCCCATGTCGCCCTGGGCGTGGTGGTGCTGATTGCGGCCAAGTTTGCCAAGGACTTTCTGTCGCCCTATTCGATGGACCAGGAGTTGACGGCGAAGGATAACCCCGCCTTCGGCCTCGCCGTGGCGGGCTACTATGCCGGGATCGTTATCGTGTTTCTCGGAGCCTCTCGCGCCGAAGGGTTGCCCGCTGATGCCGGTTCCGATGCCGTGCTGCGCGCACTGGGCGTGGATCTGGCTTGGTCACTGGCGGGAATTGCCGCCCTGGCTCTCGCGCACTGGCTGATGGAACGTCTGTTGATCTCTGGCGTGCGCACGTCCACGGAGATCATCGAGCGCCGCAATCTCGCGGCGGGTGTGGTGGAATGCGGCCTCTATGTTGCGACGGCGCTGGCCTTTGCCGGAGCGCTCAGCCAGACGGGCGGCACTGTCATCACGTCGGCGGTGTTTCTGGTGCTGGCGTTGATCGTGCTGCTGATCTTTGGCCGGGCCTACCAGATGCTGGCCGGCTACAACGTCGCCCAACAAGTTCAGCAAGGCAATTTTGCGGCGGGTATCCCGCTGGGCCTGATGCTGGTGGCGCTGTCGTTACTGCTGATGAAAGCCACCAGCGGCGACTTTGCCGATTGGTCTACCAACTTGAGCTACTTCGCCTTCGACGCGGCCGCCGGGTTTGTACTGCTGATGGCCATGCGCTGGGTAGTAGACCTGGCCCTGCTGCCCAACGCCCGCATCCAGGATGAGATTGTGCGGGACCGCAATGTCAACGTCGGCCTGGTGGAAGGCGTGCTGGCCATTGCCGTCGCCGCCATCGTGCTGTTCCGGTTCTAACCTCTCCCCTCCGCCTTACCGGCCCCCGCGCGGCGGGCATCGCAACCTGACCGGCCTCCCTGGTGCCGCCCGGCTCACGAAGTTCGAGGGGGGAGTGTCCCATTTTCGGTCGCGTTCACGCTTGTAACATCGCGGTCTCTTCTTGCTCTGCTAAGATCGCATACAAACGTATGATTATGCGTGCCGTAGTACTCACAATATTCGCTGCCGCCTCGGTTCTGAGCGCGGATTGGAAACCAGTCACGCCGGAGATGCTATCTCTGGCTAAGCCAAAGCTTGATCCCAATGCGGATGCGGAAGCCATGTTCTGGGAGGCCTGGGTGAGTGACGCTCTGGAGGGTGGCCAGAGCCTGACTCATCGCGTGGTCAACTACAAGCGGATCAAGCTCTACAATGAGCGTGGCGTCAAGCAATGGGGCGAGGTGTCGATCCCGTATTCTCCATCGGCCGGTTGGACGATCTTTGACATCCAGGCGCGCACTATCCTGCCCGATGGCTCCATCGTTAACATTCCCGGGTCGGCCGTCTTCGATTCCACGGCGGTGAAGAAGGGTCGACTGGATCGAAAGGAGAAAAAGTTCACCTTTCCGCGGCTGACGGCGGGGGCGATCATTGAGTATCAATACACTGAGATCTTCACGAATCACTTTGCGCGGTACACCCGGCTGGAGGCGCAGTTGGAGATCCCGGCCTGGGAGATTACCTACTATGTGAAGCCGATGTCGAGCGAGTATGTGGCTTTCAACATGCGCTCCTTCAACTTCAACTGCCGGCATTCGCCCTGGGCTCCGGCCAAGGCCAATGGCTTGCGGGAAGGGTACATGTTTGCGACGTTGACGGATATGCCCGCCTTTGTCGAGGAGCCGTTGATGCCGGATGAAGAAGATGCCAAGGCTTGGATATTGGTCTACTATTCAGCGGCGTTCCCGGAGACAGGTGCGGCCTACTGGCGGGTGTTGGGGCAGAAGATCCACGAACGGTTCCGCCGCGATATCCGCGTGAATGGCGAGATCAAGGCACTAGCGGCTGAGTTGACCGCCGCGGCCCAAACAGTGGAGCAGAAGGCGACGGCACTGGCCACCTTCTGCCAGAACTCAATCGGCAACGTGGATTACAACGCCGGCACCATGACCAGCGAACAGCGCGAACGCTACGTGAAGAAACTGTCCAAGGCGGACTACAGCTCGGCGGACACCTTGAAGCATAAGCTGGGGAACAGCGAGGACATCATCGGCCTGTTCTACGCGTTGGCGCAGGCCGCCGGCCTGAACCCGGCGTATGTGCGATCCAGCACCGCCCTGGGCGGCGTGCTGCGGCCCGAGTTTCTGGACCCATTCTTGCTGAAGCGTTCACAGGTGGCCGTCAAGGACGGGGCCAATGTTCTCTACTACAACCCTGGAAATCCGTATCTGGCACCAGGCATGCTCGATTGGCGCGAGCAAGGCCAGCCCGCACTGTTGATGGATAAGGAACCGCACCTGGTGGTGCTGCCGGTGACTCCCAGCGCGGCCTCCCATCTGCGCCGGGAGATGCGGCTGACACTCACGCCGGAAGGCCACATCTCGGGTAAGGTGACGATGAGCTATTCCGGCCACACCGCCGTCAAGGCGAAGATGGCGCTGGAGGATCAATCGGCCGGCTCCCGGGAAGAGACGAAGAAGAAGGAGATGGAGGCGCGATTCCCCGGGGCCAAGGTGACTGACTTGACCATCGAGAATGCCACCTCGACGCGGGATGCGCTGAAGGTGCAGTTCAACATCAGCATGGAGGGCTACGCCCAACGCACCGGCAAGCGGCTGTTCGTTCAACCGTCGCTGTTCCACCATGGCCGGCCAGCCGTATTCAGCCAAGCCTCGCGGCTGCACCCCATCTTTTTCCCGAACGCCTATCAGGAATCTGACGACATCGTGATTGAGTTGCCGGAAGGTTTTGCGCTGGAAAGCCCGGATGTGCCCGGGTCATTCAAACTAGGCCAGGCGGGCAGCTATCAGATGACGGCCTCCATTGCGCAGCCCAAACGCGAACTGAAGGTGACGCGGCGGTTTGTTTGGGGCGACGGCGGGCAGATCCGCTTCAATGCGGACGCCTACCCGGCGCTGAAGTCCGCGTTTAATCGCATCCATGACTCGGATACGCATAGCTTCACGCTGAGGGCTCAGTGAGCGGCCGGCGGCTTGTCCTGCTGATTGTGGCGCTGGCCGCCACGTCATCCGCCGCTGACGTTCCGGCATGGCTGCGCGAAGCCGCCGCCCAGCCGCATCCAGCCTACCCGCCCCAAACCAAAGCGGTCGTGTTGCTGAATGAGGAGAAGGTGCTGGTGGAGCCGTCGGGCAAGCAGACCACCACCACCCGCATCGCCATCAAGGTGCTGACGCTGGAGGGCAAGGCCGAGGCCCGGGCCGGCAATACGTTTGACTCGAAAGATTCGAAAGTCCGGGAGATGAAAGCCTGGCTGATCCAACCGACGGGCAAGACGCGCGAGTACGGCAAGAAGGACATCATCGAACAGTCGCTGAATTCTGATGAGCTTTACTCTTCTTTTCGCTATGCGGGTGCGGGTGTCGCGAGCGAGATCGACCCGGGCGGCGTATTCGGCTTTGAATCCGTTCTGGAAGAAAAGACGGTGTTCTCGCAGTACGCCTTCTCGTTCCAGAACTTGCAGCCCCATCTGCTCAGCCGGTTTCAGGTAACGGTGCCCCCGGGCTGGAAGGCGGAAGCGAAAGGCTATGCCAGTGCTCCGGCCCAGCCCCGGGTGAGCGGCGAGACCTTCTCGTGGGAGATGCGGGACTTGCCCTTGATCGAACGGGAGCCTGGTGCGCCTCCCATTGGTTCACTAGTGCCACGCATCCGGGTGAGCTTGGTGCCGCCGGCCGGAGAAGCCAGTTCGGCCTTGGCGACATTTGCGGCGTGGCCGGATCTTTCGCAATGGCTGACCCGTCTGGGAGAGACGGCCGCGGAAGTGACCCCGGCCGTGGAGGCGCAAGCCAAGGCTCTGCTGTCGGGCAAGACAACGGCCTGGGAGCGGGTTCGCGCGGTGGCGGAGTTTGCCCAGGGCATCCGGTATGTCGCCATTTCCACCAATCTTTCCAAGGGTGGCGGCTATGTCCCCCACTCGGCGGACCAAGTGCTGGCCAAGCGCTATGGCGACTGTAAGGACAAGGCCAATTTGATGAAGGCCCTGTTGCGCGTGGCGGGCATTGAGTCCTGGCTGGTGACCATCTACTCCGGTGACCCTTACTTTACGCAGCCGGACTGGCCTTCACCCCAGCAGTTCAACCACGCCATCCTGGCCATCGCCATGCCCGACGCTCCGGCGTTGCCGGCCGCTTTGGTGCATCCCCAACTGGGGCGGCTGCTCCTGTTTGACCCAACCGATGAAGCGGTGCCACTGGGTTATCTGCCGGTGCATGAACAGGGTGCCTATGCCCTGGTGCTGGCCGGCGCACGGGGTGACCTGCTGAAGATGCCGCAATCGGCACCGGAGCAGAATCACACGGAACGCCGTTGGGACATCACGCTGGAGGCGGATGGATCGATCACTGGCACCTTGGAAGAAATCTCCACCGGACAGGACGCGTTTGATGCGGGGGAACTGGACCGTCAGCTAGCCCAGGGAAAAAATCAGCAGATCACGCAGTACCGTATGAATCGCGCGATGCCGGGCGTGGAACTGCGTGATGTCGTCCGCAACTATGATTCCGTCAACCGCCGCCATCGGCTGACGCTCGGCTTTCGCGCCCCGGGGTATGCCCGGGTGATGAAGGGCAAGTTGTGGATGGTGAAAGGTGTGCCGATGACCTACGACGCCATGCCCAACGTGAACCGGCCGGAACGCGTCCAGTCGCTGGTCCTTCAACCCACCAGCTTCACCGAGTCGATTCAGTGGCACCTGCCGGAGCGGCTGACGGTGGACGAACTGCCGGATTCGGTCTCGGGGAATAACGACTGGGGTAGCTTTCAGACGGAGTGGAAGCAATCTCCACGCCAGATCCAGGTGCAGCGGAGTCTGGTCTTGCGGCCAGGGCTCGTGTCCCCAGCCAGCTACCAGCCCACCCGAAAGTTCCTGATGAGCTTTAATGGCGCAGAAGTGGCGCCGTTTGTGTTGTTGGCGCCCTAGCCCCGAACTTGCTTCTACCGGAGCGTCCCGGTCTTTCTAGTGAGCGGCTTTCAAAAACGTGCCCTGCTGCAACTCCGCAAAGGCTTGCCGCAACTCTTCCTGCGTGTTCATCACAATCGGGCCGCGCCACGCCACCGGTTGACCCAGCGGCTTGCCGGAGACCAGCAGGAAGCGCACGCCCTGCTCACCGGCCTCCACCACCACCTCATCGCCACGGTCAAACAGCACCAGTGACCGGTTCTCTGCCAGCAGACTTAGCGGTTCATCGCCGGGGACCAGTTCCGTCAGCACGGGTTGAGGATCAGAGGCATCGGCGAACTTGCCCGTGCCGTCGAACACATAGGCGAAGGCGTGGCGCGTCGTTTCAACCGGCAGCCGCCGCCGCTTGCCCGCGGGGATGGTGACGTCGAGATAGATGGGCTCGGCCGCCACCCCTTCCACCGGACCCTTGACACCCCAGAAATCGCCGCACACCACCCTGACCCGCGTACCGTCATCTTCGATCACTTCCGGGATGTGGCCGGAGGCAACCTCCTGGTAGCGCGGGGCGGACATCTTCTGGTCCGCCGGGAGATTGGCCCACAGCTGAAAGCCATGCATGCGGCCCGCCGGGTCACCTTGCGGGATCTCCTGGTGGATGATGCCGCTGCCCGCGGTCATCCACTGCACGTCGCCCGCGCCAATAGCACCTTGGTTGCCCAGGCTGTCGCTGTGTTCAACGGTGCCCGCCAGCACGTAGGTGATGGTCTCGATGCCGCGGTGCGGGTGCCAGGGGAACCCGGCGCGATACTGCTCCGGGCGGTCGTTGCGGAAGTCATCGAACAGCAGAAACGGATCGGTCTCGGCCGTATCGCCAAACCCAAAGGCGCGCCGCAGATGGACGCCCGCTCCTTCCATAGTCGGCTTGGACTGTTCAATGCGCTTGACCGGACGGATGGACATGCTCACAGGTTGGCACAGACGCGCCACCCGTGACTGGGAGCTCCACTGGCCGTGCTCCGCGACTTCCCGCAGAGGGGTGTCCCTCCATCAAGCTAGAATCGCTGGGTGAGGCATCTGGCCAAGGCGATCATCTTTGTACTCGGAATCTTTGCGTTCATCGTGATTCCGTTTTTGATCTGGGGCGACCAGCTGACCAGCCTCATTGAGAACAGCCTCAATTCCTCCCCCACCGGCACCGTCGCCGTGGTCCTCTGCCTGGTGTTGCTGGCGACGGATGTCGTTCTGCCCATCCCTTCGAGTCTGGTGTCGACCGCGGCCGGGTATCTGCTGGGATTTTGGGGCGGCGTCGCGGCTTCCACTATGGGCATGAGCTTAGGTTGTCTGCTGGGCTATGTGCTGGGCGACAAGCTGGGGACGCCGCTGGCCGCGCGGTTCATCAATCCGCAGGACTTCGCCCTCATCTCCGGACGGCTCCAGGCCGCGCCATACTTTTGGCTGGTGCTGTTGCGGCCCATCCCGGTACTCGCGGAGGCGTCATGCCTGGTCGCGGGAACGGCCAAGGTTCAGGCCTCCGGCTTTCTCCTCTGGACCACCGTGGCCAACCTGGGCATCTCCGTGGTTTACGCGGCCGTGGGCAGCAAAGCCGTCGAGGCAAGAGCGGCGCTGGTGGTGGCGCTCGCGCTACCCGCCCTGATGATGCTGCTAGCCCGAGCCTTTCGCAAGCGCTACTAGTCTGGCCCCCGGGCGAAACGCGAGCGCGCAACGGGTCAACTGGAAGAGCAAAAGACCAAGGGCAGGTGGTTGGCCCTGCCGGCATGGATTCGAACCACGATTGACGGCCCCCAATGCCGCTGTCCTGCTATTAGACGATCCAAGCCTACACTCAAACTAGATGCTCAATCGCGGGTACGCCTACTCGACCATCATCAGCAGCGAGTACCATGGGCAACCCCTGCTGTCCCACTTAGCCAGCCTTTACCCGCACTCCACCCCGCAAGCCTGGCAACAAAAACTAGACAACGGCGAAGTCACGCTCAACGGTGTTGCCGCCACCGGCAGCGAATCGGTCACGGTAGGGCAGACGCTGGTCTGGAATCGTCCACCGTGGGTCGAGCCAGACTCCCCTCAGCACTTCGACGTCCTGTTCGAAGACGCCCATCTGCTGGCCGTCAACAAGCCCAGCGGGCTACCGACACTCCCCGGCGGCGGCTTCATGGAGAACACTCTCCTGCGCCTGGTGCAAAAGCAAACCCCCAACGCCAACCCGGTCCACCGCTTAGGCCGAGCCACCAGCGGCATCGTCCTGTTCGCCAAAACCCCACAGGCCGCCGGAAGTCTCTTCGCCAACTGGAACACACCCAAAACTCAAAA
>JAPKYX010000200.1 GCA_026394075.1 Acidobacteriota bacterium
CGCAAGCCGGTGGCGGCATTGGGTGGCACACTGAAGCGCAGCCGCACTTCCTGGGCTACCTGATCCACCAACACTTCGCCGATATTGATGGCGGCGGTGCCGAGCGGCGTGTTGATCGAGGCGGTGGTGATGGACTGAGCGAACTTGGTATTCTGGCCGCGGATCAGGATCTCCGCATTTTGGCCCTGCGTGGCGGTGCCCGGCGTCACGCTGGAGATCGCCGCCGCACCGGGCGTGGCGAAGAACGCATTCGCCAACTCCACCACCTCGGTCCCGGTCGTCACTCTCGCCGCTCGATGGGGCAACGGTGCCGTGATCGCCAGCGGACCGACGCGCATCCGGAAGACAGCGCGGGTGGGCATGGGTGTGCCAACAACATTGAGAAAGTCGATGTCCGGCCCCAGGCTGAGAACACTGGACGGCGAGAACGACGTGGCCTCACCCAACACCGTGACATCCACCGTGGCGCCTTGCTGGGCCGACACCGGCGACACCGAGAGAATCACCGGCTGCTTCTCAGTGACCGAGAAAGCAGTGGAGATGGACGCCACCTCGCCGTCCGTCGTCACGGCAACTGTCCGCAGCCCCAGAGCCGCCGACAAGCTGGCCGAAACGATGGCCGTGGCCTGCGTGGCCGATTGCACCGTGAAGCTGTTGACCGTAATGCCCGAGCCAAAGCTGGCGTTGCTACTCCCTTGGAGGAAGTTCGTGGCGCGGCCGGTGATGACGACTTCCTGGAGATTCTGCCCCTGGCGGATGGCGCCCACCGTCAGCGACCGGATCTCAGCCGGGCCAGGAGTGACGGCAAAGGGTGTCGGGACACCGTAATTCAACACCTGTGCCCCGGTGGTCACCGTCACCGGACGCGATCCGGTGGCCGTCGTCGGCACAACACTCACCGTCGCGTCAATCCGCGTGGGCGTGATCGAGGTGGGGATCACACTCACACCCACGCCCAGGTTCACCGTCGTTCCGGGTGCCCAGTTGGTGTTGGTGCCCAGGATCACGATGGACCGGGTCTCGCCTTGGGCGGCGGAGTTGGGGGTAACGGAAGAGATCACTGGTGGCGCGATGCCCCGTAGCTCAAATGAGCCATCAGCTTGCTCACCCTCTGTGATTGCGCGTATCGGGCAGTTGGACACCAGTTCAGGAGCAATGGGCAACTGCACTTCGACGCGAAGTTGAGTCGGCCCCACCACCGTGGCTGGATTGGTGAGCACTTGTGCCCCGCACCCAAACACTACGGTAGTCAGGCCTTGCTGGAAGCTGGTGAACTCGCCCCAGATCGTCATCGGGACGCGGGCGCCAGAGTTGCCGGATGGTGGGTCGACTGACAGGATGCGGGCCGGCCCGCGGGCGACAGAAAAGCCGGCTCCGACGGCCTCCTGATAAAGCCCAAAGGGCGAATCCACCGTGGTCCGCAAGACCAGGAGATAGGGATTAGGCGGGAACGCAAAGTTCGCTCGCGGCCGGATGCGCACCCGCAGGGTAGCCCGGGTGGCGGACTGCACTTGCAGCGCCGACAGGTACTCAATATCGGGCGTCGGGCTGGGGTCAATGGCGGTGCCCGGGCCCCAGTTGGTAAAGGTACCATTGAAGACCAGCGTCTGCTCCGCCTGCTGCGGCAGTGACGAAGGGGTCACACTTACCTGCGGTGTCGCCGGCACGACGCGAAACGCATCGGGCAAGCTGAGAACCTCGCCGCCGGTTTGTACCTGGAGGTGGTACGAACCCACCAGCGCTTCCGCTGGAATAACAATGGCCATCTCGATCTCGTTCAAGCTCAGGACCGTGACCGGCTGAGGGATGGTGAGGGCAGAACCAGTCGGGTTGTGCCGCAGACTGACCACCGTGGTGCCTCGCACAAAGTTAGTTCCCAGCCCCAGGATGCGAGCCCGCGGAACCGAACTGCCCTGCGGCGCGCTGCCCGGCGAAAGACTCAGCAGTTGGACACCGCTGGCCGCGTTCACCTGAAAGGTGAAGGGCACGATCGTGCCACCTGTCTTTGCCGTGCAGGCCCGGGCTCCCACTGCGGCCAATGAGTTGATCGCAACATTGACGCGGACTGACGTCGGAGAAACCAGCGTCGTCGCGCCAATGGTCAAGCCGCCACCCGCGCAGGCGATCGTGGTGCCGGCCGAGAACGTCGTGAAAGCGGCCGTCAGAGTCACCGGGAACGTGGCTGCACCTTGCATGCCGGAAGGCGGGTTCACTTGCGTGATGATGGGCGTGCCACCGGTCACCGTGAATTGCCCGGCGTTCAACATCTCACCGTCCGTCGCGACCGTGATGTTCCAGGCACCCAGCGGCGTACCGGGTGCGACGGCCACCTCCGCGCGCAGTTTCGTGGGCGAAATCACCCGTACATCGCCCACCACAATTCCACCGCTGCCCGGCCGGGTGAAACTCACCCGTGTTGCATCCTCCAGGAAGTTGGTGCCGTCAGCTTCAATGGTGACGGTGTCGGACTGGCCTTGCGGCAAACTGGCCGGGTAAACCGACTTCAGCGACACCGGCTTGTGGATGACCTGCAAGGCTAGACCCGTGGCAAAGCTACCGCCAGTGACCACCGTCACCGGTCGTGGACCAGGGTAGGCGTACGGGTTGGCTTGGACCACTGCTTGGATGTGGCTGGGCGTGTCATACACCATCTGGTTGACCGTGATGCCATCGCCAAAGTAGGCCTGGGATGAAGTTGTGAAGCCGGAGCCGTAAAGGTCAATCGTGGCCGTTGCGCCCTGGATCACGGACCCGGGTGATACGCCGGTCAAGGGTACCGGCGGTGCCGCCAGCACAGTGAGTGCGTTCGCCAGCGACGCGACCACTGAGCCTTGGGCGGCCGTGAGCGTCCGCGGCCCAACTGGTGCGTTGGCCGCCACCGTTAGCTTACCCGTGAGCCGGGTCTCCGGCGCCAGCGGCGAACGGGCCAGTTCGGTCAACGTCACGCCCTCGCCCAGGCTCACCACCGGCAACCCGAGTGTGTTCCATTGCGTGAACTCACCGGTGATCTCCACCGGCACCTGCGTGGCACCGCGATTCAGCGCGTTCACCGATAAGCTGGAAACCCGTGGCGCGGGCATCACGACGAACTTCACCGGAACAGCACTGTAGAACTGTGCTCCGGTGCTGGTCCGGCCGGTCACCGTGAGGGAGAGCGCGTAAGGAGCAGAGCCCGCGGCCATGGCGGATGGGATCCCAAAGCGAAGATCCCGGGAGCCCAATGCGCCCCCTACAGATGATGGCGCGATGCTGCGGGGCGCACCGTTGCCCGAGGCCGGGGTCAGTTGAATCAGGACATCGGAAGGACTGACGGTGCCGCCGGGCACCCCGGTCAGTCGCAGTAAAACCTGCGTCCCGGCCGGCCCCGACGACGGGACAGGCACACTGGAGTTTGCCGGCGTCTGCGCCATCGCCAGCAACGTGCCGGCAGCAAATACGAACGCAAGGCGGCTCACGCCATGACGGGGGGCGGTCATCATAGGTCTCCTCAGTCGGTCTTGAATAGCGGTCTTAGGGGGGGCCGGTCGAGCTACATCGGACGGTGGGGCAACCAACGGCGCAGTGCGGCCCATGCCACCAAAATTGCGGACGACATGAACAGAAGCGTGCCAGGCTCAGGAATTGGGACAGTGCTCGCGTACAAAATAATCTCGGGCGAGTTAATCAGATCAACCGGGCCGCCAGCAATCGTCCCCGCGAGCTGCTGAATGGTGCCATCGAACAACGAGACGGAAAGTAACGGCGTCGAGCCCGTGAATGTGACCGTCACGGGTACGCGCGGATCATTGAAGATCCATTCAGGCGGCAGCCAACTCCCAGCGCCCAAGGCGGATACCAAAGGCGCCTGGACCACCTCGCCCTGACCGTAGTCCAGACTTAGCGTGCCTGTAATGAACAGTTGATCGCACACGGGAGCATCCACCGTGCAGCCCTGGACCCCGGTGGCGTTGACGAAGTTGAAGGCTGTCTGGCCAGCGAGCGGCGAATCGAGGGCAAAGCTGAGATAACCCACCGGCACAAGCGTGGCCCCACTCAGGGCCGTAACAAGTAGTCCGAGCATGATCAGCTTTGCCCAGACGGTCGGGGTAAAAGGAGCACTCACATCACGCTTCTCGGGTGCCGGCAAGGAAGTTGTAAACCGGGAATGGAGGCATTTCTGATGATCGTGTAGCATCGATTTGTGTACGGTTAATATAGCGATGAAAGTCCGGCCAGCGGGTCAGCTGTTTGAAGTTTTTTTTGGTTATTTGCTCATAATTTTTTTCGCAACATCGCGCGCCGGCCTGACTCCAACGGCTTATGCCGCCATGAGTAGTCTCATCAGCTGCAGGAGTTACCGGTGGATGTCGTGTCTGCAAGGCGGGGCAGCGTTAGGAGACCACGGTCAGCTGCGTTTGGTGAAACGCCAATGTCATGGCGTTCTGTGCCAAGTAGACGCTGGGGCGCGGCAATCCGCTGCCACGGACCCTTGGGGCGAGGAGGTGCGGCGGAGAGATTCCAACTTGAAATCGTCTTCAGCCGCGATCTGGTGCGGGGTGACGGTTAGCAGATCGCATGCAGAAGCTTTTGGCGATGCACTGAAAGCACCGGCGCACGAGCCGGGCAAGGTGATTTCGCTGGAATCTCACCGACGCCGCTCTGCATGAACAGCCGAGACTTGCCTGCTTTCAATCGCTTACAGCCAGTTCGCAAATCGCTCTGCTGACAAGATTTGCTGACAGAGGCGTTTCCGGCCGTGGGTGGACAACCCTAAATCTCTTTTTTGGAATGGTGAGCGCGGAGGGAATCGAACCTTCAACCTACTGATTAAGAGTCAGTTGCTCTGCCAATTGAGCTACGCGCCCGGCTCTTCAGGTGGGACCTTTATGAGTATACCAAAGCCCGCTGGGGTTTGCACAAGGTGGGTCAAGGATCTTGGCGGAAGAAAAAGACCTGGGCGCGCGGGCGGCTTGGATGGCAAGGCCATCTTGCATATACTGGCAGGGCCATGATTCGCATCTTCGCTGCCCTGCTCACGGCCACCCTGGCCTTGGCCGCTGATCCGTCATCAAAGGCGGCGGAAGAAGTCCGCGTGGCCATGGAGGCCTGGCGCACCGCCACGCTAGCGCAGGACGCCCCGGCGCTTGACCGCCTGCTCCATCCGCAACTGATCTACAGCCATTCCAGCGGACGACTGGAATCGAAGGCCGACATCGTCAATCTGGCGAAAGCGAAGAAGCTGCCCAATACGTCAATGACGACTTTGGGAGACCAACCAGTGATTTTTTTTGGCCAGACCGCCATCGTCCGCGGCAACATGGATGTCGGCAGCAAGGCCGCCGACGGCAGCCCGACGCTGCTCCATTTGAATGTGCTCTACGTCTGGACTCGCACGTCCCAAGGCTGGCAACTGGTGGCCCGGCAGGCCACCAAGATCGCGCCGTAGCCAGGCCGCCGCGCTTTCGTCGGCCATCCGCCACCGCAGTCTGCATTGACGTGAACGACTGGGTTCGCCATCCATCCCGGCTGGCAGATACACTGATCTGGAATGATCCGCCGCCGCTTTCTCTCGCTTCTCCCGCTGGCCGCTTCTGCCACCGCGCAACAGACCTTTGATGTCGTCATCGCCGGCGGCACCGTTGTCGATGGCTCCGGTGGCCCGGCGCGGTCCGTGGATGTCGGTATTCGCGGAGGCCGCATCGCCGCGATCGGCGACCTGAAGAGCGCGGCGCGCACGCGCACGATTGACGCCAAGGGGCTAGTAGTGGCCCCCGGCTTCATCGACATGCACAACCACTCCGACGACACGCTGGTGGATGAGCCCAAGTGCGAAAGCATGATCCGGCAGGGTGTCACGACGATGGTGCTGGGCGAAGGCGGGTCGGCCGGGCCCATCAAGCCGGGGCTGCGCGAATGGTCGACGCTGGGCCAGTACTTTGACTTTGTCGCCAAGCGGGGCGTCGCCACCAACATCGCCAGCTACGTGGGCCAGACGCAGATCTGGACGCACGTCAAAGGCTACGGAATGACGGGAGCCAGTCCCGCTGAAGTGACGGCCATGGCCAAGGAGGTCGGGCAGGCGATGCGCGATGGCGCGATGGGACTCAGCTCCTCGCTGCTGATGCCGCCCTCCAGCTTGATGACGACGCCGCAACTGGTGGAACTGGCGAAAGTGGCCAAACAATACGGCGGCATCTATTCGACGCACATTCGCGACGAGGGTCTGGGCGTCTTCCGGTCCATTGAGGAAGCCATCGCCATCGGCAAGGGCGCCAACATCCGCGTCGACATCATCCACCTGAAAGTGGCGGACCAGAAGCTGTGGGGCCAGATGAAGGAAGTGATCTCCATGATCGACAAGGCGCGCGGCGAAGGCTTCGACATCCGCGCCCACGTCTACCCCTACACGGCCGGCCAGAACAATCTGCGCGCCATCATCCCACCGTGGGCGCACGATGGAGGCAATCAGAAGATGCTGGAACGGCTGCGCGACCCGGCCCTGCGCACTCGCATGAAGAAAGAGATTCTGGAAGGCCTGCCGGGCTGGTACAACCACTATTCGGCCACCGGAGGCGGCTGGCAGGGCATGATCCTGGTATCGCTCAAAGACCCCAAGAGCAAACCGTTCGTCGGCAAGCGGATGAGTGAGTTGTTGGCCGCACGCGGCGGTGACCCGGTGGAGACTTTCTTCGACATCCTGCTGGAAGAAAACGGCAGCGTACCCACGGTCTTCTTCCACCACTCTGAGGCCGACATGACGTATGCGATGAAGCAGCCTTATGTCTCGATCGGCTCCGATGGGTCGGCCATGTCGATCGACGGCCCGCAATCGCGCTTGAATCCACACCCGCGCTCCTATGGCACGTTCGCCCGCGTGCTGGGCCGGTATGTGCGGGAGCAAAAGGCGGTCAGCATGGAGGCAGCCATCCAGAAGATGACCAGCCTCAATGCGGACAAGATCAACGTGAAGGATCGCGGCTTGCTGAAGGAAGGCTACTGGGCCGACGTCGCCATCTTTGATCCGAAGACCATTGGGGACCGCGCCACCTTCGACAAGCCACACCAGTATGCCGTCGGCATGGCCTACGTGCTGGTGAACGGCAAACTGGTGCTGGAAGGCGAGCGCCATACCGGAGCGTTGCCCGGCCAAGTGCTGCGCGGCCCGGGCTACCAGAAGCCCTAGAGCAGCCACCATCTTTCACTCCGCTGTCATAGGCACGATTCGCCCGCGCGCTACCATCAAGGCGAATGGCAAAACTCGCGTTAGTGTATGGCCTGCGTCTGCTGCCGGCCGATGATGTGGCGGAAGTGGGCGAAGCAGAAGTGAAGTTGACCAACGGGCAAACGGCGCACGTCACCATGCATCTACTGGAAGGCGGTGAAACCGAGATCCGCGCTCAACTGATGCAGTCGCTCGATGCCTTTTTTGAGTTCTACCCGGAGATCTAGCATGATGTGGAAACCAATCGCAGTTCTCACGCTGGCGGCGCTGGCCGCCGTGGCAGAGCCGGTGGCGTCCGGCAAGTATCTGGGCAAGTGGGAAGGCGGCTCGGCCTCAGGCGACATTCGCCTGGCGATGCAACAAACTGACGGCCAGTGGAAAGCCACCGTCTCCTTCACGATTGCCGGGCAGGACGTTCCGTGCACGGTGAAATCCATCGCGGTCGAGGGCGAAAAGCTGAAAGTGGTCTACGCATTCGACATCCAGGGCAACCGCCTGGAATCGACCATTGAAGGTGCTCTGAAGGGCACCAAACTGTCAGGCAAGTACGTGACGCGGACGGCGGGCGAAGCTTCCGAAGTGGATCAGGGAACCTGGGAAACCACAGCCGCGCAGTAGCGGACGGAGCCACTGATCACGGCCCGGCATGGTGAGGCTCCCTCTTGCTGTTGAGAAAGGAGCGCATCACCATGCCGGGCGGTTGGTTTGCGCTAAGGCCGGCGCACTGACAGCAAGCCCGGCGGGCTGGAGGCACCACCAATGGTTACCACCAGGGCGTGATCGCCATCCGGCATGTCATCCGGAATCCTGATGTTCATCTGGTGCAGTCCGGCCATGGAGCCGGAGACACCCACATAAATGACATCACTGTCGGCCAGCCTTCTGCCTCCCAGCGTGACGGAGACAGCCCCGGCGGCTGGTCCGGCCGCGGTGGGGATCACGCCAGCCGGGAATGCGGGAGTGGTGGGACCAACACCAGTGCCGAAAACCAACACCACTTGCCCCGGCCGGGCAGAGTTAAACGTAGCCCCGGCAATGCTGCCCGGTGCGGCAACGTAGGCACCGGTAGCCGCATCAACCGCCGCCACTGGCGACAGACCTTCGGCGCGCCGGACAAAGTAAAAGAATTCTGGCGAAGCTCCCGGGCGAATCCTGATGTTGACGGGTGCGCTCCGCAGTTCCGCCGGGCCATCGCAATCCTGCACAACAATCATCGGCTGCGCACCGGCCGCTATATCCGGCACCTGAATCGTGATCTGCTGCGGGAAGACGTGGATGATGGGTGCGCGTTGACCGCCAACCAACACGCAGTGTCCAAGGAACCGGCGCGGCACCGCCCCTTCCACCAGGTCGTCACCGGTAATCTGGCGTCCGGCCGCCGTCAATTGGAAACGGCCGCCAATCGTCACCATCATGCCCGCCGCGAACTCCTTCACCGGCGTCAATGAACCGCCGGCCCCGATGATGCCATCGTTTGTGGGCATTGGCCCGGTCGGCCCTACTGGTGCCGTGACGGTGAGGGTAAAGGAGACGGGCGGAAGGCCCGCGACGGTGGCCGTCACAACTACGCGGCCCGCCTCGGCACCCGCGGTCACGACGACGGCCGCCAAACCAGACGCATCCGTCGTCACCACAGGCCGACTGATCGAACCGGGACCGCTGGTAATCACGAAGCTGACCCGAGCACCGGCCACGGGGACCTCGGCCCGACCTAGCACCCGGACCGTCATCGCCGCGCTGTTTTCGCCGGTGGTGGTGGTCTGGCTATCTCCAGAGACCATGGTCAGCCGCGACGCTGTGTTCAGCACCAGGTTGCGGATGATATGCGAATACTCGGCCACCAGCACGTCACCATCGGGGCTTACATACAGGCTGCGAGGAATATCGAGATCGGAAGTCAGGGCAGGATTGCCGTCATTCAGCGAACCAGTAGGAGCCAACAGGCTTCCGGTGCCGGCGATCTTTACCATCGTGCCGTCAGGCGAGATCCGGTGGACCGACGGCGATAGACCCGACCAGTAAACGTTGCCCGCCCGGTCCACCCCCAATCCGGTGGTCGGAGTCAGGGACTGGGCAGTCGCTACACCGTCGGCGGGCGTGCCCAGGCGTCCAGTGCCGGCAAATGTCGAAATCACCCCGGCGGGCGTCACTCGCCGGATGCGCAGGTTGCCGTCATCAGAGATGTAGATGTTGCCGGTGGCATCGGCCGTCACGGCAAACGGGAAAGACAACGACGCCGTGGTTGCGGCCCCCCCATCACCGCCTGAGCCGATCGTTCCGTTTCCGGCTATCGTCGTAATTCGGCCGTCCGCCCCAATGCGACGCACCACACTGGAAAGACTATCGGTGATCAGCAGGTTGCCGGCGGCATCTGTGGCCAACGCATCAATGGACCGGAACGTGGCTGCTATAGCCGGACCGCCATCGCCGGTATAACCAAGCTTTCCGTCGCCCGCGAAGGTACTAATGGTACCCTCCGGAGTAACACGCCGGACGCGCAAATTGTCCATGTCGGCAATGTACACATTCCCGCGCGCGTCGATGGCCAACCCTCGCGGAGTGTCTAATTGGGCAGCCCGGGCATTGCCCCCGTCACCGCTGTAGCCGGCGCGTCCCGTCCCGGCAAACACATTCACCACTCCAGTCCGCGAGATCTGCAGGACACGGTTATTGGTGGCCTCAGAAAAGTAAGTATTGCCATTGGCATCACGCACGGGTGAAGACGGAAACTTGATATCTGATTGCAGCGCTTGACGGTCAAGCGTCAGCGGAAGCCGGCCGGCAAAGCGACGGATCGAACCACCGGTAATCCGCAAAACGGAGTCGAAAAATGGCTCACCATAGAAGACATCTCCGTTGGCATCAACCGCAATTCCATCGGGCAGATTCAGCGCCGCCTGCACCGCGGGAAGATTCTCCGGGAGTGCCGTCCCATAGCGCCCATTGCCGGCCACAATGGTCACCTTGTCATCGGAAACGCTGAGGCGGAAGATCATTCCCCAGTACCAATCGGTGAAATACACGTTACCGGCGGCGTCGGTTGTCATCCGGTCGCAACCGCCAAACCGGAACTCCAGGCGGTTGACATTCGTTTGGGGAATGCCGATCACTCCACCGGCATAGATGCTGATGATTCCCTCCGGCGTCACCCGCCGAATCGTGGAGTTGAACGTGTCCATAATCAGCAGGTTGCCGCGGGAATCCACCACCACGGCCGTGGGCCGGTTCAGACGTGCACTGGTGGCCGGACCACCGTTGCCGCCCTCCCCCACATTGCCGGATCCGGCGTAGGTCTGCACGACGCCGTCCTTGGAGATCCGGCGAACCTTATGGGCACTACGCTCCACGAAATAGATGACGCCGGAAGCATCGGCGGTAATGCCCGTCACATCGGTCACCGAGGCCCTGGTGGCTTGGCCGCCATCACCAGTGCTTCCGGCGGTGGTTTGGCCGTTGCCGCCAATGATTTCCGCGCCCGTCTTCTCGTTGATCCGGTAAATATACCCACCGCCCGCGCCATACAACTGCCCATCCACGCCAAGGCCCAGGGCGGTCAAAGTTACAGTGGCGACGGTCCGGATTGTGCCATCCCGACCGATGGCCCGCAGCCGGCCGTTCTCAAGTTCCGCAAAGAAAAGGGTGCCATTGCGATCAATGGCCATGGGGCCGGGTTGGATGATACGCGCGCGGTCGGCCGGAAGTCCTTCTCCTGAGTCAAACCTTCCCGCAAGCGGCCGAACGACGTATGGCGGCGCTTGTGAGAAAAGGTTAATGGTTGTAACAAGGAGTATCAGGACCCGAAGCATAGGTGGGATGATACCAGCATCGGATTCGATATTCAATAGTCAATTTAAAAACCCCACGGCATCAACCCAAGGGTTGGAACCGTGGGGTTAAGTTGCAAACAAAAAGTTAACTAAACCGCGACAAGCCGGCCAGTCTAAGCTGGTCTAGAAATCAAACCGCAGAGCGAACTGCAGAATGCGCGCGCCGGATTGGTTGGAGGCACCCGTCGGCGTGGCCGAGATGATGCCGAAGGTTTGCGGCGTTTGCAGGTTGATCGACGCCGGGATAAAGTTCACCGTGTTCAGCAGGTTGTAGCCTTCCGCGCGGAAGGTGATGAACGTCCGCTCCGCCAACCGGAAGCGCTTCACGATCGACAGATCGGTGTTGATGAAGCCCGGCCCGCGGAAGGTGTTACGGCCGGAGTTGCCGATCGAACCCGGGGCCGGCACCGAGAATAGACTGAACTGCTCCGGTGTGAAATAGCGGACACCACCGCCGAAGCGTTCGATCTTGCCAATGTTGCGGTCCGTTCCGGAGTAGTTGGCCAAGGCACCAATATTGCTGCCGAGCGGGCCGAAGTCGGTGGTGTTGGGCCCGGTCAGCACACCTGAAGAGACGCTGAACGGCTGGCCGGAGGAAAGAATGCCCAGGGAGCCAACTTCCCAGCCCGCCGCGATGCGATCGAGCCAACCCGGCATGTTGCGGCCAATCAGTTTCCCGGTGCCAATGGGCAGCGTATAGATCAAGGTCCAGCTGGCCGTGTGCGGGCGGTCCGCGTCAGATCGCGCACGCATCAAGGCGAAGTTGTAATTATCGAGGGGGCCGGTGTTGCCGCCGCCGTCCACCGAGGCATTGTCGATGTTCTTGGACCAGGTGTAGTTCAACGCGCCCTTCCAGGCACCGGCCTGACGCCGGATGCTCACCTGCAGCGAGTCGTAAGTGGAACGGCCGGAGTTATTGGTCTGCCAGACGTTGGTGAACTGCGGATAGTTGCGCAGGTAGAACTGCGAAATGCCCGCCGCTGCGTAGCGCTGGAAGTTGCTGGTGTCGATTGTATTGGCCGCCGCACCCACCGCACCCTGGCGGACCGGGGTTGCGCCGATGCCGTTGATGGCCCCTGTCGCCGTGCCGAACATCCGGACCAGATCATTGCCCGGTGAAGTGGCCGTCCCGTTGGCCTGGAAGGCGCGCAGTTCGTTGAAGTCCCGCAGGAAGCCGCTCGTGTAGATACGGGTCTGGTTGACATTCTGGTCCATCAGCAGCTTAACGCCGCGATTGCCCACGTAGCCTACTTCCAGCACCGTGTTGCGCAGAATCTCCCGTTGGATGGTGAGGTTGGTCTGCATCACATAGGGTTGGCGGAAGTTCGGGTCAAACAGGTTGATCGCGCCAAACACGCGGTTGGCGGCCGGCGTCAAAGTGGGCGTCGCCGGAGGCGCGGGCATGGCCGGACGGTCACTGACACGAACATCGCTGCCGACCGCCTGATTGGGGAACGCGGTTATGGATTGCGCGAAGCCCGGCGTCGTCCCATCGGGATCAATCGCCGCCGTGCCGACGACGCGATCGTAGAACATACCCCAGGAGCCGCGAATCGAGGTCTTGCCGTCCTTAAACGGCGTCCAGGCAAAGCCAAAGCGAGGCGCGAAGTTATTCTTGTCCGTCCTGAACCAGGCATTGGACTTCACCACGGTGAGATCCAGCGCCTGCGTGCCCGTCCCCACCAAGCCAGCCGCGGCTTGTTGGATATTGCCCTGCAGCCCATCGCGCTCCCGCGGTACACCGTAGAACTCGTAGCGCAAGCCGACGTTCAGCGTGAGGTTGTTGGTCACGCGCCAGTCGTCCTGGAAGTATCCGGCATAGTCATTGAAAAGGAAGTTGCGAACGCGCGGTGTACCGACGGTCTGGAACTTCGCTAAGTCGCTGTAGAAGGTGGTTTGGATGGAGCTGACGCGGCCCAGCAGGTCGTTATAAAGATTGTCGAAGCGCTGCCGGTCGGCCGAGGCGATGATGCTGCCCGAAGGGCCAATATTGCCCGGCGCCGCATTGCCATTTCCCTGCCCCAAACCGATGGTGGGCCAGATGTTGGCATCGCTGCTCTGGTACTGGTTGATCCGGGCGTAGCGGAAGCCGAACTTATAGGTGTGCTTGCCCTTGATCCAGGAGACGTTGTCGGAGATCTGCGGCAAAACGGGTGAGTAGCGGGAGGACGCGAAGCCGGTTGGAATCGGGTTGGTGAACAGGTTGGCCCCGATCAAGGCCACTCCCGGGTAGGCGAAGCTACGCACGCGGCCAAACTCCACGGACGATCCCTGGACGCCGATCAGGAATTCATTGATCAGCGTCGGCTTCACCGTCCAGTTGACACCAGTCGAGTAGCCGGCGCGGATGCCACCCTGCGTGCCGTTGGGCTGACCCGGGAAGGTCTGCTCCGCACTATTGAGGGAATCCGCCGGGGTCAGCGTCTTGAACCACGAGTAGCGGAAGTAGGCCCGGATGGAAGACGTGGCGTTCCAATCGGTCTTCATCGTATGCTGGTCGCCCTGGGTGTTGGCCATGGCGTTGAAGCGGAACCCGGCCGTGTTCAAGCGGTCGCCCACGTCAAAGTTGTTCGGAGCGGGCAGCAGCGCCAGGTTGGCGGCCACGGCGCGGTCGATACCCAAACCGCGAGGATCATTGCGGACGATGTCAAAGCTCTGCGTCGACCCAGCGTTCGGCTGGCCCGCGGGGACCACCCAGCGGAACAGTCCCGCTTTGGCTTCCGGGGTCAACACGGTGCGGTTGCGGACCACTTCCTGCGCTACGCGGGAGCCCTGAAAGTTATAGAAGAAGAACAGCTTGTCCTTGCCGTTGAAGACCTTCGGGATCATCACCGGGCCGCCAATGGAGCCGCCGAACTGGTTCTGGATGAACTTGGGCCGAGCCAGCTCCGTGCCGGAGGACTTGTTGAAGAAGTTGTTCGCGTTCAGCACCGTGTTGCGGTGGTACTCAAACAGGTTGCCGCGGAACTGGTTGGTGCCGGAGCGGGTGATCAATTCCACCGTACCGCCGGCATTGCGGCCGTACTCGGCTTTGGCGCCATTGGTGATGATGCGGAACTCTTCCACCGAATCGGTATTGTTGGCATTCATGGTGAGGCCCAGGCGGGGCGACACCGGATCGTTCACTTCAATGCCGTCTAGAGTGTTGTTATTTGACCCCTGGCGCATGCCGTTGACGCGCGCAAAGCTGGGGTCGTTCGGGCTGGTGCCCAACTGGACTCCCGGCTGGTAGGTGGCCAGTGCAATCGGACCACGGCCCAACTGCGGCAGCGTATCGATGTCCTTCATGGTGACGGCGCGCTGGATGGTGGCGTCGGTGGTCGCGACGCGAACGGTGTTCGATTCCACCTGGATGCTGTCACTGACCGTGCCGACTTCCAGCTTGATGTTCTGCCGGATGCTGACACCGACGTTCACTTCGATGTTGTTGATGGTGGCTTTGCGGAACCCGTTGGTCTCCGCCGTCAACGTGTAGAAGCCGGGCGTTAGCGTCGGGAAAATGTAAAAACCTGCCGCGTCTGCTTCGGCTTCGGCCTTCACCTGGGTTTTGTTGTTGACGATTAGGAGCTTAGCCCCCGGGATGACGGCACCGGAAGTATCTTCCACGGTGCCTTCAATGCGGGCGCTTTGAATCTGAGCATTCAGCACGGGCAATGCCAGCATGCTGAAAAGGGACACTGCGAGCAAGCGTCTCATGAAACCTCCCCAAAATGATCGACCTGGATTTTCTGAATGATAACCCGGTGGTCGAGATTTGGCAATCGGACTGGAACATGAGCGTGATCGCACCGTCACAGGCATCGTCACGTGCGCCTTGCTAAACGGCGGCGCCCGTCATCCATTTGGTGCGGCTCTGGAACTCCTTCAAATCTCGTTCAAAGGACGACAGCGCGCGTCCAAACTCGCTCTGCGCCCCGATAACGTACTCCGGGTTGCGGACCACCAGACTGTTGGCCTTCACCACGGCATCCGCCAACGCGGTCCGGAAGCGGGTCTGCGATTCCACCAGGGTGGCGTACTGCGGAAGATTGATGAACAAGTGTCCGTTGTCGCGAAACCATTTCCAGATTGGGAACGCCTTACCGTTCAGGATGGTCCGGGTATCGATGGAATAGTCGGGATTCTTGAAGTACGTTTGCATGCGAGTACTCCACTCGCGGTGATTCTCAAGGACGTCATCGAAGTTCAGAAACTCTTCCATGGGTGCTCATATCGGTCCCCGGAATGGGGCTTTTGAGGCAGTTCCGCGCAAACGGCGCGTAGTAGGCAATGGCGGGTCCTGAGCCGCCATTGAGGCCTTTATTTTGCGTCATTGCGTTTGTCGCTCGACCAAATAGCGACATTTGCCGGACTATGGTGTTCTCCATGAAGACCACTTGAACAAGACCGGAGACCGGCAGGCTGGACAGCACCGGGCCGGGCAGTAGGAGACGATCGATTTCACCCTTGATGCAGTTCATCCGCATATGCGCCGCCATCTTCCCCCTGGTGGCTTGGAGCCAGTCCGGCCGTGTGCTTTCCGGCAATCAGCCCATTCCAGGTGCTAGCGTCAAGGTCACCCTGAACGGAAAGGTCTTTGAGACGGTGACCGGCCCGGATGGCCGCTTTCAGGTCCCCCCGGCCGCCGCCGGTACGGCGGACCTGGAGGTGCGGATGTTCGGCTTCCAACCCTACCGCCAGACGGCGCAAGTCCTGGGGCCGAATGCGCCCGTCGAGGTGGTCTTAAAGCTGGCGGAATCGCAGTTGGCGCGACGGATGGCGATGGGCCCGGGTGGCAACCGCGCAACCGCCCCGGAGAGTAGTGAGGTGCCTGAGTTCGCGGTGCCCGACAGCAGCACTGCTCTGGCTGGCACGGGTCCAGCCGGGGCAGCCACCTCCAGCGAAGCATTTCTGGTCTCCGGCAGTTTAAGCCAAGGCTTGGGGCAGAATGCGGGGCCGGATGGCATGGATTCGGCCATGCGGTTTGATCCGTCGATGGGCGGCTTCCGCCCGGAAGGTGATTTCGGCCCGGGCGGACCGGCCGGAATGGGCGGCTTTGGCGGGCCCGGTGGCCCCGGTGGAATGGGAGGTCCAGGTGGCCCCGGCCGGCCGGACGTTCCCGGTGGACAAGGTGGACCTCCCGGTGGCTTTCCCAGTGGTGGAGGCTTTCCCGGTCGTGGCGGCCCCGGCGGCGGATTCGGCGGCGGTGGCTTTGGTGGGCCCGGCGGTGGTGGAGGCTTTGGCGGCGGCGGCTTTGGCGGTGGACGAGGTGGACCGGGTGGACCCGGCGGTGCCGCAGCGCAACGCGGACGCAGGCCCAACCCCTCCGGCGGCACGCAGTTCGGCAATCGAGCCAACCGCAACGCGGGGATTCGCGGAATGTTCTCCTTCACGCTGAACAATTCGGTCTGGAATGCGAAGCCGTTCTCCATTTCCGGTGATAGCCTGCGCCAACCCGCCTATGCGCAAAGCCGGTTCGGCGTCATGTTGGGCGGGCCGCTGGTGATCGGCAAGTTGATCAAGGACTCCAGCACTTTTTTCACGGTCAACTTCTTCCTCACGCGTTCGCGGCAGCCCTATTCTGCCTTCGCCACCGTACCGACGGACGCGGAGAGATCAGGTGATTTTTCGCGCAGCCTGCAAGGGACCAGCCCGGTGCAACTGTTTGACCCGGCGTCCCGCCAGCCATTGACGGGCAACCTCATCCCGGCTTCACGCCTGGACCCGATCGCGCAGAAACTGCTCAGCTACATTCCCCGCCCCACCACCGAAGCCCGCGTCAACAACTACGCCTACTACGGCGCGGCGGCGCAAGATAGCGTGAACCTGAATCTCCGGTTGCAGCGCAACGTCACCAAGAAAGACCGCCTGGCGCTCAACCTGGGCCTCCAGACCCGTGATGGCAACAACCTGCAGCCGTATACCTTCAGCGACACTTCATCTGGCAGCGGCTTGAACACCAACCTCAGCTGGACCCGAAATCTAGCCAAGCGCATCATCAGCAACGCGCGGGTGACCTTTAATCGCAACCGCAACGAACTGGTACCCTTCTTCGCCTTCGGCCCGGATGTGGCAACACAAGCGGGCATCGCGGGCACGTCAAGGAACCCGCTCAACTACGGCCCGCCCAACCTGAACTTCACCAACTTTGGAGCGCTATCCGACGGCAATCCGTCGCTGAACCGCACCCAGACGCTGGGCCTGGGGGAAGGGCTGACGTTCATCTATGGACGCCATTCCGTCACCTCCGGCGTCGACTACCGGCGAGCCAGTCCATCGAACCGCACCGACCCCAATGCCCGCGGCACGCTGAACTTCACCGGGCAAGCCACCAGCCAGCTGAGTGCTGCCGGGACACCGGTGGCCGGCACGGGCTTTGATCTGGCCGATTACCTCTACGGCTATGCGCAATCCAGCTCCATCCGCTTTGGCGATACCAGCACCTACTTCCGGCAGAACAACATCTCGGCGTTTGTCTCGGATGACTTCAAGGTCCACGCCCGGCTGACGCTGAACTTCGGCCTGCGCTATGAGTACTTTTCGCCCGTTGAGGAAAAGCGCGGCCACATGGCCAACCTCGACATCGGCCCCAATTTCTCGGCCGTCTCGGTGGTGACGCCCGGGCAGGCGGGCAGCTTCTCCGGGGCCTTCCCGGCGGGCCTGGTGAACCCGGACCGCAACAACTTTGCACCGCGCGTGGCACTGGCCTGGAAGTTGCCACGGGTGAAGCGCTCCACCATCATCCGCACGGGTTACGGCGTCTATTACAACGGCCAGATCTACAACGGCTTTGCAAACCGTCTGGCACAACAGCCGCCGTTTGCCACGTCCTTTACGGTGAACTCGACCCCACAGAATCCGTTGCCACTGGCGCAGAGCTTCACGTCCGTGAGGCCCGGTGATGTCACCAACACCATCGCCATTGACCGCTACTTCCGCACGCCCTACGTCCAGACCTGGAACTTCTCGCTCCAGCACGATCTGCCACGCGGCCTGTTCACGGAGCTCTCCTATCTGGGCACCAAGGGCACACGCCTGGATGTCCAGACCACACCCAACAGCCTGGGCCAGCAGACCGGTGGATCGCGCAATCAGGTGGGTAACGCGACCGGCTTCGTCTACGATTCTTCCAACGGCAACTCGATCCTCCATTCGTTCAGCTCACGCCTCACACAGCGCTTCCGGCGCGGCGTGGCGTTTGGAGCAACTTACCGCTGGTCCAAGTCCATCGATAACTCCTCCACCTTCGGCGGCGCGGGCAACACCGTGGCGCAGAACTGGCTGGACTTGAGTGCTGAACGCGGCCTATCCAGCTTTAACCGCGCGCACGTGTTCGACACCAACTGGCTGTTGACGTCACCCATCGGCTCCCGCGCCACGCGAGGCGCGCCGGGTGGTGTTTTGACGCGGGCCTTGCGCGAGTGGACCTTGTCGGGATCCCTGACGGCGCAGACGGGTACACCCCTGACCGCGCGCATCCTGGGCAATGGCACCCAACTGGCGCAAACCTCCGGCACCGGCAGCCGCCGGGCGGATGCGACGGGTCTGCCGGTGACCAGTGGCGGCGGCTTCTTCAACCCGGCCGCCTTTGCCGTTCCCGCCAATGGAGCCTTGGGCAACGCCGGCCGCAACACCATTACCGGACCGGGGAGCCTGGTGGTGAATATGAGCTTCGGCCGATCATTCGCCCTGGGCGAAACCCGGCGCCGCCTGGAACTGCGCATGGAAGCCAACAACGTGCTGAACCAGACCAATTTCTCGAACGTCAGCACAGTGGTGAATTCGATCAACTACGGTGCCCCCACCGCCGCCGCCATCATGCGGCAGATGACCGCTGTCCTGAGGTACCGTTTCTGAAACCCGCACTGGCCACACTGCTCGCCCTCGTGATCGTCCTGCCGCCGCGCGCCGCCGCGCAGGACGTGGTGTTCAAGTCCGACGTCAAGGTGGTGATCATCAACGTCACCGTCACCGCGCGCGACGGGCAGCCGCTCGACAAGCTGTCCAAGGATGATTTCGTACTGCTGGAAGACGGCAAGCCGCAGCAGATCCGCTCCCTCGATTTCCAACGCCTGGGCACTGACCCGCTGCCGGCCATCGGGCCCACCTTCGCGCTACGCCAGAAGCCCGCCGCACCGCGCCCGGTCACCGCCGCACAGCGTGATGAGTTGAAGGAACAGTACCAGGATCGCCGCCTGATGGTGATGATGTTCGACTTGTCCTCCATGCAGCCGGCCGAACAGTTCCGCGCCGTGGAAGCCGCACAGAAGTTCATCTCCACCCAGCTTTCGGCCTCCGACGTCGTCTCCGTGATGACGTTCTCGACGTCGCTCAAAACCGTGCTTGACTTCACGGCGGATCGCGAACTGCTGCTGGCCACCATCAAGAGCATCCGCGTCGGCGAAGCCAGCGAGCAGGCGGGCCTGGCCGAAACCGGAGCCGATGCCGAAGACCAAAGCGGAGCCTTCGTCGCCGACGATACCGAGTTCAACATCTTCAACACGGACCGTAAGCTGGCGGCCCTCGAAGACGCCGCGCGCAAGCTCTCGCCGTATCCGCAGAAGAAGGCGCTGGTCTATTTTTCCAGCGGCGTCGAAAAGACCGGCGTCGACAACCAATCACAGTTGCGCTCCACCGTGGCCGCCGCCGTGCGGGCCAATGTCTCGTTCTACCCGATCGATGCGCGTGGCCTCTCGGCCGCAGCTCCGGGTGGCGATGCCAGCCAGGCGGGCGCTTCCGGCACGTCGTTGGCCAGTGGCCGAGGCCAGCGCCAACGCTCCGATAGCTTCAACAATCAGCAGGAAACGCTCTACTCGCTGGCCGCCGACACGGGCGGCAAAGCGCTGCTCGATGGCAACGACCTCACCGTGGGCCTGCGCGAAGTCCAGAAGAGCATCGACAGCTACTACATCCTCAGCTACGTCAGCTTGAACACCGCTGATGATGGCCGTTACCGCAAGGTACAGGTGAAGCTCGCCCCCTGGCAGGCCGCATTGCGCGCGAAGCTCGACTACCGGCAAGGCTACTTCGCCGCATCCACCTTCAAGACCATGACCGGCAGCGACAAGGAAACGCAGCTGCAGCAGGCCTTGACCAGCGAGACCAGCTCAACGGAACTGCCGCTGGCGGTCGAGATCGACTACTTCCGCCTCTCCAAGACCAAGTACTTCGTGCCCGTCACCGTGCGTATCTCCGGAGCGGCTCTCGCGTTCCGCAACAAAGGTTCCAAGGCGGCCACCGAGCTTGATTTTATTGCCCAGTTCAAGGATTCCAAGGGCCGCGTCTCCTCCGTGGTGCGGGACACGATTCCCTTGAAGCTCGATCAGGCCACCGCCGGAGAAGTGGCCCGCAAGCAGATCCAGTACGACACCGGCTTCACCCTCACCCCCGGCAAGTATGTCCTCCGCTTCATCGCCCGCGAGAATGGCGAAGGCAAGACCGGGACCTTTGAAACCAGCGTTGTCATTCCAGAACTGGCCGCGGAAAAGTCGCTGCGGCTCAGCTCCGTGGTGCTCTCGAACCAACGCCAGCCCGTCAAGGAGCAACTGGCCGGGGCCACCAACAAGAAGAAACTGGTGCAAGAGAATCCGCTAATCTCAGCGGACGGCCAGAAGCTGGTGCCCAACGTGACACGCGCCTTCCGGTCCGGCCAGACGCTGTTTGCTTATCTCGAACTATACGACCCCACCGCGCCCGAAAATGCTCCCGGGCCCGCGGGCATGGTGGGCGTGTCGGCCAGTTTGTCGTTGCTGCAGGACAACCGCAAGATGGCCGAATCGGCCCCGGCGCGCGCCTTCCGCGTCGGAACCCGGGGCGAGAATACCGTGCCCCTGCGGCTCCAGTTGCCGCTGAAGGACTTGAAGCCCGGCACCTACGTCTGCCAGGTGAACGTCATCGACGAACTGGGCAAGAAGTTCGCCTTCCCCCGGACCTCGCTGATGATTGTGGCGGACCCCGCGCCCGCTATCGCATCTCAGCCGTAGCCCTTGGCGCTTCGTGACCAAACTCTCACCGATAATTATCGAGGCCTTCAAGCATCCGTCATTGAATGGAAATGCGACGTCACTACCCTGAAACAGGATGTCCCCTGAGTCCCCTTCCCCCCTCGCCCCCGGCACCGTAACGGTACAGGACGTGTTGGCTGACCTGCTCCGCCGCCCGGGCTATCACTTGATCGAATGCTGGCACTGGAAGGCGTCGCTGTTCAGCGCGCTGATCCGCTTCTCCCTGTTTTTCGGAGTGAACCTTTCATCGGGCCTGGATGCGGCCTGGGGCGCGGCGTTGGCCGAGTTTGCCTATCGCCTGATCGCCTCCGGCTGCTATGGCTCCATGACGCAGGCCTTCCGCCGCGCGGAACCCGCTTGGCTGGCCAACCTCACCGCCATGTTCCTGCTGCCCATCTTCCAGCACGGTATTGAGTTTCTGATCCACTGGCTGCGGGGCACGCCCAAGCTGTTGCCGTCGATTCTGGTGTCGATGATCTTCACGGTCTTCTCCACGTTGTTCAACCTGTACTCGATGCGCCGTGGGTCGCTGATCGTGGGCGTGGGGGCCCAACCGCTGTGGCGGGACATCGCCCGCTTTCCGGCCTTGCTGGTGGGCTTTGTGGCCAGCGGCCCCAAGTTGGTCTGGCGGTCCACCGCTGGCTTGCGCAGCGCGGTTGCACCGCGATGACCTCCCTGCACCTGACCAATGCCTGGCACGCCAAGTCCGGCGGCATTGCCACCTACTACCGGGCGTTGCTGGAAGCCGCGGAGCAGGATGGGCGGCAGATGGTGCTGGTGGTGCCAGGGGAGCAGGACAGCTGTGAGCGGCGCCAGTACACCCGGCTCTACACCGTAGCGGCACCATCCACCCGGATGAACCCCGGGTACCGTGTGATCTACCCCAACCGCTGGCCCGGCGTGCACCATCGCGTGGCGGAGATCGTCCGGGCGGAACAGCCGGATCTGATCGAGGTCTGCGACAAGTACTGCCTCCACTATCTGGCCGGTGCCATCCGCCGCGGGCTCTTCCCCGGGCTGCACAAGCGCCCGGTGCTGGTGGGCATGAGTTGCGAGCGGATGGACGACAACTTAGCGGTCTATCTCACGCACTCCTCCTGGGGCCAGGCCTTTGCGCGTTGGTACATGAAGTGGGTCTATTTCGCTTTCTTTGACCACCACGTCACCGTGTCGCACCATACGGCCGACGAACTGCGCATCGCTGCGCGCGGGCACGTGCGGGAACGCGGCATCTGGATCCGTCCCAACGGTGTGGATCTCAAGCGGTTCAGCCCCCAACACCGCACCGCAGCGGAGCATGCCCGCTTGGCGCAGGCCGCCGGAGGCAATCCGGATTCACGGCTGGTCCTGTATGCCGGCCGTCTGGCAAAAGAGAAGAATCTGCCGCTGCTGCTCGATACATTTGAACGCTTGCTTCGCCAGGACTTTGAGCACGACTACCGGCTGCTAATCGCGGGCGACGGCGTGGAGCGCGCCGCACTCACGCAGGCCGCCGAAACCCGCTTCCCCGGCTACGCTCATTTTCTGGGCCACATGGCCGGGCGGGAGGAACTGGCCGGCCTCTACGCGAATGCCGACGTGTTCGTCCACACCAATCCAGCGGAGCCCTTCGGCATTGCCCCACTGGAAGCCATGGCCAGCGGCACTCCGCTGGTGGCACCGGATCGAGGAGGCATTACGTCGTTTGCCCATTCCGGCAATGCCTGGCTGGCCGCGCCGGAAGCCGGAGTGTTTACGCAAGCGGTGCTTGATACCTTCCAATCTCCTGACCGCGAAGCACGCCGCGCCCGGGCCTTGGCCACGGCGGCGTCGCTTGACTGGCCGGTGGTGGCACGCCAGTTTCTTGACCTCTACGGCCAGTTCGTCACCGCACACGGCACGGTGGAACCGGACTTCCGGTCAACCCCGGGCACTTGGCTCGGCTCTGAAACTTAGGGGAAGTTCCGTGCCCCAACGCACCTCCGGCCGGTGAACCGTTTGCGTTCTCGTAAGCCTTGTAATACGATCTATCCGGACCCGCGGGTCGTTGTTGGGCTACCCTCCCGACACGGTCGCGCTGCGTCCCATTGCCCGAGTTCGGCAAGATCGCCGGAGCGTACCCAGTGGTCCGCCCAATACATGAGGAGCCCTGTCCATGCCCTGTTCGCCTCGCCACCTGCAGGTCCCGGCACCGCGCGCCATTCTGGCGCTGGCACTGCTGTCCATCAACGCGCTGCCCGCCGCCGCGCAGTTCAAGCCCAAAGACACCGAATGGCCAACCTACGCCGCGGATTTGGCTGGCACGCGGTACCGGCCGCTCGACCAGATCAACGCCGGCAACTTCAAGACGCTGGAGGTCGCCTGGCGCTTCAAGACCGATAGCCTGGGCAACCGGCCGGAGTTCAAGCTGGAAGGCACGCCGTTGATGGTGGGGGGCGTGATCTACGCGACGGCCGGTTCACGCCGCGCCGTCGTGGCTCTCGACGCCACCACCGGCGAACTGATGTGGGTGCATGGCGAACGCGAAGGCGAACGCGGTGCCGCCGCGCCTCGACAACTATCCGGCCGCGGCTTGGCCTACTGGTCCGATGGCAAGGAGGAGCGCGTCCTCTATGTGACGCCGGGTTACCGGATGATCGCCCTCAATGCCAAAACCGGCGCGCCCGTGCCCACGTTCGGCAAAGGCGGCTCGGTCGACCTGAAGCTGGAAATGGACCAGACCATCATGCCCGACCTGACCACCGGCGAAGTGGGCCTCCAGTCCGCACCCGTCGTGGCCAAGGACACCGTCATCATCGGCGCGGCCTTCCGCGAAGGCATGACGCCCAAAACCAAGACCAACAACAAAGGCTACGTGCGCGGTTTCGACGTCCGCACCGGCAAGCGTCTGTGGATCTTCCACACGATCCCCAAGAAGGGTGAGCACGGCTACGACACCTGGCTGAATGGCTCCGCCGAATACACCGGCAACAATGGCGTCTGGACCCAGATGACAGTGGACGAGCAGCTGGGCTTGGCCTATCTACCGGTAGAATCCCCCACCTCGGATTACTACGGCGGCCACCGCCCGGGCGACAATCTCTATGGTGAAAGCCTGGTCTGCGTCGACTTGAAGACCGGCCAGCGCAAGTGGCACTACCAACTGGTCCACCATCCGATCTGGGACATGGACATCTCCTCGGCCCCCATCCTGGCCGACATCACCGTGGACGGCAAAAACATCAAGGCCGTCGCCCAGCCCAGCAAACAGGGCTTCCTTTACGTGTTTGACCGCGTCACCGGCAAGCCGGTCTGGCCCATCATTGAGAAGCCGGTGGAGAAAGGCGACGTGCCAGGCGAGTGGTACGCACCCACCCAACCGTTCCCCAGCAAGCCGCCGATCTATAGCCGCAACGGCGTGCTGAAGGAAGACCTGATCGACTTCACCCCCGCGCTGAAGGAAAAGGGCTTGGCGATCGCAGCCAAGTACAAGCTGGGCCCGGTCTATACGCCGCCCGTGGTCAGCAAAGTGGAGGGTCCGCTGGCTACCCTGACGCTGGGCACCGCCAGCGGCGGCACCAACTGGCCGGGCGCTTCTTATGACCCGGAAACCCACACCATCTATGCCTTCGCCTGCAACGCCTGCCTGACGCCCATCGGGCTGATCAAGCCGCCCAAAGAGATTTCCGAGGTGGACTACTTTGCCGGCACCGCCGGACAGGAGATTCGCCTCCGCACCGGCCCCGGTGAAGGATCGGGTGCGGATTCGCCCCTGCCCACCCGTCGAGCGGCGGCCCCCGCTGCTCCTCCCGCAGGCGGCGGCGGTGGCGGAGCCTTGAACGTCGATGGCCTGCCGTTGATCAAGCCGCCCTACAGCACCATCTCCGCCATCAACCTGGACCGCGGCGAGATCGTCTGGCAGATCGCCCATGGCGAAACGCCGGACTTCATCCGCAACCATCCCGCCCTGAAAGGCCTGACCATTCCGCGCACCGGACAATCGGGCTTCAATGTCGGCACGCTGGTCACCAAGACGCTGGTGATCGCCGGAGACGGCGCTGTCACCAGCCCTCCGGGCCGCGCTCGCGGGGCGATGCTGCGCGCCTATGACAAGGGCAACGGCAAGGAAGTCGGCGCGGTCTATCTGCCCGCTCCGCAGACCGGTTCGCCGATGACCTACATGTTGAACGGCAAGCAGTACATCATCGTCGCCGTCAGCGGCGGTGCGTACTCCGGCGAATACATCGCCTTCACGCTGCCCGCCACCGAGGAGCGCGCCCCCAGCCAGGGCGCCGCTGGCGGAGCCCAACGCTAAACTGTCAGTAACCAATCATGAACCGGCATCTGATCTCCGCCCTGGTGGCGGGCACGCTCGCGTCCGCTTGGGTGGTCTGGGCAGCCCAGGCACCGGAGCCGACGCAATCCACCTGGGACGGCATCTACACCGACGAGCAGGCCCAACGCGGCCAACCGCTCTACCGGAAAGAATGCGCCAGTTGCCATGGCGACCTGATGGGTGGTGGCGAGATGTCGCCACCGCTCACAGGTGGCGAATTTCTCGCTAACTGGAACGGTCTGACAGTGGGCGATCTGTTCGAACGCATCCGCACCACCATGCCCATCAGCAAGCCGAAAACGCTGTCCCGCCAGACCAACGCCGACATCCTGGCTTACATCTTCCGCATGGGCAAATTCCCCGCTGGCAAGGAAGAGATGCCGCCCGACGCCGAGATGCTGAAGCAGATCAAGATCGACGCTGAGAAGCCGGAAGCGAAACCCAAGCCGTAGTCAGGGAACAAACTCCTTCACCATCACGTAGTCTAGGCTGATGATCGGATTTCTACTGTGGTGCATCCTCTTCGTGCTGTGCGCGCCGCTGGCGATTGTAGCCCTGGTGCTCTACCCGCTGGTCTGGCTGCTGCTGTTGCCGTTCAAGATCGTCGGCGTAGCCGTGGGCGGCGTGCTGAGCCTCATCTGGGGCATCTGTACCCTGCCCTTCCGGTTGGGCCAGATGATCGCGGGCCGGTAGGTGCCTAGTTCGCGGGTTGACGGCTGATCCAGGCCTGCGTCTCGGCGTAGTTGAGCACTCCCGCCACTGAGCCCAACTGTGAAACGCTTAAGGCGCCCACGGCGTTGGCGAAGCGGGCGGCTTCAATCTGCGTTGCGCCCCGTTGCCGGGCGGCCAGAAAGCCGGCGACAAAGCAGTCCCCGGCACCGGTCGAATCAATCGCGTCCACCGCAAAACCGGACACCAAGTGGCCGTTCACTGAACAGCCGCGCTCACCCAGCTTCTTCACCACCACCGGGGCTTGCGGGTCTCCCAAGTGCTCGCCTTCACTCTCATTCAGGAACAGTAGATCGGTGAACGGCAGGCACGGATCCAGCACCATGTTCCACTCCCCGCGCGCATCCCAACCGCAATCAAGCGATGTGGACAGCCCCCGTTCCTTCGCCAGCCGCAGCATCGCCGACGCATGCCGCCGCAGGTGCGGCACCGCATAAGGATTGGCGATGTGGAGATGCGTGACGTCGTCCGGCCAAGCCAGCGGCACTTCGCGGAAAGCCTCCGCGCTGGCGCCCGGCATGTGGAGCAAAGCCCGGCGGCCATCGGGGTGCACCAGGGCGACGGTGGCCGCGGTGGCGGCGGCGCTACGCTGCACGAAACCGGTCGATACTCCGGCGCGCTGCAATTCGGCCCAGGCAAACTCCCCGGCCGCATCGTGTCCCACCAAGCCCATCAGGTGCACCGGAGCGCCCAGCATTGCCAAGGCAAACGAAGTACTGCCCCCGTTACCACCCAGGCTCTGCGTCATTGCCTCCACCCACTCGGTGGTACCCCAGCGGATCTCCGTCACCGGGCGGACCAGGGTGTCCACCACAATGTTGCCTGCCACCAGACATGAGTCCATACGTGTGGCTCGCGCGGTCCCGCCTTAGATGCGCCCGCTCAGCAGGGATTCAAGGAACCCTTGGCTGACAGACCAGGTGGACACCACCGCGCGGTCTTCCTGTTTGGCGTCGCCGCGGGAAAGCAGCAGCGGCAGACCCGTCAGCGGAGCGTCGCCCACGTTCGCCGCCGAAGCCTCGCGCAACTGGCGCAGACCTTCGTTCAGCCGCTGAGCGATCTCTGCGCTAGAGGCTGGCGTTGGGCAATCCACCCGCATTTTGATCTCAAAGTCGCCATTGCGCAACCCCATACCGAAGCGCGCGGACTGGGCTCCCGCCAGCAGCTTGAACCAGGGCGTTAGACTCGCCGGAACGCCCGCTGCATCGGACTTGAACACCCGCGCGGGCAAGGAAATCGAGGCCGGATCGCTGTACATCCCGGAGGGCAGCGAGTCGGCCTGCTGCTGCAGTTCCAGGGCAGCCAGCTCGTCTTGAGAAACGGCAAAACCCACCACGTTCGAACGCAAGGGGAAAAACGAAAGCCACTTGCCGGCCTGGCTGGATCGCATCCGGCAAAAAGCATAGCGGCACGACGCGCCCTGCCCGCTGGCGTAGCTGGTGATCGCGTTCCAGTCGAAACGGCCGGAGGCCAGCAGGTAGATGTTTCCATTGCTGGAAGAATACAGCAGCGCGTCGAGATCCGTGCGGTAATCAAAACCGGTGATGTCGACGAACGAGCGGTAGTCCGATTCTTCGGTTACGCGGGACCCGGCCAGCGCCTCCAGCAACCCCGCCGAGCGCAAGGCCTTGACGTCAATCGAGACGACGACGGCGTCCTTGGCCGGCAGGTAGCGCGCCAGCTCATGGACCGGCATGTCCGTGCTCCGAAAATAGAAAATGCCACCGCCCACTGCTAGGCAAAGCAGGATGAGCAAAGTAGCGAGAGTCCAAGGTCCAAGGCGCATCACGCTATCCGTAGCTTAGCAGGCTGTTGCGCCCACCTTGGCTCCCGCCACTCCACCACCCGGGCTTACGCCAGTGCCAGCATGCTCTCGCGGCTCTTGCGCCACAGCGCCACGTAGGGCTGGAGGTCGCGCATCATCGTGTTGAACTGATTGAAGTCCAGTGACTGCGCGCCATCGGAGACGGCCTTTTCCGGGTGCGGATGCATCTCGATGATGATGCCATCGGCGCCCACTGCCACCGCGGCGCGGCACAGCGGCGGCACCAGGCTGCGCTTGCCGGTGGCGTGGCTGGGGTCGAGGATGATGGGCAGATGCGTCAACTCCTTCAGCACCGGTACGGCGGAGATGTCGAAGGTGTTGCGGGTGGCGGTCTCAAAGGTGCGGATGCCACACTCGCACAACATCACGTTCGGGTTGCCATGCGCGACAATGTACTCGGCCGACATCAACAGTTCCTTGATCGTCGAGCTCAAGCCCCGCTTCAGCAGGATCGGCCGGCCGCAGGTGCCCAGTTCCTTCAGCAGCGCAAAGTTCTGCATGTTGCGCGCGCCAATCTGCAGGATGTCGGCGTACTCGGCCACCAGCGGCACATCCCGGTCCGACATCACTTCCGTGACGATGGCCAGGCCCGTATGCTGGCGCGCCTTGGCCAACAGCTTCAGGCCTTCTTCCGCCATGCCCTGAAAGTCATAGGGCGACGTGCGCGGCTTGAACGCGCCACCGCGAAGGATGCGCGCGCCCGCGGCCGCCACTTCCTCGGCGCACTGCATGATCTGCGCTTCGCTTTCCACTGAGCACGGCCCAGCCATCACCACGAAATCGTCACCGCCGATCTCAATGGCAGAGCCGCGGACGACCGGGATGCGGACCACGGTGGGACTGTCCTTGTATTCGAGGCTCACAAACTTGTACGGCGCGGAGATCCGCACGGCCTTCTCCACCTGCGGCATCGCGCGCAGGGAATCCAGGCAGTGCGACACATCGCCTACGCCGACGGCGCCAATGATGACGCGCTCAGCGCCTTCGCTGGCATGAATCTTGTAGCCAAAATCGCGGATCCGGTCGCAAACCTCGTTGATCTGCTCTTGGGTCGCGTGTCTCTTCAGGGAGATCACCATAACTTGTCCACTCTCCTTCGATCAAAAATCTGTCCGGCAAAAACAAAAGCGGCCCAACTCTTTTTTGAGTGGGCCGCTTTAGGAATAGTGCGAATCGGTGGATGCGCTACTCGTCAGGGCCCGGGTGGATACCAGGACCAAAATCGAAACGAGTTGCCATAAAAGGCGCGCATAACGCCACCACTATACGTCACTTCCCGGCCACGACGCAAGCGCCCCATTGCGCTTGAAGCCTGGGACAATCAAAGAGGATGGAAAACGTCCTTGCGATTCTTCTGGCGGGTGGGGCCGGTGAGCGGCTATCACCCCTGACGCGCAATCTGGCGAAACCGGCTGTCACGTTCGGCGCCATTTACCGGATCATCGACTTCACGCTCTCCAACTGCGTGAACTCCCACATCCGGCGGATCTTCGTCTTGACGCAGTACAAATCGCTGGAGCTTTCGCGCCACATCCGCGATGGCTGGAGCATCTTCTCCTCCTCGATGGGCGAGTTCATCGAAGTGGTGCCGCCCATGAAGCGCATCCACTCCGACTGGTACCTGGGCACGGCCGATGCCGTCTATCAGAACATCGAATCGATCATCGCCGAAGCCCCGGCCGCCACCTTGATCGTTTCCGGCGACCACATCTACAAGATGAACTATGCCGAGATGCTGAACTGGCACCGGCAGCAGCAGGCGGACCTGACCATCGCCACCATCCAAGTGGACCCCGCCGAGGCGGTCCATTTCGGAGTCGCCGCCATTGATGCCGAGTACCGCATCCGGGGCTTTGAGGAAAAGCCGAAGCATGGAAATCCCACGCGCAGCATTTTCAACCCCGACAAAGTCTCCGCCTCGATGGGCGTCTACCTGTTCTCCACGCCCATTCTGCTGAAGGCATTGCTGGAAGATGCCGACGACCCGAATTCGTCCCACGATTTCGGCAAAGACATCATTCCCCGGCTGGTCCAGCGGAACAAGGTGGTGGCCTACGACTTCCGCGACCTCAACGGCAAGAGTGCCCACTATTGGCGAGACGTCGGCACGATCGATGCCTTCTATGACGCCAACATGGATCTGGTGAAGGTGACGCCGGAGTTCAACCTCTACGACCGCAATTGGCCCATCCGCACACACATGAGCCTGAATCCCCCGGCCAAGTTCGTTTTTGGCCAGCAGGGGCAGCGTATGGGTGTGGCGGTCGATTCCATCGTCGCCCATGGCTGCATCGTGTCGGGCGGCCGCGTGGTGAGAAGCTTGCTGTCTCCCGGCGTCCGCGTAAACAGCTATTGCGAGGTCGAAGATTCCATCCTGATGCCGAACGTCTGGGTGGGCCGCGGCAGCCGGATCCGCCGAGCCATCATCGATTCAGGCGTGGTCCTACCGGAAGGCACTCAGTTGGGCATTGACCCGGAAGCGGACCGCGCACGCGGCTACACGGTCACCGAAAATGGCGTCGTGGTGGTGAGCGAAGAACATACCCACTCGCTTGAGGGCTAAGCGTTCTTCCCAGGAGGTTGGAACTCCGTTCGGCCGTTCGAAGGTCTCGCTTTAAGGGCAGGCCCCTCCTGCAGGTCGGGGCTCGGTTCCGAAACGTCGGGCCGAGGCGTGATCGGTCAAATCGCCAGCCGTGACCTTCCTACACTCCGGGATATGCGTTCGAACCGAGCCCCGACCCGCAGGAGGGTCCTTTTTCCGTCGCCGCAGGAAGCGTGTGCCACCGCTTAGTGGCCAGGATTTCTGAAGAGAAGCACGAAACTAGAACGGGAAGTCGCGCTTGGCGGGTGAGGATGAAAGCGCCGACCGGGCCAGATACTGGTACGGGTTCACCGGCATGCCATTCATGCGGACTTCGTAGTGCAAATGGGGCGAGGTGGTGCGTCCAGTGGAGCCCGAATAGGCGATCACATCGCCGCGCCGCACTGCCTGTCCCGGAAGAACTTCATAGCGCGACAAATGGGCGTAGTACGTCGTGCACCCGCCGCCGTGGTCCAGCATGACAATCTTGCCGTAGCCGGAAAATGTCTGGGCGTAGGTCACCACACCATCCGCCGCGGCCCGGACCGAAGTTCCGGACGGCACCGAGATGTCGACACCCGTGTGGATCGCCCCGCCCCCCGAAAAAGGATCGGTCCGTTTGCCGAAGAACGACATCAGGCGGCCACTGACGGGCCACAGACTGGGCAACGCCACCGGCCCCAGCTTCGACCGGCGATTCAACTGCGCAAAAGTCGCCGTGCGCAGAAAGCTATACTCCGCCACGGAATCCTTCAGTGTCGGCATCAAGGTGCCTTCGCTGGAAATCGACGCCGGGCCTTCCATCTTGGGCTTCAAGCCGAACATGGTGGAGACTTCACGCGCGTACATCTGGAACGTCGCCAGTTGCTGATTCTTCTCTTCCGACTCTTTGCGCAGCCGGTCATAGCGGGTCCGCAAGGCGCTGACTTCGTTGCGCAGGTCGTTGTAGTTGCTCACCTTCAACAACATGCGGCCGTAGCTGCCCACAAAGCCCACCACCGAGATAGCACCCACCAAGGCTAGGGCAATCACTGAATAGAGCACTGAGTAGGGAACGTGCACACGCCTGAGGCGTCCGTGGAGGGAATGGGCGAGGACGACAATGAAGTAAGGCTGCTGCACGAAGTCTTCAACCAGGCGGATGCCAGCGTGGGCCAGCCAACTTGCCCGGGGCACCCCCCGGAATTTATAAAGGTAACAATTTGTTAATGCATCTGTCAAGCCAATTGGCCCGGGCTGACCCATCCGCCGGGTCAGCTGGACACACTCGGCTGAGTCCAGCAAGCTAGTCCAGCCCGGCTCCATAAGCCGCCAGATTCGGGATCGTCACCGGTGATCGCCCCCGGAAAGGGATGGCACCCAGTATCGCCTTCGCAGCGGCAGCCTCTGACGTCGGCGCGGTGGAGAATGTGGCCACGTAGGCGTTCACCTTCGGAAATGCCCGCATCAGGTACGGGTTGCCGAAGCTGATCAACGCCACCGGGGCTGGCCCCTGCTGCACCTGCTCCACAAAGCGGGAGGGGGCGGCAGACAGCTGCTGGCTGAAAGCCGCCAGGACGACGGCGGAGCAACTCCTGGCGCGCGTCGCCACGTCGGCGAACGCTGCCTCCGGCATGGTCGAATCCAGCCATTGGGTCTGGAGCCGGGGCGACTGCTCCTTGATCTCATCAATCAAGCGCCGTCCCAGCTGCGAATAACGGTTCTCGCTCAACACGTAGAGGCACGCCTTGTCCGGGGCCTTCAGCGGCAACGCGCCCTGGTCATTGCGGACCAGCGTCAGCGCCTGTTCCGCCACTTGCTGGGCCTGCGCCACGGCTTCCTCGGAATCAAGCACTTCGGAGAGCTCTTCCAGCTCCACCAGACGCTTCTTATGCAACCCCAGGCGCACTTTCGCCGCCAGCACCTTCTCGACGCTCTGCCGGAGCCTGTCCTTTGAAATGCGGCCGCTCAACACGGCCTTCACCACGCCTTCAATCGCCTGATCGGGGTTCGCTGGAATCAGCAACACGTCGACGCCCGCTTCCATTGCGCGAACGGCCGCCTCGCCCGCGGAATACATTTTGGTCAAGCCCTGCATGTCCATCGCGTCGGTGGTGACCAGGCCGGTAAACCCGAGCTCGTCCTTCAGCAGCTTGGTCATGATGTTCTTTGAGACCGTACCCGGAATCTCTTCCGGCTCTAGCGCCGGAATGCGCAAGTGGGACGACATCACCGAATCGACGTGAGCCGCAATCGCGGCGCGGAACGGCTTCAGCTCCACCGCCTCCAGCCGCGCCCGGTCCGCGGCAATCACGGGCAAGCCAAAGTGGCTATCAACTGCCGTGTCGCCATGGCCGGGAAAGTGCTTCACCGAAAGCAGCACCTGGGTCTTGGGGTCACTGCGCGCGCCTTCAATGTAGGCCACCACGTGTTTGGCCACCTCATCGGGGTCCTCGCTAAATGCGCGCAGGCCGATCACTGGATTGTCCGGGTTGTTGTTGACGTCCGCGTCCGGCGTGAAGATCCAGTGCACGCCCATGGCGCGCGCCTCCCGCGCGGTGTGCAGCCCCAAAAAGCGCGTCGCAGCCAGGTCGCGAGCAGCCCCATAGGCCATGTTGTGGGGAAACTTGGCCGTCCCCGACATGCGCATTGAGGCGCCGCGTTCAAAATCGCCACCCACGATCAGTGGCAATGAGGCCGTGCGCTGCATGCGGTTGAGAAAGGCCGCCATGGCGTAGGGTTCGGCATTCACCACCACGCCGTTGCGCACGCGGTTCAACACGATCAACCCGCCCACCCCGGCCGTCTTCACCAGCCGCTGGAACTCGCGGTACGCCCTGGTTTTGGAGGAGGGCGCATCACCATAAAAGCGGATGATCACCAGTTGGGCCACCTGCTGGCGCAGCGTAAGCTTGTTCATCCACTGCCGGACTTGCCCGGGCACGGGCGGCGCCTTGGCAGAACCTTTGCCCGATGCCACCGGCGCTTTTCGGGCCGCCGCCGCTGGAGCAGCCACGGCCAGAGCCATCGGCCAAGCAGCCAGAATCAACAGTGAGAGAAGTTTCAGCACGTCTTGGTCCTTACCTAACTGTATCGCCCCTGGCGGCCACTGGCGGCCACTGTATCGTCACTAGGCATCACTGGGCGCCATCATGAAAAAAGGCGGTCCCCCAAAGGGAACCGCCCATCGATTCGTATAAAGGCCAGATCGTCCGGCTTGGTTAGCCGGGTTCGAAAACTACACGGTCTTTTTCTTGGTCCGCAATTCGGACCGTTGAGTACCCACTGGTTTGCGGGGTTTGCGATTCAGCAAGCGTTGCACACTGCGCACCAGAATTGGCACCTCTGTGGCATTCTTCATCATCACCATATCCGCACCTGTCGTGTGCTCATCCAGACCCAGGACGTTAACAAATCCCGAGATTAGAACTATGGGCACGCCGGCCCGTACTGCACGTAGTTTCTGAATCAGCTCAATCCCGCTCATATCCGGCATCTTGTAGTCGGTCACCACAAGATCCACGGCTTCCCGCGGGAATATTTCCAGAGCCGCTTTCGCTGAAGAAGCGGTCAAAATGCGATAGCCCAGCTCGCTCAAGACGTGCTTGCGCGCGGACAGACCATCGTGGTTATCATCCACCAGCAGAATTGTGGCGGTAGTATTTTTTGGGGAGTCGTCCATCAGAAAGCTCTCGAAGGTAACAGTCCCATCACGAAGCTGTCAATGGTCTCGTATCGGGCTGTTGGGGCGACAGTTATTTCGCTTGACTTTGGCCGGGGTTAGGGAACCGGTCGGGCTATCCTATTCAACCGCGCGTGGCGCGTTGTAACCGGTCTTGGCCACAATCGTATACTTCATCGGCTTGCCCTTCTCGTCCGTGATGCGGAGGGGCTGCCCGTCGGGGGCCACCAGTTCCACTTTCAGCTTGCGGAACTTGCCGTCACGCTCCGTATTGGTGGGCTGGAAGCCAATTGAGTACTGATTGCGCAGGGCCTCGTGGATGGCACCAAAAATGCCGCGGTACTCGCCGGCAAAGCGGGGGAAAAACGACTGGCCACCGGTCTCCTTGGAGAACGTACGCAACTGGTTGTCCGCCTGCAGGAAGTCCAGGCGCGCAATGGAACCCATCATGCCGCGGGCATCCATGATCTCGCGGATGTACTGCATGATGCCGATTGAATAAATGGGCACGCCGGCCGTTTGCAACTGCCGCCGGGTCTTGTCGAAAGTGAGCTTCGAGAACGTGTCGATACCGCTGGCGATCACGACAATGGCTTTGCGCCCTTCAATTTCCGACATCCGGTCTGCCGTATCGGTGAGGGCATCATAAAGATTCGATTCGGAGTACGCCGCAATGCGCAGCCGCTGCATTGCTTCCATGGCTTTGCGCTTGTCGGTTGAGAAATCGGACAAAATCTCCGGCCGCAGATCATAGGCCACCACGGCCACGTAATCTTCGGGCTTCAATGTTTCCAGGAAGCCGTAGGAGGCCTGCAGCGTCTCCATCCAACCATAGGTCCAGTAGCCCTGGAACAGGTTCGAGAACTCGATCACCATGGCCACCGTCATCGGCGCTTCGCCCATGCCGAAGTTCGAGATCTGTTGCGGCACGTTGTCTTCGAGAATCCGGAAGTTGCCCTTGGGGATGCCAGGAATGAAGCGGCCCTTGTTGTCGAGCACGGCCACATCCACGGTCACGGTGGTGACGTCGCTCTTAAAGGTGGGCAGATCGGCGGGCAGATCCTTCTTCTGGAGCTTGGAAGGGATCTTGGCCTGCTCCGGTTCCGGTTGCGGTGAGTCTTTCTTGCGGGGCCGGGCCACGGTCTCCGAAGACTCTTTCTTCGGGCCACCCTGCGCCCATCCAGCCGTCGGCATAACGCCTACCAGACATGCCGCAAGCACACCGCCCGCGCAAAGAACCAGCAACGCCCTGGACTTCATAATCACCCTAATCTATCAGACGCCCGACGGGGCGGCAGCGGTTGCAAGCTGAGGCGGGAAAAAAGCATAGTCCGGGACCATGCCCATAAAAGCCGTCAGTGCTTCAAACCACCGCCGAAGCCGTACCGAGCCGCGACCAGCAGGAGCGGTCTGCCGAACCCTTCCCGCAGCCTCCGAGGGAGGACGTGAATAACTGAGGGAGGGAGTTGGGGCTAGATAGGCTTTGGGGGAAAGAGAGCAGCCCGCTCCTGCTGGTCGCGCCTCGGAATGGCGGCGGCCTTAGTTTGAGGCACTTGCGAGATTTGTGGGCCTTTGGGCGGCCGCCAGTGGCCGCGATCTGCCGGGCTGGGCCAGCCGCCTAGTCGTCGCGGTGCTTGCGCAGGTAGACCTCAAACTTCCGCTTCGCGCGTTGGAGCTTGTAATCCTTGTACCATTGCTCGGCTTGCGCCCACAGGCCGGGCCCGCGGCGGCGCGCCGGAGCCACCTTGGCGGCTCCCAGGCGGAAATAGCCGAAGCCGAACAGCATGCCGCCCAAGTGAGCCACGTGGCTGACGCCGGACCCGCCCGCGCCAAAGGTGGACAAAAACGCAATGCCGCCCAGGATCATGACGAAGTATTTGGCCGGAATGGGGAACAGAAAGCTGAACAGGATCGGCCGTTCGGGATACATCATGCCGAAGGCCAACAGCAGGCCGTAGATGGCACCGGACGCGCCAATGGTGGCTTGGCGGGGGTCGCCAAATAGGTAGTTGGCCACGATGACGCACAAACCAGCGCCCACGCCGCACAGGAAGTAATAGCGAAGAAAACGCTCCGTGCCCCATTGGCGTTCCAGGTCCGCTCCAAACATGTATAGCGTCAACATGTTCAGCAGAATGTGCCAGAAGCCCAGGGGATCGTGCAAGAAGAGGTAGGTAAAAACCCGCCAAACTTCCAGCCCCTCCACCGCCCTTTGGGGAATCAGCGTCAGCCACCGGAACCCGGCACCCACGCCCATTTGCGTGGCGATGAAGTAGACCACAAACAGCGCAGTGTTGATGACCATCAACCACTTCACCCCGGGCGGCAGCGAGCCCGAGGAAAATCCACGCGGAGCATAGGACCGGCTAGAAAATGCCATAAGCAGCGGATCGAAATTTCAGGATAACAGAGGCCGCTTTTCGAACCCTATTCTTCTGATTGATAGAGAGCCGCGGTGGGCGGAGAGTTCCCCGCCCGCCACCCGCCGCACACAAGGAAAAGGGCGGCCAAGTATTCCCGGGAGGAGCGGGAATGCGGCATCCGGCACCACCCTAGATTTCGCTGGGGTGGGCAAACTTGAGATCGGTTTAGCGCAACCGTCCACGACGGTCAAGACGCACGGGTATGGCCACCATCCGGCGGTCCACCATCGGGAGTCCATTCAGCAGGAACGACCGCGCAGACAGCCGCTGCGCACCGGACGCTCTGGCCACTTCACCGGCCACCCAATGGAAGGCCGCAGCCAGCATCGCCCACACCATCCAGCTGGAGAACAGCCCTTCTTCGACGGCAAACGACTGTGTCCAGCCCAAACCGGCAGTCAGACTCCAGAGCGCCATCGCGCCAGCCAGGAAGGAAACACCATTGGCGCCCAACTCCGTCAGCGCCGCCATTTCCTCCGAAGCGGCCCGAAATCCAACCGGAATCCATCTCATTGCTTGATTACTCCCTACAGCTGAATAGACGATCCGGTGCCGGCAAAAGTTGCGGAATTCGTTCACCCGTCCGTCATCTCCAACAGCGCAAAACAGTTCGGGCCGCGCACCAGAATTTCTGGCGGCGGCCCGAATAAGCTTGACTGAGATCAGCTTCGTTTTGTGTACTACTTGCGCGGTTCGCGGACCTTGGGGGTAACCAGATAACCGACAATCTTGTCCTTGCCCACTTCGTTCACGATGATCTCGTAGGGTTGGCGCGCGCCGGCCACCAGGAACTGCACCGGCTCGTTGATCGTCTTGTCCTTCTTTTCCGAAGTCTTGTCGTCCGCCACCACTTCGATGGTGTAGCGATTCTTCTTGGCGTCGGCCCGCTTCAGCAGGATGGTGATGTCACCCACGCGCTGCGGAGCCTTCGTTTTGCCCAGGTTGAACTCAAAGTAGTTGCGGTCGTTCAAAGCCTTCAGCTTGGCCAACTCCGATGAATTGGTAGCCACCAGGCCGCTGGTGATGCCCAGGTCGCCGGTGACACGCTTCAGGTCGGCGACGGTCTTTTCCAGATCCTGCCGCGTGGCATCCACTTTGGCGTCCACCTTGCCGGTCTCGGTCTTGATCGACTCGCCCAGGCTCTTCTCGGTGGCGGCCACGTTGGCCTTCACGTTCGAGAACTCCTGCGCCACCATCTGCTTCTGCTTCTCCTGCTCAGTGGAGAGCTTGGCGGCCAGCTCTTCGGCGCGCTTGGTGGCATCAATCTTGGCTTGCCCGGCGGCCATATTGGCCTGGCGCTTGGCCACTTCCAGCTGATCGCCCAGCGATTCCACCGTGCGGCGCTGCGCTTGCGCACTGACGGCCGCAGCTTCACGCACGCTGGCCACATCGCGGGAGGCGGCTTCGCGCAGCTTGGAGACATCCGTCCGCACATCTTCCAGCCGGAAGTACAAAAACAGATTCGCGGCCAGCAACGCAATAACGGCACCGATCAGCACCGCGACTTTGGTTGACGTGCCAGCTCCGCCGTCTTGCGCGGCATAGGGGTATTGGGGGGGGTATCCCGGGTCACTCATGGTTGGTTAATCCTCCTTCATATCTTAGCGTTACCAGCGATGCTGGCGCATAAGATCGTTGCGTTGAAAGACGCCGCAGGGCTGTGTCCGGTTTCACTTTCAAGCAAATCAGAGCAGTGGCTTTTACCCTTGCTCAGCTGTCCGAGGCCGGGTGAACGGCAGCAATTCCTGCTTCGGCACGCCCGGCTCAAAGCAACGGCGGCACCGCGCCTCGTAGGCGCCCATGGCACCAACGACAATCAGGTCTCCCGAATCCACCAGCCGCTGCGTGTGCTTGGCCGGGTTGCCGCAGCGCATGCAGATGGCTAGCGTCTTGGTGATCGATTCGGCCAGACACAGCAACTCCGGAATCGGCGCAAACGGCCGCCCCATGTAGTCGGTGTCGAGGCCCGCAATCAGCACCTGCTTGCCGGAATCGGCCAACTGGCTGGCCACCGCCACCAGGCCTTCGCCCAGAAAGTTGGCTTCATCAATACCCACCACTTGCGTGCGCCAATCTAGGCGCTGCAGAATCTCGGCCGCGCTACCCACCACTTCACTTTTCAAGCGGGCATCGGAGTGCGAAACAATCTCGTCTTTCGAGTACCGGTCGTCCAGTTGCGGCTTAAAGACCTCGACGCGCTTGCGAGCAATCTTGGCGCGACGCAGGCGGCGGATCAGCTCTTCACTCTTGCCCGAGAACATAGGCCCGCACACCACCTCGATCCAGCCCATGGACCCGTGCATTACTTCCATCATCTAGCGCAACTCCAGATACCGGCGCACACACGTCTCCAGATCCGGCATCGGAGCAATGCCCGCCGCCGCCGCCACGCCGTTGGCCAGCGCTGAATACTTGGGCCGCTTCGCCGCCGTGCGGTACTCGCGCTCGTTGGTCGCTTTCAACACCGGGTCCAACCCGGCGCAGCGGAAGATCAACCGCGCATAGTCATACCAGGAGAGCGCCACTTCCCCGCCCCCATGCACGACGCCCGTGACGCCCCGCTCCACCAGATCCGCCGTCAGGCGCGCCAGTTCCGGAGCATACGTGGGCGAAGCGACGTGATCTTCCACCACGCGGATCGGCTGATTGGAGGTCTGCTGTTGACCGGCCAGGCGCAGCATCATCTCGACAAAGTTGCCCCGCGCGGTGTGGCGTCCCGCGGGCCCAAAGACGCCGCAGGTGCGCACCACCAGATTGCGGTCCTCATAGGCGCGGGCGTAGAACTCACCCGCCAGCTTCGAGACGCCATAGGCGCTCAACGGATGCGGAGCGTCGGTTTCCAGGTACGCACGGCCGGCCGTGCCATCAAAGACATAGTCGGTCGAAAAATGCACCAATTGCGCGTCCGCCTGGCGGCAGGCCACCGCCAGATTCCGCACGGCCAAGCCGTTCACCATATAGGCCGCCAGCGGCTCACTTTCCGCCACATCCACTTGGTTATAGGCGGCCGCGTTCAGCACCACATCGGGTTCAGCGGCAGCCAGGCACTCCTCAACGGCAACCGGATCAGTGATGTTCAGGGCGCGGCGGTCAAACCCGGTTACCGTCCAGCCGCGCGCCGTAAATTCGCGGACAAGTTCGGTACCCAGTTGCCCGGCGCGTCCAATGATGACAGCGTGTTTTGGCATATAGGCGAAAAGGCCAGAATACCGCACCACCGGCTTGGAACCACGGGCTCCGGCCGTGATGACGGCGCGGCCGCGCCTAGTGCGTCATCGAATAGATGGCGAAGTTGACGCCCAGACGGATGCCCAGGGCCGCTAGCGGCTCCGGATAGCTGGCATCGTCGGCCCACTCCCAGGCATCGCCGACATCGTTGTTGAACAGCATGGCCACCATCAGCCGGTTCTGGTCATCGTAGATGCCCCGCCAGTGCGCCTCGGAGCCATCGTTGCGATACCAGGTGCCGCGCCGCAGGCCCCACTGCCCCGGTATCAGCTTGCGTTCCGTGATCGTGTAGACCGTCCGCGTAATGGGATCTTCGGCCGGTATCTCGACAATCTGCCGGTCCGGAAAGACGCGCGACATGCTCTGCATAAACTGGTCCCATTCCGGGGTACCCCAAAAGTCATCCAGCATCAGAAAGCCGCCGCGCAGCAGGTATTCGCGCAGTTTGGCCGCCTGCGCATCCGTCAACAGCCAGTCGCCCATCTCGCCCGCAAACAGGAACGGGTAGTTGTAGACATCGTCGTCATCATCCAGATTCACGGGCTGCTCAACGGACCGCACGTGGATGCGGGTTAAGCGGCGCAGCGCCATGGAAAAGGACCGGTCCGCCCGCGGGTAGTCCTGGGTCCAACTGGTCCCGCCTTCGCGCCAGTCCCGGCGGTTGCGCCAGCGGCCAAAGCGGGCATTGGGATGGGGCGGATACATTAGCCGGCCAAAGACCCACTCCGTCTTCTCCGCGTAGTCCGCCGGCAGCGCGACGTTGTCGTAAGGCTCCATGCTTTCCAGCACGCGGAACGGCCGTTGCGCGTAGAGCATCGCAAGGCCCAACAGGCCTAGCAGACTGACGAGAATCAAGCGGCGGCCGGGGAGCGCCCTCATTGGTTCCTCATGAAAACAACCCGTGCAGCGAGAATACCACCGGCGGCTCCCGCACCTTCGAGTCCCCACCGGAACAAATCAAGATCCCGCCCGCTGTCAAGCAGTTACCTGCTGTCCCGTTGAAGCCGGCCGTGGACGAATGTATGCTCTATTCCAAATGAAGCTCACGGAATTGTGGACCAATGAACAAGACTGAGCTGTGGAAACGCTGGGGCCGCCCGCTGCGTTGGCCAGTGTTGGCGGCATTGCTGGCCGTCACTGCGTGGGTGTGGCTGGCGTGGCCGGAAGTGCCGTCTCCGCCGCTGCTGCTGCTGGGCGGCGAGGAGAATGCAGCCGAGACGGACATCTCGCTGCCCGGCCAGGACAGCCAGCCCCTTCCCCTGAGCTTCGGTCCCGGTCAAGGCTTAACCGGAGCACCCGTGGCCTTCCCGGTCGCCGTCACCTTCACGCCGCCCAAGGCCAAAGGCGGCGAGCGCGTGCACGTCCAGGTGACCGGGATCACGCAGCGCGGCGTGGTCGATATCCCGATTTATGCCGGCGGCATCCTGGTCCAGGCCCTTCGCGTGGTCCGCTCCGAAGTGGCGGTACGAGGTGCCTTCCGGGGTGAGATGCTGGCCCAACCCGGCGAGCGCACGTTGCTGATCGTCGAAAACCGGTCAGACCAAGCGATCACCGGCAACACCCTCCGCTACCGCTTGCGGTTTGGCGCAACGGACTTTTGCGGCCTTTCGCCGGACGGAGGCACCGCCGCCTCCTGTGACGAGCCCGCCAAATGGGCGCCGGTGAACATCAACGCCCATGGTGAAGCCGCCATCCACGTGGTGGCCCACGACCGTTGGTTCTGGGGCTGGCCGGACTTCCTGCCCGGTGGCCGACGCCCGGGGACATTAACGCTGGTGCGGATGGAGAAAGGCTCCACCGAAACCAGCGAGACGCAACGGACGGTCGAATGGAACTTGCCGGTCCGCGGCGTGTTCCGCCCGTTCCGCGGCTTGCTCTGGAATGCCGGGCTGATCTTTATCGGAGCCTTTACGTCGTTTCTGCTCAGCCAGAGCCTGCCGAATCTGCGCAAGCGGGAGATGTTGAAGGCCCGCATCGATGAGGTCCGCCAGAAGGTGCGTGAGGTGTCGGCCAACGTCGATCCTTTGCTCTACGTCAACCTGCGCACGGAACAGAAGCGGCTGGAAGAGGTCCGCACCGGCACGATGGTACTGCTGCCCACCTATGCCGCCGTCGCTGAGGTGCTGAATCAGCGCGTCGCCCAACTGGAGCGCCGCGTGGAGCTGGCCTACCGCCTGGACCGTCTGGTGCACCGCATGCGCTCCTGGCTGTCCGCTGACCCTCCACCCTCGCTCTACGCCCGCCTGGATGCGCGCCAGGCCGCCACCACGGAGGCCTTGATCAAGCAGGAGCCACGCCCCTCCGATCTGGCCGTGGCGGAAGCTTGTCTGGCGGAGGGAGAGACCCTTCTTTCGATCACGCCGGAAGCCGCCGAGATGCTGAAGCGCGACCTGTTGGAACGCTTCTTGATGCTGGCCCGGGCCGTCTCGCAGCAGCCGCTTTCAGCCTGGCAGGAGCCTTTCGTCAAGGGTCTGCTGGATTGCGTCGGTGAAGCCGTGCACCCGCTGCTGGGGTCGCCGGAAGACTGTCCGCCACCCAAGGACTGCTTCGACCGCTGGATGGAAGGCGTCGGCCTGGCGCGGGCCGACATCGACCTGACGTTCGCCGAAGGGCTGCTGGAGTATGTCCGCCTCACGCCCAACGGCACCGCCGCCAGCGGGCGCCCACCGGAAGCGCTCGCCCGGCTGCAGCGGCAGTTTGCCAGCCGCAACACCCGCAACGCCATCGAGATGCAGAAGCTGATCAAGCAGATCGCCGATAGCGTGTTTGAGCAGGACATCCTGCGCGAATTAAGCCAAGCCCAGTTTCGCGTCATGCGTGACCCATGGCAGATCCGCCAGTTCCAGACGGTCCGCTTTTGGGTCAGCCTGGTGCGCGAAGAGTGGAATGCCTCACTGGCAAAAAAGCAGATCCAGTGCGAATGGACCCTCGCCCGCGACGGGCAGGAAGTGGTGAAGGCACGCGGTTGGGAGTTTGCCCGGTATTTTCCGGATGCGGCCAAGTACACGCTGGACGTCTGCTTTTTCGCGGCCTCGGGCGAAGCCATCTGCCCCGCCGGCCAACCGGAGAACCGCCCGAACCGCGTCGCCTTTCAACCCGATGGCCGGGGCGTGGCTCGCGACAATTCCAAGAACTGGCGGGAACTGTTCTACTTCATTTCAACGCTGCTGATCCCGGTGTTATCGGTGGCGGCGACGTCCGGATCGGAAACAACCTGGTGGGGCATGCTGACGCTTGGGTTCACGGCAGATAAGATCAAAGAGTCGTTGTCTTCCCGCTCCGCGCCCGCACCCGCGGCACCCGCGAGCTAAGCGGGACCGGGCGGCGCAATTGCCCGTGAGCCGCATCTTCCCCGACCCGCGCACCGCCTCGCCCGATGGCCTGCTGGCCGTTGGTGGAGACCTGTCCGTGCCGATGCTGCTGGAAGCCTACGACCACGGCATCTTCCCGTGGTTCAACCGCAAGCCGGTCCAGTGGTGGTGCCCGGACCCGCGTTGCGTGGTGGACCCCGAACACCTCCACGTGTCCAAGCGCCTGGCCTGGACCTTGCGCCGCGGCCCCTTCACCATCACCTGGAACACCGCCTTCCGGCAAGTCATGCAGCAATGCGGGGCCCGCCGCGCCGAGGGCACCTGGATTCTGCCTTCGATGATTGAAGCCTATGTGCGGCTGCATGAAGCCGGACACGCGCACTCGATTGAGGTGTGGTCCGGCGGCGAGCTGGCCGGCGGTCTCTACGGAGTGCAACGTGGCGCTGCCTTCATGGGCGAGAGCATGTTCCATCGCGTCACCGACGCCTCCAAAGTGGCGCTGGCGCTGGCCGTGCGGCAGCTGTTTGAGGCGGGCATCCAGCTGTTCGACGTCCAGTTCCTCACCGAGCATCTGGCTTCGCTTGGGGCGTACGAGATTTCCCGCGACGAGTATCTGCGCCGATTGGCCGTGGCGCGCATCCAACCGGTAGAGCTGCCGTGGGCGTTGGACCCGGCGGCCCGGAGAGAGGCCGATGGATGATCCCGTTGCTGATGATGACGCTGGCGCTGGAGCCGACCCCGCCGCTGGCGGTAGGCGAACCCTTGCCCACGCTCACCGGCGAGTATCTGACCAAGCGCAAGGCCTCGCTGCCGGGTGACGCACACGGCAAGGTGGCCCTGCTGCTGATGGGCTTCAGCTACAACTCCCGATTCCCGGTGGAGCGGTTCGCCAAAGAGTTCGAGAAAGCGTTTCCGGCTTCGCCGGGCATCACCTTTTTTGAAGTGCCTCTCATTGGCGGCATGGCCCGCATGGCGGCTCCGTTCATTGACAGCGGAATGCGGCGCGGCACCCCGCGGGCCAAGCATGAGAACGTCATCACCGTCTATGGCGGCGTCGGGCCTTGGAAGCAGCGGCTGAGCGTCCGCCGCGAAGAAGATGCGCATCTGGTGCTGATCGATCCGCAAGGTATCGTACGCTGGATCTACCGGGGCGGCTACGACGAACCGGCGCTGAAGCAACTGATTGAGGAGACCCGTAAACTTGCCCCTGAGTGACCGCCGGTGGACGGCGATATTGAGTTTCGCGCTGCTGGCCGGCTGCTTCAACAATGCCTCCGTGACGGAACTCCGCTTGAAGGCTCATCAGGCGAATGGCCGCGAATGGCTGGAAGTGCTGGCACCGCCCCAGGCGCTGCCCATCAACCAGTGGGTGGCCGCCTGCCCGGCCAGCGTCTACGTGCTCTACCAGAGTCCGCGGATGGTCTCGCTCGGCTGCCGCGCGGCGGAACCGATGTACGCTAGCTACCGCCTGGATACCGGCGATCGCCTCACGATCGAGAACACCATCCAGCGCGGCCAGGAACAGGCCTTGCAGGAAGCCGTGAACCGGTACCTGTGGAAGACGCCCCTCAAGCAGTTCCGGCCCACCGGCAACTTCGCCCTCACCGGCCAGGGCATGATCTTCCCCACGGCGGATGGCGAAGTAGTAGTTTCCTCCATCGAACTGCGCCCGCTATTGGACCGCGAAACAGCATTCCTCATCGGCCGGTAGCGCCCGGTTGATCAGCAAGGCCCCATGGGGCTGAGGTGGTGTACTACACTAAAGAAGTCGTGCGCCCGTAGCTCAGCTGGATAGAGCGCTTGCCTCCGGAGCAAGAGGTCAGAGGTTCGAATCCTCTCGGGCGTACCATTCCTTTCAGCCCCTCCTGTTTCGGCACCATTCCCGGTTCCACTTCACTCACCCCTTGTTGCCGCGTTTGAGAGGCGGATGGCGGAAATTTTGATTATGCTGAATGCTGGTGTCTCTTGCGAGGCACTAGTCAAGGAGCATTTCCGCAATATGAACCTTCGTATCAACGATACGGCCCCCGATTTTACGGCCGAGACCACCCAGGGAACCATTCACTTCCACCAATGGATCGGCGACGGCTGGGCCATCCTGTTTTCGCACCCCAAGGATTTCACCCCCGTCTGTACCACTGAGTTGGGCTACATGGCTGGCCTGGAGCCGGAGTTCTCGAAGCGCAACTGCAAGATCATCGGCTTGAGCGTCGATGCCGTCACCAACCACAGCAAATGGGCGGCCGACATCGAGGAGACGCAGGGCCACAAGGTGAACTACCCCATGATCGGCGACCCCACGCTTGAGATCGCCAAGCTCTACGACATGCTGCCAGCCGACGCGGGCACAACAGCGGAAGGCCGCACCGCCGCCAACAACGCCACCGTCCGCACCGTCTTCGTCGTGGGCCCGGACAAGAAGATCAAGCTGATGCTGGTCTACCCGATGAGCACGGGCCGCAACTTCGACGAAGTGCTCCGCGTTCTCGATTCCATCCAGCTCACGGCCACGCACAAAGTGGCTACGCCCGTGAACTGGAAGCAGGGCGAGGACGTCATCATCGTGCCCGCCGTCTCCGACGACGAAGCCCGTCAGAAGTATCCCGATGGCTGGAAGGCCCCCAAGCCCTACCTGCGCATCGTTCCGCAGCCGAAGTAACCAGTCCTAAACCCCTTCAAGCGCGGGTCGTGTCAGTCAGGTCTCACCTGGCGGAACGGCCCGCTTTGATTTTCTGCGCACTTTTTTCATCAATCACCACCAATGCTGATACGAACCGGGAAACTCTCTCGCGTGTCACTGCAGAGGTGCTAATGATGACCAAATCCCTGTTGATTCCCCGACTCTCGGTCCGGCTGGCGCTGCCCGCGCTGCTGCTGGCGGCGAGTTCCACCGCCTACGCGCAAGCTCCCCCGGACTTCACGCCGCCAACGCCACTGTTCCGTCACGCCGCGGCCAATGACACGGCCCAGACGTTGAAGCTGCTGGAAAGCGGTGCCAATCCGAATGAAGAGCGCCTTCTCGGCATGCCCGCGATCTTCTTCGCCGCCATCAACCAGAATTTGCCGATGCTGCGGGCGATGGTGGCCAAGGGCGCCGACGTCAAGGCGTTGGATGGCGCCGGGTCCACCGTGCTGATGTGGGCCGCGGCCAATGAAGAGGGCCGGGCCGATCTGGTGAAGGAGCTCTTGAAGGCCGGCGCGGACCCGAGCGTCAAGAACCTGATGGGCGAGACGGCGCTGGATTGGGCGATGCGCCGTGGATCCACGCCAGCCGTGGCCGCGCTGCTGGCCGTCGGTGCCTCCACCGAGGCCGCCAACAAGCGCGCGGTGGAAAGCGCCATGGCTCTTCTACAGAAGAGTGGCCCGCAGTTTGTGCGTGTTTCCGGCTGCACCTCCTGCCATCACCAGTCCCTGCCCCAGATGGCCGGAGCACTGGCCAAGCAACGCGGCTACGCGGTGGATGAGAAGCTGACGCAGGAGTCGCTCACGCAAGTGGTGGCCGCATTCCGCCCCGCGCGGGAGTTGATGCTGAAGGGCACGGACGCCCTTCCCGATCCGCCCATTGTGCTGGGCTATTCGCTGCTGGGGCTGCATGCGGGCGGCTACAAGCCGGATGACCTGACCGCCGCCATGGCCCACCTGATCACCACCAAACAGGCTGCCGATGGCCGCTTTCCGGCCTTCGCGGGACGCCCGCCGATGGAATCGAGCGACATCACCGCCACCGCCCTGGGGGCGCGGGCCGTGCAGCTCTACGGGACTAATGTCGAGACCGTCGTTTCGAAAGCCGGCCAGTGGCTGCGCTCCGCCCAACCCAAAACCGGCGAAGAGTACTCGATGCGCTTGCTGGGCTTAGCCTGGACCCAGGCGCCCATCGCAGTGCGGCAGGACGCGGCCCGCGCTCTGTTAGCGCTGCAACGCCCCGATGGCGGTTGGGGCCAGCTGTCGACGATTGAAAGCGATGCCTACGCCACGGGCCAAGCCCTGGTCGCATTGCACGAGGCGGGTATTATCACCACCGCCGACGAAGCGTACCGGCGCGGGGCGGCATTTCTGCTGCGGACACAGTTGAAGGACGGTTCGTGGTTGGTCCGGTCGCGCGCCTTCCCCTTCCAACCGTACAAGGAGAGCGGCTTCCCGCATGGCCGTGATCAGTGGATCTCCGCTTCCGGCACAGCCTGGGCGGCGATGGCGTTGAGTCTGCCGCCCGCAGAGGCCAAACCGCAGCTGAACAGCGGCGCTCAGTAGTCGAGTACTCCTCTGACACCGATGCCCGTCCAGGCCTATCCGGTCTGGACGGGCCTTTTGTGTTGGTGGACTCCAAGAAAGCACGTTGTTTGAAACATGACTCGCGCCTGAACCGTTAATCTGGAAGTAAGGAGAATGGTTTGCTGAAATACGGTGCCGGTGCTCTGTTGCTGGCGGCAATGGCGTTGGGTGGCTGGTGGTACGTCAAGTCAAACGAACCACCGCAAGTGGCGTTTGCCAAAGCCGAGCGTTCCCGCATCGAGAGCGTGGTGGCCACCAACGGCAAGGTAGAGCCGCTTGATTGGGTGACCGCCCGCGCCGAACGCGAAGGCCTGGTGGGCAAGGTGCTGGTGACGCGGGGGCAAACCGTGGCCGCCGGCCAACTGCTGGCAACGCTTGAGACCCGTGAAGCTCGCGCCGCCATCGCTTCCGCCGAAGCGCGCGTGGCGCAGATCAAGGTGGAGCTCGACACCCTGGCGCGCGGTGGCCGGGCGCCGGAATTCGCCGAAATCGATGGCAGCCTCCGCCGGGCGAAACTCGACCGGGACCAGGCTGCTCGCGACGCCGAGACAGTCGAGCGACTGCTCGCCAAGCGCGCCGCGACCACCATGGAACTCCAGGAGGCCAAAGATCGGGTGGCCCGCGCCGAGGCCCAGATGTCCGCCCTGACCGCGCGCCGCGGATCTCTGGTGGACATTGGTGATCGCGCTGGCGCCCAGGCCCGCCTGAAAGACGCGGAGGCCGCCGTGCGAACGGCGCAGGAGCGGTTAACCTTGGCCAACATCACCGCGCCCCGGGCGGGCGTGGTCTATCAAGTGGACGTCCGGCCCGGGTCGTTTCTCACCGCCGGTGCTCCGGTGGCCAGCATCGGGCGAGTGGACCGGCTGCGCGTCGTCGTCTACGTCGATGAACCGGAACTGGGCCGCGTCACCGTGGGCCTGCCCGTCAGCATCACCTGGGATGCCCAAGCAGGGCGCGAGTGGAAGGGTACGGTGGAAAAGCTACCGGCCCAGATCGTGCCGTTTGGAACGCGGCAGGTGGGCGAAGTGGTCTGCCTGATCGATAACCCCGACCAGTTGCTCCCACCCGGGGCCAACATCAACGCCTCGATTCGAGCGCAGGTGGTGGACAACGCTCTGTCCATACCCAAAGAAGCTCTGCGGCGCGAAAACGGGGTGACCGGAGGCTATGTGCTCGAGGGCAGTGCGGTGCGTTGGCGGCCGTTCAAAATCGGCATCGCCAGCGTCACCCGCATCGAGATCCGGGAGGGCCTAACCGACGGCGCCTGGCTGGCTTTGCCGACCGATGTGAAGTTGACTGACGGGCTGCCCGTAACCGCCACCAAACCGTAGGTGCGGCGCGAGATTACCCAGCCTTTAGCTTTGCCGCAGCAGCCACCGCACGGCGTTCTGTTGAAGCTTGATGTATTCCGGATTCCACAGCACGGTGAGTAAGTGCCCCGGTGACATATAGCAGACGCGGCCTTTGCCGTAGTCGTAGGCCCAGCCGCCGGGGGCCGTGGTGCCTTGCTTGCCAAAGGCCAAGCCGTCTTCGTTGACGGTCTCCAGAAACAGGTGCTTGCGGTCCTTGTCGTACTCCATGTAGTGCTGCTCATCGGTGACGATGAAATCCTTGACGCCCTTGGTGATGGGGTGGTCATGGTTGGTCACCTTCACCTTGAAAGTCCGGATGGCAGGATGACCGGCATAGGATGCACCCAGCACATGGCGGAAATCGGGATCAGTTAACCCCACGTGCGTGACGTTGTGCAGAAACAGCGCGGCCCCGCCGTTTTCGACAAACTGGCGCACCGCTTTGCCCTGCTCCGGCTTCATCCAGAAGAACGCGCGACCGGAGACCGGGGCCACCGGCGGCTCCGAGATCAGCTTCGGCTTGTTGGTATTCACCCAGGCGGCGTTGGTGTTCTCATCCGGGTAGCCTTCCGGCCAGATCATCCCATCGCGGAGGACGATCAGCAGCTTGTAGCCCGTCAGCGTCTCCGCGTTCAGCGCGCGGGTCTCATCGGTGAAGTCGATGGAGACGCCGAGTTCCTTGGCGATGGTGCGGTTCAGGCCGGTCCGCACATAGTCGGAGTTGTGATACCGATCACCAATTAGGCCAAAGGCAGTGGCCTTGGGGGCCGCCTTCAGGTGCTGCGATGCGGCCAGGCCTCCCATCAAGGAAGCGCAGGCGGAACGGCGGGTGGTGCTCATGGTGCGGAATTCTATCGCATCTGACGCACGAAAACTTGCCCCGGATAAACCGCCTCAGCTTCTCGGGTTAGGCGAAGGGATTGTCGGACTTCGCCGGCGGTGCCGGAAGTTCCGTTTCGATGGCCGTGGCGGCCACCTTGACGTTAATCGAATAGGCGTTCCGCGCCTCGAGCAACGCCACGGCAGCGGCGCTAATCTCGACGATATCGGGGCCACCTTCAGCCGCGCCTTCGGGCGTAAAGCTGGCGATACGCCTTGACGAAAGATCAACCTTATCCTGGGCACGCAGAAGGCTGCCCAAGACCTCGGAAATCGCACTCATAAATTGTCCTGTGCACGGCTCATCGGCCACTGGACAGAAAGCTTGAGTGAATCGTTAAAACTAACGCACAATCCGGCGTGCGGCCTACAGGAACGTCTTGAACTCCATCACGTCGCCATCCTGCACCACGTACTCTTTGCCTTCCGTGCGCAGCTTGCCCAGTTCACGAGCCCGGGCAAAGCTGCCCGCCGCCACCAGGTCGTCATAGGCGATGGTCTCAGCCGAGATGAAGCTCTTCTCAAAGTCAGAGTGGATGACACCGGCCGCCACGGGAGCCTTATCGCCGGAGTGAATGGTCCAGGCGCGCGTTTCCTTCTCGCCGGTCGTCAAGTAAGTGCGCAATCCCAGTAAGTGATACGCCTCTTTGATCAAGGTGCCGCCACCGGTTTCAGTGATGCCCAGCGCTTCCATGTACTCGGCGCGTTCGTCTAGCGGCAGGGTGACCAGTTCGCTCTCGATCTCAGCGGAAACAACAACCGCCGTGGTGCCATGATGATCCGCGGCGTACTGCTTTACTTTCTGCACCCAGGGGTTTTGCGAAGGGTCCGCCAAGTCGCCTTCGGCCACATTGCAGGCGTAGAGCGTGGGCTTGTCGGTCAACAGGAACAGCGGCTTCATCAGCGCCTTGTCTTCCGGCGTCGCGTCCATGGTGACGGCATACTTGCCGTCGCTTAAGTGCTTTTCCAGACGCTCAATGATCTCGATCTCGGCCAGTGCCTTCTTGTCCCCCGTGCGGGCGGCCTTCTGTTGACGCGTCTTGCGCTTGTCCAGCGCTTCCAGATCAGCCAGCAGCAGCTCCGTGTTGATCACTTCAATGTCACGGATGGGGTCCACTGAATCCATCACATGCTCGATATCGTTGTTCTCAAAACAGCGGACTACCTGGACGATGGCATCCACTTCGCGGATATGGCCCAGGAACTGGTTGCCCAGTCCTTCGCCTTTACTGGCGCCCTTGACGAGGCCGGCGATGTCGACGAATTCGAAGACCGAAGGCACCAGCTTCTGGGACTTGCTGATCTTTGAGAGCACTTCCAGCCGGTCATCCGGTACGGTGACGACGCCCTGATTCGGCTCAATGGTGCAGAACCGGTAGTTGGCCGCCATCGCCTTGCGGCTCTGGGTTAAGGCGTTAAAGAGAGTGCTTTTGCCAACATTCGGCAATCCAACAATTCCAGCGCAAAGCATGCTTATCGAGGTGATCCTTCAGAGCGGGTAATTCGGGCGCGAAAAATCGCGGTCGCCGGGCGACTCTTTCCAGTTTAAGTGTTCCGCAGTCCGGCGTGGGCTGCGTGGGGCGCGATTTTGTGTGGATTTGAGCTGCTGGTCGGGATGGCGGGGGCGCCCACTCTGAGCCGCGACCAGCAGGAGTGGGCTGCCCGCCGCACAAGTCAGCTTTCCAGCTTTGTTCAAGTGCCGACGTTAGCGCGACCGGTGGGATGGATGCGAGTGTTGGGGAATGGGCGGACCGGAGGGCGCAGGCTGGTTGGGAGGGCAGCCCGCTCCTGCTGGTCGCGGCTCAGAGTGGGGCGTTGGTGGCGGGGTAGTACTACTTTTGGTAAATACCCGCATTAGGGTGTAGCGCTCGCAAAAACGAAATCATTCCCCGCGGAGAGTTTTCTTGGCGGATAAGTAGTTCTTTTTCTATCTGCTACAGAGCGGGATGGATGGCGGTGCGGAGCGTGAGAGGTACAGCAAAGTACTAGGTTTTCGGGGGTTTGGAGACCGGTTGCGCGTAGGTTGGTGGGTGACGAGGCGGGTGAGGTGGGCATAGATTCGTCCGTTTCCGGAAGTACCACGGTGGCGCACGCGAAGCATGCTGGTGGTGTGGCTAAGTGTTTGAGGAAATGAGAGATCGGGGCGGCGATGGCGGGTGACGGCTACGCAATTGTTTTTGAGCGCCGGAGCGCCCACTGAAGAGCCGCGACCAGCAGGAGCGGGCTGCTCGCCGCACAAGTCAGCGTTCCAGCCGTGTTCAAAGTGCCGACGTCAGCGCGACCGGTGGGGTAGATGTGCCTGCTGGAGAATGGGCTGCCGGAGGGCGCAGGCTGCAGCCCGCTCCTGCTGGTCGCGGCTCAGAGGGGGCGTTTATGAGGACTAGTCCGGACGAGTGCTGAAGATGAGCTGATTTCCGGCCGGGTCGGACAACAGGAGGGGGTGCGCTGATATGCCGGTGCTGTGTTGCAAACGTCCTAGCTCAGCAGCGGGAACGATGAGCTCGACGGCCCGCAATTGGGCGCACTCCGCCGGTGCCGGGGATCCTTGGCGGCTTTGCCAGACATTCAGGCCGAAGTGGTGGTGGTAGCCCGCGGCGGAGACGAAGAGGGCGCCGGGGTAGGTGGTCATCAGGTCCAGGCCTAGCAAGTCGCAGTAGAACTGCTGTGCGGCGGCCAGATCGGTGACGCGGAGATGGACGTGGCCCATGGTGGTGCCTTCGGGCATTCCCACCCACGGTGCGTCCGGCTCTGCCAGCAGGCTTTCTAAATCCAGCGGATCAGTGGCCATGCGCAATACGGGCCCGTCCCAGCTCCATTGCTCCCGCGGACGGTCGACGTAGACTTCGATGCCGTGGCCGTCCGGATCGCCCAGGTAGAGCGCTTCACTCACCAAATGATCGGCGACGCCATGGACGGGGTGGCGAATGTCAAGCAGGTGCCGGACGAACTGCGCCAGCGCGGCGCGATGAGGTACCAGCAGAGCAAAGTGAAACAGACCCGGGCTGGACGGCAGGCTGGGGCGGGCACCGGACTGCTGAACCAAGTGCAGCAGCGGGCGGTCGGGGACACCGAGGGTCCCCTGGTCAGCCGAAGCATCGAGGACCGTCAGGCCCAGCACGTGCTGGTAGAACTGGAGCGAGCGGTCGAGGCTGGCGACGGAGAGTTCGACGGAAGAAATCACCAGACTGGAAATAGCGCTCACGTCCTTCAATCTCGCATAAGTGGCGAGAGGCGGTACGCGCTGGTGGTCTTTCGCCACACCAATAGCTGCGGGTAGCCCGCGCTACATCCCCAGCGTGCGTGCGCCCAGGTGAATCTGGCCGCCGTCACAGACCATCACCGCGCCGTTGATGTAGGAGGCGGCGTCGGAGCAGAGGAATAGGGCCAGGTCCGCGATGTCGTCCTTGGTGCCCATGCGGCGCAGCGGGACGGACTTGATGACGGCTTCGCGGGCTTCGGGCGTGGGGGCCAGGCGGGCCATGCCTTCGGTGCCGTCGATGGGGCCGGGGTTGATCAAGTTGGCGCGGATGCCTTCGGGGCCCCATTCGAGGGCCATCACTTGGGTGAGACGTTCGACGCCGGCCTTGGCGGCGCAGACGTGCGCTTGCATCGGATAGGGGATGCTGGCGTGGTTGGCGGAGATCGAAATGATCGACGCACCGGGCTTGCGGAGATGTTCGTAGGCGGCGCGGGCGGTGTTGTAGGTGCCCAGCAAGTCGATATCGATGACCGCCTTGAAACCGTTGGCCGACATGCCCATGAGCGGAGCCGGAAAGTTGCCGGCCGCGCCGCACACCAGAATGTCGATGGGTCCGAACAGGTCCCGCGTCTTCTGCATGGCGGCGGCCATGGCGGCATAGTCACGCACGTCGGCGGCTACGTTCGAGGCCGTGCGGCCGGTGGAGAGAATGCCCGCGCAGGCAGCGTCGAGTTTGTCTTGATTGCGGCCGTGGAGCATGACGGCGGCGCCAGCTTCGGCAAAGCGCTCTGCCATGCGGAGGCAGATGCCGCTGGAACTGCCGGTGAGGAACGCTACCTTACCTTGGAGGAGGCTGGCGCGAAACGTGGAGGACATGCTGCGATGCTAGCACCTGCAGCCTCCCGGTAGCAGTCCCATACGCCTTCAAACACCGCTTCCCAGGTGCGCCCTTCGGCCCACGCCCGGGCGGCAGCGCGCATGGGCGGCAAAGGATGCTGCCCGGCCACCATCTCCACGGCGCGCTGGGCGAACTCAGCATCGGTGGAAGCGACGAAGCCGGTCTCGCCGTCGCGCACCAGAAACTTGGGTCCACCGCTGGAGGTGACAATGGCGGGCACACCGGAGGCCAAGGCTTCAGCGATCACATTGCCGTAGGTGTCGGTGGTGGAAGGGAACAGGAAGACGTCCATGGAGGCATAGGCGTCGGCCAACGGGCCACCCTTCAGCACTCCGGGAAGGTCCGCCTGACGCAGATTGTTCCGCAGCCATTCGCGCTGGCTGCCGTCACCCACGATCAGGAAACGGTAGTTGGTGTGCCCGGCGGCGCGGAGGGCCTGCTCCACTTGGGCCAACAGCTGGACGTTCTTTTCCGGTCGCAAGCGGCCCACGTAGCCCAGTACGACAGCGTCATCGGATCGCTGGCGGCGCGTTGGCGTGAACAGCGTGGTATCAATGCCGCGTTCCATCAATGCCGTGGGCGTTTTGGCCTGGGCCTCGATCAACGAGCGGAGCTCCTCATTCGGGGCCAGGCACCGCTCGGCGATGCGGTAGAACAGCATCAGGCTCTGCCAGCAGATGTCTTGCACGGGCCGGGCGATGGAGGGCAAGGGGAAGCGACGGGCCGCGTACTCGTGGAGGTTGGTGTGCCAGGAGGCGACCACCGGAATGCCCAGCCGCCAGTGCGCGATCAAGCCCAGCCAGCCCAGATCTCCGGGGCCGGTGATGTGGATCACGTCGGGCTTAAATTCCCGCACGGCGCGTTCCACCAGTGGCATGTGGCGGAACAGCAGCGGGTCGAACGCCAGCCCATCATCCAGCAGAATGCGGGCGTCACTGCGTTGTAACTCCAGCGTGTCGTTAGCCCAGGATGTCTGGGGACCGGCATGGACGCTTAGCAGCGGGCGTCCGGTGCGGCGGGCAAAGCCATCCAGTTGGCGGCTCGTGTGCGCAACTCCGTTAACGTCGTGAAAGGAGTCTGTAAAGAACGCGACACGAGGGTAGTTACTCACAGGACGGCTTCGCTCCTATCCGCCAACGCCCACCGCAATGTGAATTGCACGTTACGGCAATCTGCAAATCGGATTAACTTAATAAACTGGCCGATCACACCGGGGGCTGGTTCATCCATTACATCAGAGAGACGGTGGATCACACCATCTGGGTTTCGCCAGAAAATCCGGTCTGACCAGCGGCTGCCCGGTTGGTCGCGCAGAACGTCGCACATGACGCCGATGAAGCGCAGCTTGATGGGCTCCTGGTACTGGGGCATCAGCAGCACTTCGCTGTAGCCGCCGCGGACTTCGGCCGCAAATTCATCAAAGGTGCTGGCGCGGGTGAGGTTGAGGTTGGCGTTGGGTTCACCGCCATGGCGATCACCACCTGAGATGGCGGGCATGCCGATCCGTTCGGCCAGCTCCATGACGCGGCGGTTCTCGCTCCACGGGCGCAGGCCATTCAGCTCCAGGGCATGGATCCAGGGACGCACCAGGGACAACAGGTAGTCCAGCCGCTCCTCGTGGACCGCGTTGCCGGCTCGAATTTCGTCCCACAGCGGATGGTTGAGGATGATCAGCGCGCCGGGGCTGGAAGCCACCAGGGCAAACGCCTCGCGGATGCGCTCCGGACGCGGGTTGGCCGTTACTTCGGCCAGCATGGGCATCATCGCGGGATCGATATTGTGGAGGCCGATATGGAAGAAAACGGGCGCCATCGGGACGGTCCATTCCACGGATACGGGGGTGGCTATGCCCTGGGACTGCAACTGGACGCCGGCCTCGATGTCGTCATGGTCGGACAGCGAAACCATGGGCTTCAGGTGGAGTTGAGACTCAATCTGGCGGCACTCCAGCTCCCAGCTGGCGCGGGGCGTCAGCGGCGGGGTCCACCAGACGTCGCCATAGTTGATGTCGTGGCCATGGTGCTTACGGAAAATCCCTTCCAGGCGCCGGATGCCGTGCGAGAGCACCGGCACATCGCAGGTATGGCGGGGGATGAAAGTTAGGGTCTCGCGCGACAGGCTGGTGTGGCTATGCAGACTGACGGCGGAGGTGAAGTCTTGCGCGACGGCAGGGTCGGACCAGGAGTAGTGAACTTTCGTCACGACTCCAATATCGGCTCTTCACTTTACAGCCGGATGCGAGCAATGTGAAGGTTCAATAAATCATTCGACTTAACAAATGTTTTTTACTCGCCGTGATGGTGATCGTGGTCCCGCAGATGTTCCTGCATGAAGACGGGCTCCTTGCCTTCGGAACGGAGCCGTTCATCCAGCGCCAGGCAAAGCACCTCTTCGTCCTCGTGGCTGAGCCCGCCGGCTTCCTTCTCCACCTTCTTTTGCAGGGAGCGCAGGAAGGCAATCGAGGATTTGCCGGGTGCAGCCAGCGCATAGGCAAAGATGGCGTCTTCACGGACTTCGTCGTCGTGGATGGCTTTGCGGATGCGGCCCAGTTCCGCCGCCACGCGGAGAGCGCCGACGCCGCGGAGAGCGATGCGGCGCAGTTCAATGTGGGCGTCTTCCAGATGCTGCCGGAAATAGTCGGTGAACTCCGTATCGAGGCTGCGCCACATCGCTTCCAGCGCCTTGACGCGGGTGGACGGCTGCTCATAGAAGGCGATGATCGCGTCATGCACCGGTTCTTCGTCGCTCTTGGTGGCCAGCGCCACCAGGATGCCGGTCCGTTCTTCATCGGGCCGGGTTGAGTCGGCCAGCCGGTCCATCATCTCAGCGAGGATATCGGCCCGTTCGATGCCTTCCAAGGCTTCCCAGCAATGGGCGCGCACGATGACGGAGACGTCCTGGCGAGCGGCGGCAAACAGCCGGTCCTGCTGGCCGGTATTCAACTCTTCGCGATAGAGGGTGGCGGCCGCGAAGACGCGGTACCGTTCTTGCGGGGAATCGAGCAGCGCCAAGCGCTCCTCCACCGTCAGCGCCTCCGCTACCGGCAAACCTTCCGCTTCGCTGTCGGCAAACACGTCGAACGCTTTGGGCGTGTGGCCCTCGTGATAGAGGCCCAGCGGAATGTCTCCGTCCGGGGCGGACTTCAGCAGTGCCTCCACGCGGTCATCCTTGGTGCCCAGCGCGGCCAGCGCAAACAGAATCTCATCCTTGATCTCGTCAGAAGCTTCAGGGTAGGCGGCCAGCAGCGGGTCGATGGCGGCCGCGCCCAAGGAGGCGAAAGCTTCAAACAGAGACTCGTCGGCGCTGTCATCCAGCACCTTCATCAGGAACGGCAACACTTGAGCATCGCGCAGGTGGCGGCACAGATCGAGCAGCTCGTCGGTGATGTCAAAGATCCAACCCTCGGGCGACACGGCGGCAATGGCCTGCGCGGTCTCCTGGGGACGGCCAATCAGATCCCGAATCAGCACGTGGTCAAACGGCACGCGCCCGCGGGCCACCTCGGCCAGCAGAGTGGCAACGGGTGTGGATGAATACTCAGCGGCAGTCAGGAGCAAGGTAGTGGTCCCCTTTGTTGGACAAACGGCAGATCAGAAACGACTGGTGAGGGCTGGTGGAACCCGGGTTGGTGGCAAACAAGAACGGGCGGTGAAGCCTGTTGGTTCACCGCCCGCTTGTGTCGATCAGAATGCCTTGGTGGCAGGCTAGTAGGTAGCCCGCCCGCCGGAAGCATCGTAGGTTTGACCGGTGACGAAGCTGCAATCAGGCGACGCCAGGAAATGGACGACCGCCGCGATCTCTTCCGTGGTGCCGGTGCGCCGCATGGGGATCTTGGCCGTCATGTACTCCACCTGCTGGGGGGTCAACTGATCCAACATTTTCGTGCGGATCACGGCCGGTGACACCGCATTGACGCAGATGCCCTCGGTGGCCACTTCCTTGGCTACCGACTTGGTGAAGCCGATAACCGCGGCCTTGGTGGCCGAATACGCCGTCATGTTGGGGTTGCCTTCTTTGCCGGCGATGGAGGCGATGTTGACCACACGGCCATACTGCCGCTCCCGCATACCGGGTAGCACGGCGCGCGTGGTGAACACGACGCCCAGTAGATTGATGTCGATCACGCGACGCCATTCCTCGTCCGTCTGCTGCCAGAGGGGCGCGGCGACACCGGCGGTCCCGGCGTTGTTCACCAGGATGTCGATCTTGCCCACCGACTCAAAAGCAGCATTCACCGCCGCCGAATCCGTGATGTCCACGGCCAGCGGAAGAGCACCGGGGATGGTCTGCGCTGTGGCCGCCGCGGCATCGGCGTTGACATCAGCGATGTACACCTTCGCGCCAGCGTGGGCCAAGCGCTGGGAAATCGCTTCCCCAATGCCGGCCGCACCCCCGGTGACGATGGCCACTTGTCCCGTCAGGTCAAAGTAAGCCATGGTGGTGACTATTCCTCTTCCCGGACGACGTGGACCGTTACATGGGCGGTCACTTCGCGGTGCAGCTTCACCGCCACTTTGTGCTCGCCCAGGTGGCGGATGGGTTCATCCAGCACCACCTTGCGGCGCTCAATCGAGTAGCCCAGGGCAGTGAGGCCGTTGACGACATCCTGCGCCGTGACCGAGCCGAACAGCTGATCGTTCTCGCCCGCCTTGGCCTTGATGGTGAGGCTGACGGCATCGACCAGTTTGCCCAGTTCCGCTGCTTCACCAGCTGCCTTGGCTTCCTTCTTCAACCACGCCTGACGTTCCTGCTCAACGATCTTTTTGTTGGACTCGTTGGCCGGGACAGCGAGGCGGCGCGGCAAAAGGAAGTTACGGCCGTAGCCTTCCTTCACCTTCACTACGTCACCGCGCGTGCCGAGGTTAGCGACTTCTTCTCTCAGAATGACTTCCATTGCTTTATTCCTTGATCCTGATTTGCCGAGTTCTGGTTTGTCGCCCGAACCTAGCCGCGCGAGTTAAACGGCAGCAGTGCGATGTTGCGCGCCTGCTTGATCGCCCGCGCCAGACGCCGCTGGAACGCCGGGCTGGTACCCGTGATCCGGCGCGGCAGAATGCGGCCATTTTCGCTGATGAACTGCTTCAGCAACTGGACATCACGGTAAGTGACGTCGTCGATCTTTTCCACCGAAAACTTACAGACCTTCTTGCGCCGGAAGTACTGCTTCCGGGAGCCCATGGCCTTGTCGCCACCGGTGGGCCGCATGGAAGCCGCGATCGGACGTCCGCCTTTTTGTTGCTCAGCCATGGTTAGCTCTCCTTCACTTCTTCCGCGGCCGGAGCAGCGGGAATGGTTTCAGCGGCAGCGGGGACAGCATCGGAAGCAGCGGGCTTACCCGGCGCCGGGCCAGCCGGAACGGGAGCCGCCGGCATGGCCGGAGCACCCACCGCCGGGGCACCGGGAGCAGCCGCACCCGGGATAGCCGGCAGCAAAGCCGGAACCGGAGGCTTGCGCTTGGCGCGCTCTTCGCGCTTCTTCTTGCGCTTCTCCACCCACTTCAGCTTCTCGTCCAGACGCACGGTCATGAACTTGATCACCAGGTCGCTGACGCGCAACCGGCGTTCCACTTCCCGCACCGTCTCGGCCTTGGCCGAAAAAGTCACGACAACGTAGTGGCCTTCATCGAACTTGGCCACCCGGTAAGCCAGCTTGCGGCGGCCCCAGTCGTCAACCTTCTCGATTTTGCCTTCTTGGTCAGTGACCGTTTTAGACAACAACTCGATCACCCCGGCCGCTTCTTCTTCCGTTGCGTCCGGCTTGATGATCAATACTTCTTCGTAAAGCCTCATGCTTCCTCTTCTCTCTATTGCTCGTGGGCGTGGCGGCCAACCGGTCAAGCCTTCGGACCTTGCGGTTCCGGTTCGGCCCGGCGGTTGAACTTCGCCATGGACTTGTCGACGCCCTCAGCCACTACGGATTCAATCGCTAAAGCCGCTTGCTCCAGCACCAAATCCAATTCCTGTCTTTGCCCCCGCCGAACCGGCGAAAGCAGAAAATCCTTGCCCCCCGTGCGCCCTTCGCCCGGGTGAACCCCAATCCTTAACCGCGGAAACTCCGGTGTCCCGATGGAACGGATCACCGAACTTACGCCGTTATGACCCGCAGCCGAACCCTGCGGCCGAAGCCGCAAATGGCCGAACGGCAAAGCCAGCTCGTCATAAACCAAGAGCAACTGGCTGGCGGAAAAACCATACTTAGCCAGCAACTGCTTCACTGCCCCGCCGCTTTCGTTCATAAACGTCTGCGGCTTGGCCACCATCAACTGCTCCGTCCCGCCCACCAGCGCCAGACACTCTTTCCGGTGTACCCGGATCGAGTTCCGCGCCGCGAAACAATCGGCGGCCAGGAACCCCGCGTTATGCGGCGTCCACTCATACTCCGGACCGGGATTGCCCAGCCCCACCACCAACCACCGGCGCTCCGCGGAATCAGCCACTGCTTGTCTCCCCGGCTGCGGCACCTAACGACCGGCAGGCTTAGGCCCGCCCGGCCGCAGGTAGCCGCTCGCGCGGTGCTACTTCTTCTTCTTGTCTCCGCCCTCAGCGGCGGGTTCTTCCTTCTTGCCCTTCTTCATCACTTCGGGCTCAGCCGCGGTGGCCGCAGCCTCAGCTTCCTTCGAGGTACGGAGCGAGATCACGTGCGCGATCAGGTGCTCCGGCGGCGAAACCAGCTTCATGGAACCCGACAGCGGAATCTCGGAGGCGCGGATGCCCTGATTCAACATCAGGTTGGCGACGTCGATGTCAAAGCGGGCCGGAATGTCGTCCGGCAAGCACTCAATATCCACTTCGCGCGTGATGAACTCAAACTGGCCGCCCTGCGTCTTGACACCCTTGGGGTCGCCATGGGTGTGCACGCTGACCTTGACGCGGATGCGCTTCTCGAGGTCAATGCGCTTCATGTCGATGTGCCACAGGCTGCCCTTCACCGGGTCGTGCTGCCAGTCGATGATCATGACGGGCGTCGTTTCCTTGCCGCCGATGTCGAGATTGAAGATCGTGTTGTGGCCGGTCTCGCTGCGGAGGATCTTGTTGACCTCCTTCGGGCTGACGGTGACGGCCACCGGGTCGTGACCCGGACCATACACTGTTGCCGGGCTGAAGCCGGAACGGCGCAAACGGCCGGTTTCTTCCTTACCGCGCAACGGCCGCTCTTGGGCCACAATCGTGATGTCTTTACGCATGGTGTTTCCTTACTCGAACCAAGCTACGCCCGGCTCAACTTACTCAAAGGTTCAATCTACTCAAATAACACACTGATGGAAGTTTCCCCGTGGATCGATTGGATCGCCCGCGCCAGCAACGGCGCTACGGAGAGGACAGTAATATTGGGGCAGGCGGCAACTTCCGGGCGCACCGGAATGGAGTTGGTCAGCACTACTTCCTTGATGGCAGAATTGGTAATTCGCTCAACGGCGGGGCCGGACATTACGCCGTGCGTGGCACAGGCGGTTACACTGGCCGCCCCCTTGGCCAGCAGCGCGTCGGCACCCTTCACCAGCGTCCCGGCAGTGTCGATCAAGTCGTCCACCATCAGGCAATGACGGCCTTCGACGGTGCCGATGATGTTCATCACCTCGGCCACATTGGGTTGATCGCGGCGCTTGTCGATGATGGCCAGGGGCGCATTGAGGCGTTTGGCGAAAGCCCGGGCGCGTTCGACGCCACCGGCATCGGGCGAAACAACGGTGAGATTCTCGGTCTTGCGCGGATTAAAGTAATCGAGCATCACCGGAGTCACAAACAAGTGGTCCACCGGGATGTCAAAAAAGCCTTGGATTTGGGCGGCGTGCAGGTCGAGCGCGAGGATGCGGTCGGCACCGGCGCGTTCGAGCAGCGACGCCACGACGCGAGCCGAGATGGGAACGCGCGGCTGATCCTTGCGATCCTGCCGGGCATAGCCAAAGTACGGCAGCACGGCGGTGATGCGGTCAGCCGAGGAGCGCTTCAGCGCGTCGATGATCAGCAGCAGTTCAATGATGTGGTGGTTGACCGGCGTCGAGGTCGGCTGCACCACAAACACGTCCGCGCCGCGCACATTCTCTTTGATCTGGATATAGCTTTCACCGTCGGCAAAAGCTTCGACGCGGGCTTCGCTTAAGTCGACAAACAAGCGCTCGCAAATCTCCCGCGCCAGTGCGGTGTTCGCGTTGCCCGAGATGATCTTAAGTCGATCGAAGCGCATTCTGCGTAGTTCCAACACTTGAGAGCCATCGTCTCCAGCGGGATTGGTACGCAGTTCGGCTAAGGAAGGAAAACGGCACGGACTTCTCCGCACCCAGCTTCACTATCGCCGCCTGGACCGCGGCTGCGTCGTCGTAAAGACCGAACAGCGCCGCTCCGCTCCCGGTCATTAATGCCGGAGCTGCTCCCATCCGGCTCAGCTTGCGCCGCAGCACTTGGAGGACGGGGTATTGGCGGAAGACGACTTCTTCGAAGTCGTTCTGGCAATCAGCCGCCCAAACCGCTTTTGGTGCACGCACCTCCAGCGCCCAGGCGAGCGACTGCAACCTCTTTAGGATAGGAAAGTTGCGGTCCGATGTCAACGCGCCCACGGAGCGGCCCAGGGCGGCGTAGGCATCTTTTGTCGATACATGCACTTGCGGGGTGATCAACAGGCCGTGCACGGGCTTCGGGTCGGGCAACGGATACAGCTCCTCGCCTTGGCCCATGCCGACTGCACAGCCTCCGCGCAGAAAGAACGGCACGTCGGAGCCCAGCCCCACCGCGATGTCTTTCAATCGATCCGGCGAGATCGCCTTTCCGGCCAGCGCCGGCAGCGCCATCAAAATGGCCGCCGCATCGGTGGAGCCGCCACCCAAGCCGCCGCCCATCGGGATGCGCTTGTCGATGTGGATCTTGACTTGCCCGTTCAGTTTGACGGCTTCGAGCACCGCGCGGGCGGCTTTCTCAGCCAGATTGGTGCCCGGAATCTCGACAGAACAGCTGACAGCGACGCTCGACTGGCGTTTGCGTTGAAAGCTGATGGTGACGCGGTCGGCGAGCGAGATGGTCTGGAATACGCTGCGGATTTCATGAAACCCGTCACTGCGTTTCCCGAGCACGGCGAGCGCGAGATTGATCTTGGCGTGGGCGTTGACGGTGAGCATGGGTGATGTTCCAGCCCCATGCGTCAGCTTGGGGCTTGCGGCCAATTTCCGCGCTCAGAAGCCCCACGCTCACGCATGGGCCTGACGGCGCGATTGAGTAGAAACTCCGCTAGTAGTGCAGCAGCGAAACGATTTCGCGCTCCGGCAGCTTGGCGCGGCCGTTCAGGAAGTCGAGTTCGATGACGAAGCCCAGACCGGTCAATTTGCCGCCCAACCGTTCCACCAGTTCAGCGACTGCGGCGGCCGTGCCGCCGGTGGCCAGCACGTCATCGACAATCAGCACGTTCTCACCCGGGGTGATGGCATCGGAATGGATCTCTAATTTGTCGGTGCCGTATTCCAACGCGTACTCGACTGATTCGACCGACGCAGGGAGCTTCTTGGGTTTCCGCACCGGCACAAAGCCGGCCCCCAGCGCATAGGCCACTGCGGGGGCAAAGAAGAAGCCGCGGGCTTCGATGCCGACCACCTTGTCGATCGGGCGGCCTTGAAAGCCATCGCGCAGCCCATCGAGGGTGGCCTTCAACCCGGCAGCGTCCTTCAGCAGCGTGGTGATGTCAAAAAAGTTGATGCCGGGCTTGGGAAAGTCGGGCACTTCGCGGATCAGTGATTTCAAGTCGACCATGGGAAACCTCCATGGTAGCAACCGCTTCTGGAGGCGCGCCGCAAAGGGAGATTCTCCCGGTCCGCCGCGCGACCTGCACAAATCGGTACAATCGACGCCACAGACGCGTCCCATGACATCGAACTCCGACACCTCTTTCTTTGGCCACCCGCGCGGACTGGCCGCGCTGTTCTTCACCGAAATGTGGGAACGCTTCAGCTACTACGGTATCCGGGCGCTGCTGATCCTCTACATGACCGCCGCGGCCCCCAAGGGCCTGGGCCTGGACGTACCGACAGCAGGCGCTCTGTATGGCCTGTTTACCGGATGCGCCTATATTTTCGCCCTGCCGGGCGGCTGGATTGGGGACCGCTTTCTGGGCGCTCAGCGGTCCGTGCTGGTGGGCGGAGTGCTGATCGCGGTGGGCAACTTTGCGCTGATGACGCCGTCGCTGGCGGTGTTTCTGCCCTCGCTGCTGGTGATCGCCATGGGCACCGGACTGCTGAAGACGAACGCGACTTCGAACGTGGGCGTGCTCTACGCGGCGGGTGATGTGCGCCGCGACGCCGGGTTCTCGATCTACTACTTCGGGGTGAACTTGGGCGCGGGGATTGCGCCGCTGATTTGCGGCTACGTGGGCCAGTTGATCGACTTCCGGTATGCCTTCGGGCTGGCCGGGATCTGCATGATGGCGGGGGTGGCGCAGTTCACCGTGACCCGCAAGAGCGGACTGGGCGAGGCGGGGCTGAAGCCGGTCTCTCCGGCGGGGCCAGGCGAGTGGCGGATGCTGCGGCTGGGGGTGGCGGCGCTGGTGTTGACGGTGGCGGCGGTGGCCGGGTTCGACCTGTCGATTGCGCGCATCGCCGACGGCTTCGGCATCATCCTGATCGTGACCGTGGTGGCCGTGTTCGCGGGCTTACTGCTGAGCCCCGGCTTTACGAAACAGGAGCGGGGCCGCATTGTGGTGGTGGGCGTGTTGTTTGTGGCTTCGTCGCTGTTCTGGTCGATTTTCGAACAGGCGGGGTCGACGCTGAATCTGTTCGCGGACCGGTCCACCGATAACAGTGTCTTCGGCTGGCAGTTTCCGTCGAGCTACTTCCAGTCTTTGAACTCGATCTTCCTGTACGCGCTGACGCCCTTCTTCGTCTGGCTTTGGGTGAAGCTGGGCGATCGCAACCCCAGCCCGGTGGTGAAGTTTGCAGTGGGTCTGTTTGGGGCGGCGGGCGGCTTTTTTGTGATGGCGTTTGCGGCGCTGGCGGCGGGCGAGGGCAAGGTGAGTCCGCTGTGGCTGACGGGCTGCTATTTTCTGCACACGATTGGCGAGTTGTGCCTGTCTCCAGTGGGCCTGTCGGCTATGACGAAGCTGGCACCGCCGCGGATTGCGGGGTTTGTGATGGGTGTGTTCTTTTTGTCGATTTCCGTGGGCAACTATATGGGCGGGCGGCTGTCGGCTTTCTATGAGTCGTTCCCGCTCTCGGAGCTGTTTGGTTATGTGGGTGGGTTTGGGTTGTTGATTGGATTGGTGCTGCTGGCGGCCTCGAAGCCGATCACCCGGCAGATGGGAGGCGTGAAGTAGCGATGTTTCAAGGTGTGATTCCGATTGTGCAGACGCCGTTTGATGAGAGCGGCGCGCTGGATCTGGCTTCATTGAAGCGGCAGATCAACTGGCTGTGCGAGTTGGGCGTTGATGGTGTCGCCTATCCGGGCTTTGTCAGCGAATGGTGGAAGCTTTCCGAGACCGAAACGCTGGACGCCACCCGCGCGATTATCGAGGCGGCGCAGGGCCGCGTCCCGGTGATCGGCAATGTGACGGCGCAGGCCACGTATCTGGCGGTGGAGCAGGCGAAGGCCTTTCAAGCGATGGGCTGTGCGGGCTTGATGTGCCTGCCACCGTTTGTCGTCCCACGGGCACCCGCGGCCTTGATCGCGCACCAGCGGGCGGTGCTGGAAGCGGTGCCGTTGCCGCACATCCTGCAATATTCCGCCTCGCTGACGGGCATTCGGCTGGAAGCTTCGCAATTGAAGGCTCTGCGGGCGGAGTTCCCGCACTTTTCCTGCATCAAGGTGGACTTCATTCCGCCGGGGCCGGTGGTGAGCGACTTGATCGATTCGTTGGGCGAAGGTTTTACTTACCTGATCGGCTTTGCGGGACTGCAATTGGCCGATTGCCTGAAGCGTGGCGCACACGGACTGATGGGCGGCGCGGGGCACACGCGGGAGGACATCGCGGTCTTTCGGGCGTTGCAAAGTGACCCGGATGGCGCGGGCCGCATCGCGTTTGAGCAACTGCTGCCGCTGATCAACCTGGAGATGCAGACCATCGACATGTCGATTGCGACGCACAAGTGGTTGTTGAAGGAGTTGGGCATCCACGCGAGCGACCATGTGCGCAAGCCGGGGCCGGTGCTGGACCGGTGGCAACAGGAAGAGCTGCGCGGGCACATGCGGCGGCTGGGCGCGGCGCTATAGGAAGCGAGTGGCCTTGGCGCGGGGTCGAACAGACCGCTTGCTGGCGCGCGCGGCTCGGTAGAATTTGCGCGTGACTGGGCGGCTAGGGAATCAGTTCGCCGGGCAGCATCAGGCGGGCGGCGCAGCCGGGGCCGTCGGTGCGATTCGCGAGCGTCAGGCTGCCGCCGTGGGCTTCGGCGATCTGGCGGCTGAGCACCAGACCGATGCCGCTGCCGCCGGGCTTCGTCGTGAAGAACGGGACAAATAGGTTGGCGGTGCTGGCCAGGCCTTGGCCGTGGTCGAGCACGCTGATTTCGATTTGGGCGGGGCCGCGCGCCCACTCAATGTGTACGGGTCCACCGGCGTCAACGGCGTTGCGGACCAGATTGATCAGCACCTGCTCAATCTGCGCGGCGTCGGCGTTGACAATCAACTCTGGGCCCTCCACGGTGACAGCCGAGCGGGTTTCCAGTTCCGCGACATGCTCGATGAGGCTGCGCAGGGCCACGGGTGCCTTCTGCGGCCGCGGCAGCTTTGCTAGCTGCGCGTAGGAGGCGAGGAAGCGCGACAGGCCATCGGAGCGGTTGGCGATGATCTCCAGGCCGCGCTGCGTGTCTTCGCGCCAGTCTTCCGCCAGCGGTTCGCGTTTGACGATCTGGATCAGCGATCCGGCGATGGACTTGATGGGGGTGAGCGAATTGTTCAGCTCATGGCCCAGGACGCGGACAATGCGTTGCCAGGCTTGCAGCTCTTCTTCGCGCAACGCGCGGGTGACGTCGGAGAGCACAAGCAACTGGTGAGGCAGTCCGTCTTCACGAAAGACGCTGCGGTTGATGTTCCAGCGGCCGGTGGCTCCGGGAAAAGTTAATTGCAGGGTAGCAGCGGCCCCGGCCAGCACTTCACCCAAACCCAGCGCCTTGGCATCGTGGCCCAGCATCCGCTCTGAGGGCGCGGCCAGCAGACGTTCCCCCGCGCGATTGACGTAGCGCAGGCAACTGGCGCTGTCGAAGGTGAACACCGCCACATCGATCTCTTCCATCACCTTGCGCAAGAGCGTCGTCGCCTCCAGCGCGCCCAGGCGTTGCGCGCGCAAGGTGGAGCCAATGGCGTTCACCTGCTGCATCACTTCGCCCAGTGCATCTTCATCGTCGGCACTGCGGGCGCGGATGGAGTAGTCACCCTCGCGGACGGCTTCCAGCAGATTGGCCAGCGTGCGCAAGGGATTTGCCACCCGCTCCCGCACAACCGAGGCCGCGCCCAGCCAGAATGTCAGCACCAGCAGAGTACAGGTCCACTGGACCTTGGGCGAATAGCCGTCAAACCACAAGATGCCCAGCGCCAGCGCCACGGCCGGGGCACCGCCCAGCAGCGCGAGCAACTGCATCCGGCGTTCGTGAACGATGGGTGGGAGTTTCACTTGAGATCAAGTCGATCGCTACAAACCATAGCGCTGCAGGCGCCGGTAGAGCGCGCTCCGCGACAAGCCTAATGTGGTGGCCGCATGGCTGACGTTGCCCTTGTGCCGCTCCAGGGCTTTGCGGATCAGGAACGCCTCCACGTCTTCAAGCGACATTTCATCCAGCCGTTGCGCGGTTTCGCGACCCATGCGTAAGGCCATATCCTGAGGGCGGATCTGCGGCTCCTGCGCCATTAGGACGGCGCGCTGGATGACGTGGTTGAGTTCGCGCACATTGCCCTGCCACGGGTTGTCGAGCAGCGCCTGAAGTGCCGGGTTATCAAAGCCGATGATGTGCTTGCGGTAACGCTGTGCGTGCTGGCGCAGGAAGTGCGCGGCCAGCAGGGGAATGTCTTCGCGGCGCTGGCGCAGGGGCGGCAGATGAATTTCGATGGTGTTCAGCCGGAAGAGCAGATCTTCACGGAACCGGCCGTTCGCCACTTCCTGCGGCAGGTTGGCGTTGGTGGCCGACAGCACGCGGACGTCCACCTTCTTGGTCTTCGAGGACCCGACGCGCTCCATTTCGCCAATCTCGAGCACGCGCAGCAGCTTCGATTGCAGGTTCATGGGCACGTTGGCAATCTCATCCAGGAATAACGTGCCCGTATCGGCCAGCTCAAAGCGCCCCACCCGGTCTACCTTGGCGTCGGTGAAGGAGCCTTTGACGTGGCCGAACAGTTCGCTCTCAAAAATGCCCTCCGCCAGGCCGCCGGCATTTACGGTGATCATCGGCTTGTTGGCGCGCAGCGACATCGCGTGCAGTGACCGCGCCACCACTTCCTTGCCGGTTCCCGGTTCTCCGGTGACCAGGATGTTGGCGTCGGACGGACCCACGCGGGCAATCAGATCCAGCACCGGCTGCATGGCGGGGGACTGGGCGATCAGTGATGGGCCGCCATCGGATCGAAGTAGCCGGTTCTCAGCTTCCAGGCGCTGGCCTTGCTTCAAGGCGTCATTCAAGGCCAGTTGCGTCTTGACGATGGCCACCAGGCGGGCATTCTCCCACGGCTTGGTGACAAAGTCGCGCGCGCCGCGGCGCATGGCTTCGACGGCCAGTTCGACACTACCCCAGGCCGTCATCACCACGACGGGAAGGGTGGGGTCGGCGGCTTGAATACGGCTCAAGAGATCCAGACCTTCCTGGCCCGATGTGGTGTCGCGCGTGTAGTTCAGGTCCGCCAGCAGCAGGTCGTATTCGCGCGCTTCAATGGAGGCGATCACCGCTTGCGGCGAGGTGACGGACTCAATCGCGTAGCCTTCCGCCTTCAACAAAAAGCGCAGTGCTTCGAGAACATCGGTCTGGTCATCAGCCAGCAGAATTCGGCTAACGCCGCGCGAACGGGTTTGCGAAACACTCACCTAGACAATCCATCCATCTTCGATCTGGATGACGCGGTGGCCATAGCCAGCGTTGACTTCCGAATGCGTCACTTGAATCACTGTCGTCCCCTTCTGATTCAGTGTACGGAACATCTCCATGATCTCTTTGCCTTGCGAGGTGTGGAGATTGCCGGTGGGCTCATCGGCCAGCAGCACTTTTGGGCTGGCGATCATCGCTCGCGCCACGGCCACCAGCTGTTGTTGGCCGCCGGAAAGCTGGTTGGGGAACAGGTCCTTCTTGCCGACAATGTGGAACTGATCGAGAGCGTCGGCCACGATCGATTCTCGCTCGGACTTGCGGATGTTGCGGTAGCTGAGCGGGATCTCCAGGTTCTCGTAGACGGTCAGGTTGTCCAGCAGGTGATAGCTCTGGAAGACGAAGCCGAAGTATTGCTTGTAAAGCTCACCGCGCTGCTTCTTGTTGAGCTTGTGGACTTCGAAATCGAGGAACCGGTATTCGCCGGTCCATTCGGAATCGTACATGCCGATCAAGTGGAGCAGCGTCGACTTCCCCGCCCCGGACGGCCCCATGATGGAGACGAATTCGCCTTCTTTGATGTCCGCATTCACTTTGCGGAGCACGAACGACTTGGAGGGTCCGTGCTGGTAAAACTTCTCGATGTTGCGCAGTTCAATCATGGAAGCGTGATCAGCCGTAAAGCCAGCAATGCGGGGCTACCCGCGGCCAGAGCATCAAAGGCCCGGTGCACAAGCAACGCCCCGAGAACTAAGGCTATCAGGGGCAGCACCTCAGGATCTTGAGAGAGCGGCGTGCGGGTCAAGGGTTTCATTTGGCGGCCCCGGGGGTTGCCCCTTCGCTCTTCTCTTCGACGATGCGGCCGTCAAACAGACGGACGGTGCGGTCGGCATAGTCGGCGTAGCGGGGGTCGTGGGTGACGATGCAGATGGTGGCGCCGCCGCGGTGCAGTTCGCGCAACAGATCCATCACGGCTTCGCCGTTGGCGGAATCGAGGTTGCCGGTGGGTTCGTCGGCGAGGAGAATGCTGGGCTCACCGGCGAGCGCCCGGGCGACGGCCACGCGCTGCTGTTGGCCGCCAGAGAGTTGCGACGGGTAGTGCTTGACGCGGTGCGACATGCCGACGCGTTCCAGCGATTCATGGACGCGCTTCTTGCGTTCAGCGGAGCTCATGCCGCGATAGGTGAGCGGCAGTTCGACGTTCTCGTAGACGTTCAGGTCACCAATCAGGTTGAAGGCCTGGAAGACGAAGCCGATCTCGCGGTTGCGGATGCGGGCGCGTTCGCTCATTTTGAGGCTTTCGACGCTGTGGCTGTTCAGCGTGTAGGTGCCGCCGGAGGGCGTGTCGAGCAGGCCCAGGATGGCGAGCAGCGTCGATTTGCCGCAGCCGGAAGGGCCCGAGATCGAGACGTACTCGCCCTTCTTGATATCCAGGTGGATGCCGGCCAGGGCGTGCGTTTCCACCTCATCGGTGAGAAACACCTTGGTGACGCCGTCAAGATGGATCAGTGATCCGTTGGTGTTGGTGCTCATGAGCTAGTAACTCTCCTCAGCTTTCTCTTTAACCTTCCGGCGTCTCGAACTGCCGGCTCGCCCAGCCCCATGCGTCAGCTTGGGGCTATTTCCCGTTCCCGTCCAAGCTCCAAGCTGACGCATGGGGCTGAAATCTCAAAAACCATCCGGCACTAGTTCAACCGCAGCCGGTTTTGCGAGTCCCAGGCCGACATGTCCGACAGAATGACTTTCTCGCCCACGCGGAGGCCTTCCACAATTTCGATCGTATTCACCGACGCCCGGCCAAACTTCACCTGGACGCGGCTCGCTTCCTTGCCGTCGGCGTCGATGCGGAACAGGGTGACTACTGCGTTCTGTTGGCCGAAGACCGGACGCCCCACATAGAGCACGTCCGCCAGCCGTTCGAGTTCAATGGTGCCGTCAACGCTCAAGTCCGGGCGGGCTCCGGGAGGCAGCGCGCCTTCCAGGCGAACGTCCACCGTCACTGTGCCATTGATGGCGTTGGGTTCAATGCGCGAGACGCGGCCCTTCACGATGCCGTTGCGGGTGTCGATTTCAGCTGGCTGGTTCAAGGCCACGTCCTTCACCTGGGTCTCCGGCACCTTGATTTCGGCCTTCAGATGCGTTGGCTGGACCACCTTGGCTAAGACGGTGCCCACGGTCACTCGTTGGCCCACCTGCAAAGTTAATTCCTGCAGGACGCCATCAGTGCCCGCGCGCACGGTCAGTTGATCCACCTGGCGCTTCTTCAGCTCATAGGCGGCGCGGAGGCGTTCGATGCCGACGCGCTGGGCTTCCAGTTGCGCGCTGATCATGGCGTCGTAGAAGCCCAGGCGGTCCTTCTCGACTGATGACCGGTGCCTCAGTTCGGACGCGCTGGCTTCGGAGAGGCGGACATTGAGGTCCGGCGCGAGGCCATTCTTAAAGAGCTGCGCGTCGCGCTCATAGGTCAACTGCGCCTTCACTTGATCGGCCTGCACCTGCGCCGACCGCGCCTGCTGTTCCAGCTTCTGCTGCTGCAGGCGCACGCGCAGATCTTCCATGTTGGCCACGGCCGCCTTCACCTGCCATTCGGCCTCCACTTTCTGGAGTTCGAGCTCAGGATTCGACAGCACCAGCAGCACCGTCTCCGGCTTGACGGCGACGCCCGCGCGCAGGGCCACCTTGTCGATGCGGCCATCGGTCTGCGCCGGGATGAACAGAATCTCTTCCGGCACCAGCGTGCCCAGGCCACGCACCTGACGCACCATGGGTCCGCGCTTTACTGTGTCGGGCCACAGCGTCGACATCTCCACCGACGGCGCCGCCGGCTTCAACCGCGACAACCCCCAGGTGATCAGCGGAACGCTGACCACAATGAGAGTGATCCAGACAATTCGCTGGATAAGCTTCTTCCGACCGATACCTTCGCGCTTGACGTCCATGGGTCTTTACCTGATACGCATGGATGCACGGCGAGTTCCAGACTAGAAGTGTTTTGTTTTCAATAGAGTGCTTGGCGACAAGGGCAACCACTGTCCGATTCTGGGACGGGGCTGTTCATTCGTCGCACCGGAGGCCTCATTTGGGGGGGCGACAGCAAATGAAAACGCCGGACGGTCCCCAAAGGAACCATCCGGCGTTGACACTTGTTGCGACTGGATGCGAGCTTACGCCGCCACCATCCCGTGCGGGTCGATGACGAACTTGGTAGCGGCGCCCTTGTCGAAGTCCGAGTAACCCTTCGGCGCATCGTCCAGCGAGATGGTCTGAACGTTCACCGCTTTGGCGATGTGGATCTTCTCGTAGAGGATCGCTTGCATCAGCTGGCGGTGATACTTCATCACCGGGCACTGGCCGGTGTGGAAGCTGTGGGACTTGGCCCAGCCCAAACCGATGCGGATGCCCAGCATGCCGATCTTGGCGTTGTCGTCGACGCCGCCGGGGTCGCCGGTGACGTAGAGGCCGGGGATGCCCAGGGCACCGCCGGCGCGCGTGACTTCCATCAAGGCGTTCAGCACGGTGGCCGGACGCTCGACGACCGTGTCGGCACCATGGCCGCGGGCTTCAAAGCCGACGCAATCGACGGCGCAATCCACTTCTGGCACGCCCACGATGGCGGCGATCTGATCAGCCAGCGAGGCTGGTTGCCGCAGATCGATGGTTTCGCAACCGAAGCTGCGGGCTTGGGCCAAGCGCTCCGGAATCATGTCGCCGACGATCACACAGGCCGCGCCCAGCAGGTGGCAGGAGGCGGCGCTGGCCAGGCCGACCGGGCCGGCACCGGCGATGTAGACGATCGTGCCGGGTCCGACACCAGCGGTCACGGCTCCATGGAAGCCGGTGGGGAAGATGTCCGACAGCAGCGTCAGGTCCTTGATCTTCGCCATGGCCTGATCCTTGTCCGGGAACTTCAGCAGGTTCCAATCGGCGTAGGGCACCATCACGTATTCCGCC
>JAPKYX010000128.1 GCA_026394075.1 Acidobacteriota bacterium
CCGACCGCCGCACGAACTTCCTGCGGGTGAAGATCGGCATTACCGGAACCGCACTCTAGGCTCGTCGGCTACCACCGAAGGTGAACAGCGATCTAGCGGCCGTCGGAGGCTGCTTCGCGGCGCACGAGCACTGCAGTGTAGTACGATCAACCCAAGAAAATCATGACTCGACGTGAACTGATGGCCGCTTCCGTGGCGTCTGCCGGCTTGGCCGCGCAGGTGACTGCCCAGACGAACAAGATCGAAAAGATCGTGCGCTTTGAGCGTGGTGGCAAGGTCTCCTACGGCCTGCTGAACGGCGATCAGGTGACGCCCATCGTCGGTACCGATATCTTCAAGCCCGTGCTGGCCACGGCCAAGACCAGCGTGCCGCTCAGCTCAGTGAAGTTGCTCTACCCGATTGCCCCGCCCAAGATCGTCGCCGTCGGCCGCAACTACAAGAGCCACGCGGGTGAGAACGCTCCGCCCAAGCCCGAGATGTTCTTCAAGCCCAACACTTGCTTGCAAAATCCTGGCGACCCGATCATCGTGCCCAGTGATTCGAAGAACCTGCACTACGAAGGCGAGTTGGTGCTAGTCATGGGCAAGAAACTAAAGAACGTTTCCAAGGCCGAGGCCGCCGCCGCCATCTTCGGCGTCACCTGCGGCAACGATGTCAGTGAGCGGGATTGGCAGGGCGGCAAGGACAAGGACATGCAGTGGTGGCGCGCCAAGGGCGCGGACACGTTCGGCCCGCTGGGTCCGTGGATCGTCAAAGGCCTGGACCCCGGCAACCTGATGCTCACCACCCGGCTGAATGGCAAAGTGGTGCAGCAGCAATCCACCAAGGACTTACTCTTTGATTGCGCCACCTGCATCAGTTTCATCTCTAAGTATGTCACCCTGGAGCAGGGCGACGTAATTTATACAGGTACCCCTGGTACTACCGCCAAGATGGCCCCTGGCGACGTGTGCGAAGTAGAGATTGAAGGCATCGGTGTGTTGCGGAATCCGCTGAAGGCCGCATAAATCGCTCAACTGTCTGGCTGCCATTCCGGTCCAGGAGCGCTTCTCCACAACAACCGCAGTCTGGTTCCCGCGCATCGGTCCGCGGCCAATAGCAGAGCGTCTACGCGGCCAGAAAGCCCACAAAGCGCGCAAGTGCTTCAAATAAAGGTCGCAGCCGTGCCGAGCCGCGACCAGCAGGAGCGGTCTGCCCTCTTTCCCACCAGCCTATCAGGCCCCCAGGCCGGTCCGTAACGATTCCATGGACGTCGACGTCAGTCCACGAGCAGGCTGCGGAAAAATGGGTTCCGCGACACCACTCCCCAACAGCGAGTGGCTCAATAAGCCATTGCAAACACAGGCGCGAGTGTTCTGAGCCGCGCACATCAGTAAACGGTTCCCGGCCTTTCTCCATGGCCTGCTAGTGGCCATACCCTCGGCATCTGACTGATGAGTAAAGTGAGCAAACCGCACAAGTAGGTTATGGATAATGTTCCTTGTGTTGTAAGTAATATTCGTGTACGTTAAAGGAGAAAGAAGGCTGATGGGGAACATAGTAAATCCGAGTAAATATATCGGACTTAATGCATCTCCTCCGAGCAACGTCCTATCAGTCCCAGAGGATCATCTGCATGAGACGTATCTTTATTTTGGCCCTCTTGGGCAGCGCGCAACTGGCTTCGGCCGGATGGATTGGAAAGGCTTATTGCGATACGGCGCCCTACCAGCGGATATCGAGCAGCCAAGGCTGCGCTACCGCGGTCTGGACAGAGTATCGTGCCTGGAACCAGGAATACGGAGACGTACCTGTCTTTTACCCGGTTCTGGTTCAAGAGGAGATGTCGTTCCTCACCAGCGGGTTTAGTACCATCTCTGTGCATCAGCGGAACCAGCCGGCTAGTGTTTTTGGGCCTCCCGATGATGGGGGTCTCTATTTCTCGTCTCTTGATGCCAGATTCCTTGAAGTCATCAGGATCTATGCGTCGGGTGTCCCAGGCGACTACTTGGTGGAAGTGGTTTGGGGGCAAGACTACTCCGGCGACGGCGATTTCCGGTTCGGCCATGATGGACTTTCACGGCTCGATGGGAACGAGCTAACGGTGGAGGCTTGGCTCGAAGTGCCTTTTGAGTATTACGGACACGAATACTCCCACCCTGCGAATCAGGACCTAACATTCTCGATAGAGCATATCCGTCTCATTGATCAGCGGACCCATGCTGTCCTGACGGGCTACTACTACACCTCCGGACCTGAGCCGGGCGTGATGGTGGGTGGAACGCTGTGGACTCCCGAACCAGCCACCTTCGGCTTGGCGGCCTGTGCTCTGCTCGCGCTCGCGCTTTGGCGCTGGCGTGTAGGCTGCTGACGGGGTAGACCTTTGAATGGACTAGTGATGAAAAACGTAAAGTTGGGCCGGTTCGAAAGAGAAATCTAATGAGAACGTTCAATATGATCGCCCTAGCCATACTCGGCGGGCAACTGGCTTCGGCCGGATGGATGGGAGCAGTTTCTTGCGATACGGCGCCCTACCAGGGGGTATCCAGCAGCCAAAGCTGCGCTACCGCGATCTGGACAGAGTATCGTGTCTACGAATATGACGCGGAATTAGGAGATTGGAGATATGTTCAATACCCGGTTCTGTTTCAAGAGGAGATGTCGTTCCGCACGAGCGGTTTTAGTACCCTCTCCGTGCATCAGCGGAACCAGCCGGCTGGCGTTTTTGAGCTTCCCGAGCATGGGGGGCTCTATTTCTCGTCAATGAGTGCCTACTTCCTGGAAGTCATCAGGATCTACGTGCCCGGTGTCCCGGGCGACTATTGGGTGGAAGTGGATTGGCGGCTAGACGACTCCGGCGACGGCGAGTTCGACTTTCACTCGTTTGGACGGCTCGACGGAAATGAACTACAGGTGGATGCTTATCTCGATGTGATTAGTGGGAGTTACAGCATCGGATACCCCCATCCTCAGAATCAGGACCTAACCTTCGAGATAGAGCGTATCCGTCTCATTGATCAGCGGACCCATGCTCTCCTGACGGGCTACTACTACACCTCCGGACCCGAGCCGGGCGTGATGGTGGGTGGAACGCTGTGGACTCCCGAACCCGCCACCTTCGGCTTGGCGGCCTGTGCTTTGTTCGCGCTCGCGCTGTGGCGCCGGCGTGTAGGCTGCTGATCGGGGTAGACCTTTGAATGGACTAGATGAAAAACGTAAAGTTGGGCCGGTTCGAAAGAGAACTCAAATGAAAACGTTCAACATTGTCGCCCTAGCCATACTCGGCGCGCAACTGGCTTCGGCCGGATGGATGGGAACAGCTTCTTGCGAAACGGGGCGGGGGCAGTGGGTATCGAGCAGCCAAGGCTGCGCTACCGCGTTCTGGACAGAGTACACTGTCTGGGCATATGACGTGGAATCGGGTGAAGGGACATATGTTCAATACCCGGTTCTGATTCAAGAGGAGATGTCGTTCCGCACAAGCGGGTTCAGCACCCTCTCCGTCCATCAGCGGAACCAACCGGTCGAGATTTTTTGGCCCGACTCCTTTGAGCAATTGGAAGACCCCAATTTCTCGTTGCTCGATGCCTTTTTCTTTCAAGACATCAACGTATACGGCCCGGGCCTTCCCGGCGACTATTGGGTCGACGTTGAGTGGCAGACCGAAGGGCATCCTGGTTTCTTATCCTCTGCGAACGTGGAAGGCCATCGACTCAGGATCACTACCGAACTCCTTGTGAATGGGTGGGGCTACGCTTTAAATCAAGATCTGTCGCTCCGGATCACTCAGATCAGGCTAACCGATCCGAAGACCGGGGCGCCGCTGACTGGCTATAGCTACACCTCCGGACCTGAGCCGGGCGTGATGGTGGGTGGAACGCTGTGGACTCCCGAACCCGCCACCTTTGGCTTGGCGGCCTGTGCTCTGTTCGCGCTCGCACTGTGGCGCCGGCGTGTAGGCTGCTGACGGGGTAGACCTTTGAATGGAATAGATGAAAAACGTAAAGTTGGGCCGGTTCGAAAGAGAAATCAAATGAAAACGTTCAATATGATCGCCCTAGCCATACTCGGCGGGCAACTGGCTTCGGCCGGATGGATGGGAGAAGCGGGTTGTGATCTGGAAAACAACCAGTGGATATGGAGTAGCCAAGGTTGCGCTACTTCGTTTTGGCGGGATTATTATGGCTTACAATATGATCCGGATTCGGGGGAGACGACGCTGGGCACTTACCCGGTTTTCGTCCAAGAGGAGATGTCATTTCAATCGAGCGGATTCAGTACTCTCACCGTGCGTCAGCGGAACCAGCCCGTGGGCCTTTTTGATCCCAATACCCCGGGGGTCAATTTCTCGTCTTTGCGGGCCTACTTCCTTGAATTCATCACGATTTACGCGCCCGGGGGCCCGCGCGAAATTTGGGTGGAAGTGGATTGGCGGCAAAACCAGGAGAGCTACGACGCCGAGTACTACTTTCGCGTCATTGATCGGCTCGATGGGAATGAACTCCAGGTGAGTGCCGAGCTCGAAATCAATGGCGGATATGCTTTTGCCAGCCACGCTCTGAATCAGGACTTTAAATTCTGGATCGAGCGTATCCGCCTCTTCGACAAGAACGGTCCCCTGACGGGCTACTACTATTCCGCAGGACCCGAGCCGGGCGTGATGGTGGGTGGAACCCTGTGGACGCCCGAACCCGCGACATTCGGCCTGATGGCCGGATGTTTGCTGTTGCTCATCGGTTGGCACCGCTTTCGGGCCGCTTGACCGTCTGCGCGCCTGGAGTGGTAGCAGTGTGGCGGAGCGCCTACCGCACCGGCCGGTCACGCCGCCCATGACGCACGGCGAACCACATCAGGCATAGCGCGAACGGCACCACCAGCGCGAACAGAAGGAAGATGCGGCGGGGGACGTGGTTACGCGCGTGTTCCCGGCGCTCCCCCACCGCATCCACTTCCTCGATTAACTTCCGGATGGCTTCTTTTTCTGACATCGCTCCCAAGTGGCGTTCTAATGCGCCACTTCTTCGGATGCCGACCAGGGCACGCCAGACTCAGTTCGAACGTTCGACAAATTGCCGGGATCGTCAAACTCAAAGCCCCGGCTCTCGCCAATGATTTCGAGCTGCGGGTTGGCCTCGATTTCGGGGCGCAGGTTGTCGCTTAACTCCAGCACCCGCAACTCCATCGTGTTCCGGATCCAGCCGTAGGTGACTTGGCCCAGCTCCAGCTTGCCCACCGTGCGCGCCAGCCGTTCCAGGCACTCGCGATCAGTGGAGAAGTGGGGTGGCGTCCGCACCGCCGCCGGCGTGGAGGCGGTGAACGAGTTGATGTAGGTTGGGTTCCAGTCGATCTTTTCGAGCAGCCGGTCATGGATGACATCGGCCATGCCCAGGCCGACGCCATTGCCGTAAGATTTCGACGAGAGGCCGCGAACAAAAAGCCGGTGGATTTTGCCCGCCGTGTCCCAGGGGTTGTACTGGCCCTGCACGCTGCGGTTCACCACCTTGGTGTCCATGCCCGCGCCCGAGATGGTTTTGCCGATCTCATCGAGAATCAGCACGTCCAACTCCGCCACCGGCACCCGCCCCATCCAGCTCTTCACCAGTTGCAGCAGTTGCTCCTCGCGCTGTTCCATCCCCTCAACGGGCACCGCGGTCAGCTGACCGGTGTTGTGGTTGGCGTCTTCCAGAATGGCCAAGCCCCCCAGGATCTTGCCGGACTTCAGCACTTGGCGGCCCACCGCGCGGATAACCGTCTCAAGACCAAGCTTGTAGGCATACGTGTGATAACGCTGCGCCCCGGCAAACTTGCCCAGACCAATGGCCATCATCTTGAACAGGCCCGATTCAATGCCACCCGCGAAATCCGTGTGCCACTTGACGCGGCCCACCAGCATCACGCCATCCGCGTTGAACGCTTCCTGATCCATGAACGCTTCAATGCCGTCCGCCGTGGAACCCAGGCTGACCACGCCCAACTGCGACACCACCGGGCAGCCCATTGCCGCCTCATGCACGCCATAGTGAGCGAGTACATCAGCCTGTCCCTGCGCGGTCGCCGCGCCGTGGCTACCCATGGCCGGGAAGATGAACGGCTGCATGCCGGCCGACTTCCAGAAATCCACGACGGCGCGCACGATGGTCGCCAGGTTGGCGATACCGCGCGATCCAACGCCGATGGCCACTCGGGCCCCGGGCTGCAAGCGCGCGGCAAAACCGGCTTGCGAAAGCTCAGCGTGAACGGTGCCTGGGATGTCGTGAACCCGGCGGTCAGGGAAGTGCTGCTTAACCAGCAGCAGGCGCGGAAATTCCATAGGTCTGGATTATACGATGCTGGTTCTAAGCGTTCTTATGGACAGCAGCCTCACCAATACGCCCTTCGCCGTGCTGACCACCGTGGTAGCCCCGGCGATCCTCACCAACGCCAGTTCGGTGTTGGCCCTGGGCACGGCCAATCGCATCGCGCGCGTCGTGGACCGGACGCGTTATCTCACCGATGAGTTGAAGCGCCACCCACCGGAATCAATCGCCTATCTCCAGTTGATGCGGCAGATGGGGCGGCTCCGTTCGCGGTCGCAATTGCTGGTCCGGGCGTTGCGGATTTTGTACGCCGGCCTGGGTTCGTTTGCGGCTGCCGCGCTGATCACCGTGCTGGGTTCCGCGCTGGCCTACTATGACGTGATGCTGGTGTTCCAGGCACTGGCGTTGGCCGGATTATTGATTGGTGTTTTCGCGGTGGGCAGTTTGGTGTATGGTTGCTCCTTGTTGGTGCGGGAGACTCGCCTGGCGCTGGACCAGATTGACGAGGAAGTGGCGGACGCGGTGTCGGACAGCCGCTCGAAAGGTGATCACACGTAGATGAACCGGCGCGAATTTGTTGGATTGACGGCCACTGCGCTCAGCACCCCGGCTCTGGCCGCGCCGCCGCTACCCCGGGGCTATTCGATTCCGGTGGTGGACCTGTCGCGTGAGACATCCCGGCAAGTGGTCGTAGATCGCGAAGCCGGCCAGTATCTGGGCCACCCCACGACGGTGCTGCTGGAAGACAACAAGACGATGCTCTGCGTCTACCCCAAAGGCCACGGCAAGGGCGCCATCCAGATGAAGCGGTCAACCGATGGCGGGCTCACCTGGTCGCCGCGCCTGCCGGTGCCGGAGAACTGGGCCACCTCGCAGGAAACGCCCACCATCCACCGCATGGTGGACCGCGAAGGGCGCAAGCGGCTGATCTTGTTCTCCGGGCTCTACCCGGTGCGCATGGCCTACTCCGAAGATGATGGCGCAACCTGGACCCGCCTGGCCCCCATCGGTAACTTTGGCGGCATCGTGGCCATGGGCGATGTCAAGCGGCTGAAGGATGGTCGGTACCTGGCCGTCTTCCATGACGACGGCCGGTATTTCGCTCCTCCGGCGGTGCCACCCGCCGGGCCCCACGTGCCGGTGTTCAAGGTCTACAAGACGCTCTCGGGCGACGGCGGCCTCAACTGGAGCGCACCGGAAGTGATCGCGCAGCATCCGCAGGCCCATCTCTGTGAACCCGGCCTGGTGCGCTCGCCCAACGGCAAGCAACTGGCCATGCTGCTGCGCGAGAACAGCCGCAAGTTCAACTCCTTCATCTCCTTCAGCGACGACGAAGGCCAACGCTGGAGTGAGCCCCGCGAACTGCCCGGCGCCCTCACCGGGGACCGCCATGTCGCCCGCTATGCCGCCGATGGCCGCCTCTTCATCAGCTTCCGCGACACCACGCACGAAAGCCCCACCAAGGGCGATTGGGTGGGCTGGGTGGGCCGCTATGACGATCTGGCGAAGGGCAGGGAAGGGCAGTACCGGGTACGCCTGATGAAGAATCATTTCCGCAGCGATTGCGCCTACCCCGGCGTGGAGCTGCTGCCGGACGGCACCTTCGTCGTCACCACCTACGGCCACTGGACACCCGATGAGCCACCGTACGTCGTCAACGTGCGGTTCACGCTAAAGGAACTGGATCAACGCGTCAAAGCGGGAGCCACTTCGGCACTGCGATAAGGGCCGGCCAGATCGCTGGCGGAGACGCCACTACGCGCTCAAGGCACCCCGGACCGCGGCCATCCCCTCTGCCTGCAACCGCTGCGCCACGGCGACCGCGTCCACTACTTTCCGCCGAGCCGCCGCTCGATTGGCGTGCATGCCCAGAACGGTCCGCGCCAGTTCGTCGCCGGAGGTCGCGTCCACTTCAAAGTACCAGTCGCCCAGGCCCACGTCCTTCCACATCTGTCCCTTGATGCCGTCCTCGGGCTGGTGCACGTAGATGCAAGGCGTACCCTGGGCGGCGGCGATGATCGGCGAATGGCACTCAAAGCTGACCACCGCCGCCGCCTGCCGATAGATCGACGCGGCTTCATCAGGTAGCCAATAGGTCTTGCGACGCACGACATGAGGCTTGATGTCAGCCGGGAGCGGATCAAACAGCAGCGGGTCGATGATGTCCAGTTCGTAGGTCATCTCCGGACACAGCAGCGCCTGGCCGCCGGTTTGGCGCACCCACGCCGTGATCATCTGGCGCAGCTTGGCATGGTCCGTCTCGCCATGCTTTTCGTTCACCGCATCGCGCCGCGCGGACTCTTCCGGACTGGTGGTGGCCTTGCGGAACTTGTGATACGGCGTGTAGCGCAATCGCGGGATCACGGCAATAAACGGAGCTTTCAACTTCTGCTCGCTCATAAAGCGCGACGCCACGGCGTCATCGGTGATGTCGAAACTGAACGTGCCGTCGGGCACAAACTTCAGTTGCGGCACCTTCACGCCCGCCTGCTGGACGTTGCTGAGCGACTTGGTTTCGCGGGTAAACAGAAACTTCGACCCGCCAATCAAGGCCCTCAGCGCATCGTCCATGCCGGAACTGGCCGCCTCAGAATTGGTGGTGATGGTGACGCCAAAGAATCCGTAGGGCTTGCCGGTGACCGCCCGCCAGGCCCGAAACTGATTCGCCGCCACGATCGACGGACCACTGCCATGCAGCAGAAAATCGGCGTTCTGAAAGGCTGCCGCCAACTCCGGCGTATCCGGTTTGCCATCCGGCCCCACGTTGCCACGGATGATCTTCAGTCGTGGGAAACGGCGCTGCAGCATTGGTTCGGTGCCGCGCTCAATCTCACCCGGCCATAGAATCACCTCGGCCTGCGGGATGTGCTTCTCAATCAGCGCCAGCACGCCGGGGGTGTGGGCAATATCTCCGATGTTCACCGACTGCCAGCCGGAACGGAGCATCAGCACGGGCGTCTTCTTCTGCGCCTGCGCCGCCCGGGCACCTAAAGTCGCCAGCGATGTCGTAAGCAGTGTTCGGCGGTCGATCATGGCGACTCCTGGCCTAAAACTTGCCCGCTGCGATCTGCGCCACTTCCTTCTCGGTCAGCTCCCGGTTGAACACCGCGATGTCATCCATCAGCCCCGTGTAGTTCAGCCCCAACCGGATCGCACCCAGTGCGCGGTCCCACGCAAACCCCTCCGCGATCGCGGGCGTCGTGCCTTGCAGCTTGCCGTTGAGATACAGTTTCGCCAAGCCCTTGCCTCCTCCCAGCGCGGCGTGCGTGACGGCCACGTGGGTCCACTGGCCGCGGGCGAACGGCGGCTTCTTCACCCACACCAAGCGGCCGTTGAAGGCCGGGTTGGTGTCGGGTTCCAGGTTCTTGGGGTTCCACGTCTTCAGCTCGCCAAAGACGCCCAAGCGGAAGTTGCGGGGCTTGTCGTCTTTGGTGAAGTCCACCCAAATCGCGGAGTCGTTGTAGGCCTTGTCGGTCACCTGCAGCGGGTCGCAATAGCCAGGGGCCAGGTCTTCGTCGGGGTTCAGGTTCAGCCACAAAGAGATCGTACCGGTCCAGCCTTTGCCATCAAAGGCGACATTGCCATCCGCCTTGTAGAAGACGGCGGCGGTGTTCTTCGCGGTAAAGCGCAGCGCGTCGCCCTTCCGTCCCTGGCCCTTGGCCAGCTCCACCGGAGCCTTACCCAGGCCCTTCACTGCGCTGGCCTGATCCTTGTAGTCCGGCGCAAAGTAGATCGATTTATCGCCCTTCGCCACTTGGGCGTCGGTGCCGCCATCAAAGGTGGCGCGGAAGGTCAAGGACTGCTTCAAGTCAGCAGCGAGTAAGGTGAGTGGCAGAAACAAGAATAGGAAGCGCACGATTGCCAGTATACGGCCCCGGCCGGTCCGGCGCGATCGGCCTCGCCGTGCGAACGCGCCGCAAGGCGGACATGAAGCATACTAGATGAAATCATGCGCCGCGCCCTCCCTCTGCTACTTTCCTGTGCCCTCGCCGCCTCGGCTGCTCCCAAGCGCGGCGTCGAGATTCTATGGGACACCTGGGGTGTCGCGCATGTCTTCGCCAAAGACAAGGCGGGCCTCTTCTTTGGCTACGGCTATGCCCAGATGCAGAGCCACGGCAACCTGATCCTGAAGCTCTACGGCGAATCGCGTGGCCGGTCCAGTGAGTACTGGGGCCCCGGCGCGAACAACGCCAACCTCGCCCTGGACCGCTGGGTGTTGACTAACGACATCGCCGAACGCGGCGAGCAGTGGTACCAGCAGCAGACCCCCGAGTTCAAGAAGTATCTCGATGCCTTCGCCGACGGCATGAATGAGTACGCCAAGCAGCATCCGGACAAGCTGGACGAAGCGGCCAAGCGCGCCCTGCCGATCACGGGAGCTGACCCGGTGATCCACACGCAGCGCATCATGCATTTCAGCTACGTCTCATCCGCCGCTCGCGTGAATGTGGCCGCCACCGGCCGCGGCGGTGCGCCGGGCGGCATCGGCTCGAATGCCTGGGCCATCGCGCCCGCCAAATCAGCCAGCGGCAAGCCGATGATCCTCATGAATCCGCACCTGCCCTGGATGGACTGGTACACCTACTACGAGATCCATCTCACCGCACCCGGCATCAACCTCTACGGTGCCAGCCAGGTGGGCTTCCCGGTGCTGCGCTTCTCCTTAAGCGATAACCTGGCCTTCACCCAAACGGTGAACTCGATAGATGGCAGCGACCTCTACCGCATCATGCCCGACGGCGATGGCTACCGGTACGATGGCGCCAAGCGCGACTTTGCAGTGAAGGAGAAGACGCTGGCCGTGCGGCAGTCCGATGGCAGCGTCAAGAAGGAACCGCTACGGGTGAAGCACACGGTGCACGGTCCGGTGGTCTGGGATTCGGACAAGTTGGTGCTCGCGCAACGCACCACGGGCCTCGACCGGCCGTTCGCACTGGAGCAGTACTGGAAGATGGCCATCGCCACCAACTTTGCGGACTATCAGGCGCAGTTGAAGCGACTGGAAGTACCCAGTTTCAACATCACCTATGCCGACAAGGCGGGCCACGTGATGTACATGTTCAACGGCCTGCTGCCGAAGCGCTCGGAGGGCGATGCCGCGTTCTGGGGTGGGGTCATTCCGGGCGATCAATCGAAGTATGTCTGGACCGGATACCACAGCTACGATGAACTGCCCAAGGTGATCGATCCGCCGTCGGGCTTTGTGCAGAACACGAATGACCCGCCGTGGTCCTCCACCTGGCCGCAAGTGCTGGATGAAAAGAACTACCCGGCTTACACCCACTCCGGCCGGCCGGAAATGTGGCGCACGACGCGTTCGTTGCGCATGCTCACTGAACAGCCCAAGATCAGCTTCGATGAGCTGGTGGCAAAGAAGCATTCGACGCGCCTTGAGTTTGCGGACCGCGTGATCGATGCACTGGTGGCCGCCGTCGGCAAGTCCAGCAACGCCAAGGCGCAGGAAGCAGCGAAGATTCTCGCTGCTTGGGACCGTCAGACGGACGCCTCCAGCCGCGGCGCGCTGTTGTTTGAGTTGATCGCGCCGAAACTACAGTTCGCCATGCCGCTCGACTTGAAGCAGCCCTTCGAGACACCGCGTGGCCTCAAGCAATCGCCCGAAGTGCTTGCCAAGATCGTCGAAGACGCTTCAGCCGAAGCAGCAAAGAACTACGGCCGTGCCGATGCCCCCTGGGGCGACTACCGCCGCCTGAAGCGCGGTGCCACCGATCTCCCCGCCAGCGGCGGCCCGGGCGCACTAGGTGCCTTCCGTGTCCTCAACTTCGCCGGCACCCAGCCCAGCCGCAGCACCATGATGGGCGACACCTTCGTGCTGATGGCCGAATTCGGAGGCCGCGCCGTGGCCGTCACTAGCTACGGAAACTCCTCCCAACCGGGCTCCAAGCACAGTGAAGATCAACTGCCCCTGGTCCGCGACAAAAAGACCCGTCCGGTGCTACGGCTGCGCAAAGAGGTTGAAGCGAATCTGGAGTCGAAGGACGTCTTCTAGCGCCAATCGATCAATGGCTCGCCCGCGCACGGTAAGCAGCAGCCGTTACTGGCCAAGCAGTTTCTTGCGGCTAAAGGTCCCACAATCTACCGCTTGAAATGAACCGGGTACAGCTGCATCAATCGCGGCGATGATCCGCGGCAAGTGCTGCCTGATGATGGGTAGCTGTATGGCGGACAGCGCCACCACCGCCAGTCGGCGTCCGGTCAAGTTCTGCTCGTAGCTCAACGTTCCATCACCGGTCAGGAACACGTCTACGCCGCTCTCCTCCGCTGTCCGCAACAACTCACCATTCTTGAGCGACGCCCAACCCATGTAAGCAACGGTGACCACTTCATGCGACCCCAACAGATGGCGCAACGCGTGATCAAGATTCTCATCCAGCAGCACCTTC
>JAPKYX010000117.1 GCA_026394075.1 Acidobacteriota bacterium
GAAGTTTGGCACGATCCTGGAAAGCGGCTTGGACCTGGAAACCGCCGGGACGCTGGAAGACGAACCAACCAGCCGGCTGGCGCTAGAGGTTCTCTACGCCACGCCGCTCGAAACCGACTTGATCAACGAAGTGCTGGCCTTGCCGCCGGAACGGGTGAAGCTGATCGAGAAGAATGGCCAAGCCGTCACCTTGGCCGGCGCTCCGGCCGGGCAGGTGGCCCCCGCAGTGCAGCCAGCGCCGCCGCCGGTGAGCGTCCCCACCGCGACTGCGCCTGTTCCGGCTGCCTCAACCCCAGCCGCGCCCCCCGCTCCCGCCGCGGAGGCCGCGGAAGCATCCTCCCGTTCGTCCGGCGCATCGGTGGCAGAAGCCACCATCCGGCTGAACGTGGAGCTGCTCGATTCGCTGATGACGCTCGCCGGGGAACTCGTCCTGAGCCGCAATCAGTTGAGCGAGGCGGTGTCGAGCGACGACAACGCCGGCATTCGTGCCGCCGCGCACCGCTTGAGCCTGGTGACGTCGGAAGTGCAAAGCGCGGTCGCGCTGACCCGCATGCAACCCGTGGGCACGTTGTTCGCCAAGTTCCCGCGCCTGGTCCGTGACCTGGGCCGTGACCTGGGCAAGCAAGTGCAGCTGAAGATCGAAGGCGGCGAAGTTGAGATCGACAAGACCATCCTCGAAGGCTTAAGCGATCCGCTGACGCACATGATCCGCAACTCCGTGGACCATGGCGTTGAAATGCCGGACGTCCGCACGGCGGCGGGCAAGCCGGCAATGGGCACCATCACGCTGCGGGCCAGCCACCAGACCGGCCAAGTGGTGATTGAGATCATTGACGACGGCAAGGGGCTGCCAGCGGACAAGATTGGCGCTTCCTCGCTCGCCAAGGGCATGATCACCCGCGAGCAACTGGACGCCATGTCAGATCGCGACAAGATCATGCTGATCTTCCTGCCCGGCGTCTCGACGGCGGAGAAGGTCAGCAATGTCTCCGGCCGTGGCGTCGGGATGGATGTCGTCAAGACCAACCTGGACAAGCTGGGCGGCAAGATCGACATCGATTCCGTGGTGGGCCGAGGTACGTCGTTCCGGATCAAGCTGCCGTTGACGCTGGCCATCATCCCGTCGTTGCTGGTGTCGAGCAGCGGCCAACGCTTTGCCCTGCCGCAGGTGAGCGTCGGCGAGCAGATCCGCATCCCGGCGCATCAGCAAGCTGAACGGATCGACTGCGCGGGCGATGGCGAAGTCCTGCTGCTGCGGGACCGGCTGGTGCCGCTGCTGCATTTGCGTGAAGCGCTGGGTGGCCAGCGGAACCGTGCCGCAGACCGGGCAATGAACGTGGTGCTGGTGAACACGGGCAGCTTTGAATACGGGCTGGTGGTGGACGATCTGCACGACACGGTGGAGATCGTGGTGAAGCCGCTGGGCCGCCATTTGCAGCATCTCGGCGATTACGCCGGGGCGACAATCCTGGGTGATGGCCAGGTGGCGATCATTCTCGATGTGGCTGGGGTGGCGGCGCGCGCCGGGTTGACCGCCGATGCCGCGACGCGGACGACGGACGCAGAAGATGAGGCAGTCGAGAACCAAGCGCAGAGCCTGTTACTGTTCCACAACGGCCCCGGCGAACAGTGCGCGGTGCCGATTGAGCTGGTCACCCGCGTGGAGCGCATCCGGCCAGAACAGGTGGAATACCTCGGTGGCCGCCGCACGATGCAGTATGGCGAAGCCAGCCTGCCGCTGGTGGCGTTGAACGATGTGGCGTCGGTGGGCCAGGTGGGTGAAGGCCAGCAGTGGGTGGTGATTGTGTTTGAGCGCACGGGCCGGCCGCTGGGTCTGCTGGCCGCTGAGCCGCTGGACATGATTGAAAGCCACGTGGCCCTGGACCCCGTGACGCTGCGCCAACCGGGCGTCGCCGGTTCGGCCATTCTCAACACGCGCACGACGCTGATGCTAGACATCTTTGAGCTGGCGGGCTTGGCCCGGCCGGATTCAACGGAGACCCGCGCGGTCCCCGCGGCTGTCCCCCTGGGCGCGGCCCCGGCGGCGGATGTTCCGCTGGCACCGGCGGCAACGGTACTGGTGGCCGAGGATTCAGACTTCTTCCGTGGCCAGATCCGCCGCCTGATTGAAGGCGTGGGGTATCAAGTGCTAGCCGCTTCCGACGGTCAGGAAGCCTGGGACCTGCTGCAGCAGCACCCGGAAGTGCAGGCCGTGGCCACTGACCTGGAGATGCCGCGCCTGGATGGGTTGGGCCTGACGCGCCTCATCCGCGCCGATGCGCGCTTTGGTCTGCTGCCGGTGATCGCGCTGTCGTCGCTGGCTGGAGAAGAAGAGATCGCCCGCGCGTTGGCGGAGGGCGTCACGGAATATCAAGTGAAGCTGGACCAGGACGACTTTCTGGCCAGCATTGAGCGTGCGCTAGGCAGCCCCGCCGCGCGCTAGAGCATGACGCGATTAAACGAATACAAGGGATACGGAAACTTTCATGAATAACTGGAAAATCGGAACACGCATCGCCGCAGGCTTTACGGCCATCACCGTCATTGTGATGACGCTGGGAATCTTCGCCTACCTGCAACTGGGCAACATTAGTGTAAGCGCCAAGCGCATCACCGACGATTCGTTACCGGGCGTCTACTACATCGGCCAGATCAAGGCCCAGACCCTGCAACGGTATCTCACGCTCCAGCAACTGATCGCGGCGTCCAACCCCAAGGAGGTGGCGCAACTGGAAGCAGAAAGCGCGCAGTTGCAGGGGACCATCACGCAACTGCTGACCGACTACGAGAAGACCATCCACCTCGACAAGGACCGCCAGCTATTTGAAGCGATGAAGGTTGCCCGCACACCCTACGTCGAGAAGTTCCGGGAAGCGGCCCAGGCGGCAGCAACAGGCCGCAACCGGCGCCACGCGCAAGAGATCGCCGATCGCGACATAGCGCCGCTTTATCAACGGCTCTCCGGCGCGCTGGACGCCCTGGTGACCTTTAACAAGGAAGAGGGGGACCGGGGCGCGGAGGGTATCACCAGCGCCGTCAACCGCGCCAGCACCGGACTGCTGATCGGCCTGGCCCTGGCCCTGGCCGTTGCCATCGGCACTTCCGTCGTCGTCACCACCAGCATCACCAAGCCGCTGGCCGCCGCGGTGACCCATCTGGACCTGGTTTCCCGCGGGGACCTTTCGCAGGACTTGCCCGCCGAGTACCTGGAGCGGGGCGATGAGATCGGCATCCAGTCGCGGGCCATGCAGAGTATGTCCCAAAATCTCCGCAAGATGCTGAAGGACGTCACCGGTGGCATCCGGCAAATGGCGGACGCTTCCGAAGGACTCCTCGCCAGCTCCAACCAGATGACAGCCGGATCCGAGGATGCCTCGCACCGGGCCGAAAGCGTCGCCGCCGCGGCCGAGGAGATGAGCGCCAACGTCGTGATGGTGGCGGCCAGCATGGAACAGACCACCACCAACCTGTCGCATGTTTCCGTCGCCACCCAGGAAATGACGTCCACCATCGGCGAGATCGCCGCGAACTCCGAACGCGCCCGCGGCATCACGGCGGAGGCCAATCGCCAGGCGGCCAGCATCACGCAGCAGATGAATCAGCTGGGCCAAGCCGCGCGGGAGATCGGCAAAGTCACCGAAGCCATCACCGAGATCTCGTCACAGACCAACCTGCTGGCTCTGAACGCCACCATTGAAGCGGCCCGCGCCGGATCGGCCGGCAAGGGCTTTGCCGTGGTCGCCAATGAAATCAAGGCGCTGGCCCAACAGACCGCCGCCGCCACCGAAGACATCAAGGCCCGGATTGCAGGCGTCCAGACATCGACGGCGCAAGGTGTTTCCGAGATCGAGAAAGTGTCGGAGGTGATCCACCAGGTCACCGACATTGTCGGCTCCATCGCCGCCGCCATTGAGGAACAGGCCACCGCCACCAAGGACATCGCCCGCAACATCGCTGAAGCCTCCACGGGCGTTCAGGATGCCAACCTTCGGGTATCGGAAAGCTCCCAGGTTTCGGTGGCGATCGCCGGCGACATTGCGGTCGTGCACCGGGCCACCAGCGAGAACGTCACGGGCAGCCAGACCATCACGGCCAGTGCCAAAGACTTGGCCACCGCGGCCACGACACTGCGAGCCGCGGTGTCCGGGTTCAAGGTCTAGCGGTCGCGAAAGAGGAATCCGATGCCGGCCACCATGACCGATCCACAACTTCAAACTTTGCTGGCCACCTTTCAGATTCGCGACGCCCTGTTCGCGCTGGATGCGGCCGGGGTGCAGGAGGTGCTCCGGCTGGACCAGGTGACTCCGGTACCCCATGCACCCCCGGAAGTGATTGGCGTCATCAATCTCCGGGGTAAAATCGTCACCCTGCTCGACACCGGCTTGATCCTCGGCCTGGGTGCCGCCGCCCGGGATCGCGAAAGCCGTGTCTTCTTGATCGAGGACCGCGGCGAGTTTCTGGGCCTGCTGGTGGACCGCGTGGGTGAAGTGATCGAGGTGGAACCCGGCAGCGGCGAACCCTTGCCGCTGAACATTCCGCCCGCCCAGGCCCGCTACTTTACGGGCGTCTGCCGCGCCGGCGGCCGCGTCCTGACCCTGCTCAATACCAGCGAACTCCTCCAGGGGAGCCACGCTTAGGCCCCACTCCGGGGCTGACAGTTTCCACCCAAACCAATCAGCGAGACAAAGCATGAGCCTTAGCCAATTTTTCCAAAACCTCAGCATCGGACAGCGCACGCTGGCCAGCCTTGGACTGTTTTCATTGCCCTTGGGCGTCTTGTTCTACTTCAACCTGGATCAGCTTTCCAGCAACATCACCTTTGCCACGCAAGAACTGGATGGCAACCGCTATCAGCAGCCGCTGGTGCGTTTGGTGAAGGCCGTGGGTGACTACCAAGTGGGAGTGATGGCCGCCGCCTCGCGCACCACTGGAGTGACGGCCAAGGAACAGGAGATTGACGGTCTGTTGGCCAAACTGGAAACGCTCGAAAGCAGCATCGGCGACGGCCTGGGCTTCAGCCCGGCGGCCTTGAAGGAAGCGCAACAGGAGCCGCTGCGGGTTTCGTCGTTGCGCACGAAGTGGCAGGCGCTGAAAGAGCAGGCGCGCCAGCCGGGCTCCAAGCAATGGACCGAAGCGGGTGATGCGTTGGTGGGTGACCTGCGCGCCATGGTTTCACGCGCCGGCGATATGTCGAACCTGACGCTGGATCCGGAAATGGATAGCTACTATCTGGCGGATGTCACCTCGGTCGTCACCGCACAGTCTTTGGGCCGTCTGCGCGCGGCGGCGCTGTTTGTCGTGCCGCAAGTGCTGGCCAAGGGCCAGGTCGCGCCGGGTGACCGCACTCAGGTAGCCATCTTTGCCGCGGCGATCAAGGAGTCTGACTACGACCGGATGACGGGCGACCTGGACACCGCCTTCCGCGAGAATGGCAAAGCCAAGCGCGGCGCCAGCCCGACACTAAAGCCGGAAGTGCAGCCGGTGAAGGCGCGCTATGAGCAAGCTCTGCCCGCTCTGGTGGCCCAGTTGAACGACGTGGCGGCGGGCAAGCGGGTAAGCGGGGACCAACTGCAAGCCGCCTTTGACCAGGCCGGTGCAGTGACGGTGGATTTGGCGGACAAAACCGTCACTGAGCTGGATGCCGTGCTGCGGGCGCGAATTGATGGCTATGCCGGCTATCGCTGGACGCTGGTGGCCGGGACGCTGGCTGCGACCCTGGTGGCGGGCTTGCTGTTTCTGCTGGTGGTGCGGAGCATCACGGTGCCGCTGACGATCGCCGTGCAATACCTGGAGCACGTCACCCAAGGCGACCTGTCGCGCGCGCTGCCCGACGAACTACAGCAACGGGGCGATGAGATCGGGAAGTTGAGCCGGTCGATGCAAACGATGCTGACCACCTTGCGTTCGATGATGGCGGACATCGGCACCGGCATCCGCTCACTGACCAGCGCGTCGCAGGGCTTGACGTCGGCTTCGACGATGGTGACCAGCGGGTCCCGCGATGCCTCCGACAAAGCGCAACTGGTGGCGGCCGCGGCCGAGCAGATGAGCTCCAACGTCACGTCCGTCGCTTCCGGCATGGGCCAAGCGGCCAGCAGCCTGGGGCAGGTTTCCTCCGCGACTGATCAGATGACCGCCACGATCAGTGAGATCGCCACCAACGCGGAGCAAGCGCGTTACATCACCGGCGATGCCGCCCGGCAGGCGCAACAAGTGACGGAGCAGATCCAGCGGTTGGGTCAAGCGGCCCGTGAAATCGGCAAAGTCACTGAGGCGATCACGGAGATCTCGTCGCAGACCAATCTGTTGGCCCTGAACGCCACCATCGAAGCGGCCCGCGCCGGATCGGCGGGCAAAGGCTTTGCCGTCGTCGCCAATGAAATCAAGGCGCTGGCGCAACAGACCGCCGCTGCTACCGAAGACATCCGCCAACGCATCAACGGTGTGCAGACCGCCACCAATCAAGGCATTGAGGATGTCGAGCGGGTGTCGAGCGTGATTGAGGGCATCAACAACATCGTCACCTCCATCGCGGCAGCCATCGAAGAGCAGGCCGTCGTCACCAAGGACATTGCTCGCAACATCAACCAGGCCTCCAGCGGCGTGCAGGAAGCCAACAACCGGGTGGCGGAAAGCTCTCAGGCATCCCAGGAGATCGCGCGGGACATCGTGGTGGTGAACCGGGCGGCGGGCGACATGGCCTCCAGCGGAGCCGCGCTGCGGACCAGCATTGCAGAAATGGCTTCGGTCTCGGAGCAGTTAGCGAGGGTGGCCAGCCAGTTCCATGTGTAGAACGGGGGCCAAGGGGAATTCAAACCCGGTTGAGTGGATGGCGGGCCGGCGTAGCTGCCGGCAGGAAGCGTCGGTAGAGGGATGAGCACGCGCGTTCTGGTGGTGGACGATACCAGCCTTTTCCGGCGCATTGTGACGGACGCCTTGGCCGGAATTCCGGGAGTGGAAGTCGCAGGCTCGGCCAGCAATGGCAAGCTGGCGTTGTCGCGGCTGGCCGCGCTGCAGCCGGACCTGATGACGCTTGATCTGGAGATGCCGGAAATGGGCGGCCTGGAGGTGCTGGAGGCCATGAAGGCGGCTTCCTTCACGACCCAGGTGCTGGTGCTGAGCTCCCACACCACGCGCGGTGGCGCGATGACGATCAAAGCGCTGGAACTGGGCGCGTTCGATTTCATTACCAAACCGCAAGGCGGCACGGCGGAAGAGAATCTGCTGCAACTGCGCGACCGGATGATGCCGATCCTGCGCTCCTTTGAGCGTCGCCGCGAGATCCGCGACATTTTGAAGAACGGGGCCAATCTCCCGCTGGCGGGGCACTCGGCACCCCAGCCGCCCAGGCCAGCGCCCGCGGTCCGGCCAGCGGCCGAGGCCGCGCCGAGCGCGCGCTCCCACCGGCGCACGGGCTCGCCGCTGATTGTGATCGGTGTCTCCACCGGCGGCCCAGCCGCGCTGGCGGAGGTTGTGCCGGCCCTCCCGGCCCATCTGGCGGCACCCGTCTTCATCGTCCAGCACATGCCCGCGCTGTTCACCCAACCGCTGGCCCAGAGCCTCCAGAGCAAGTCGGCCATCAAAGTGAAAGAAGCCAGTGATGGCGAGATGGCGGTGGCGGGTTGCGTGTACATCGCACCCGGCGGCCGCCAGATGAAACTGACTCCCACGCCGACCGGCGGCATCCAAATCAGGGTAAACGACGATGCCCCGGAGAACAACTGCCGCCCATCGGTCGACTACCTGTTCCGCTCCGTGGCCCTCCACTTCCCCGGCCGGGCGGTGGCCGCCATCCTGACGGGCATGGGCAACGACGGCGCGCAAGGCCTGAAGATGTTGAAGCGCGGAGGCTGCCACAGCATCGCGCAGGACGAGGCGAGTTGCGTGGTGTTCGGCATGCCACGGGAGGCGATTCTCACCGGCATGGTGGACACAGTGGTGCCGCTGAAGGGCATTGCACCCGCGTTGCTGAGGGCCATCGAAGAGGCCACGCCATGATCCGCCTGCTACCGGATGAGCGGTCGGTGGTGGCACAGTACATCTACTCGCTGTGCGCCATCACGCTTGATCAATCGAAGGACTATCTAATCGAGGGCCGCCTGAGTGCGGTGGCTGAACAAGCCGGCTGCCGGAGCTATCTGGAACTGGTCAACCGCGCCCGCACCGATGCCACCGGCGCGCTGAAGCGTTCGATCATCAACGAGATCACCACCAACGAGACTCTGTTCTTCCGGGACTCCTCGCCGTTTGACCTGCTGCGCTACAAAATCATCCCCGAGGTGATCGACCGCCGCGCCAAGACCACGCAGAAAGTACCCCTCCGCATCTGGAGTGCGGCCTGCTCCACCGGCCAGGAGATCTACAGCATCGCCATCGTGCTGGCCGAGTTACTGGGTGATCTCAGCCGCTATCAGATCCGCCTGGTGGGCACCGACATCTCCGATCAAGCGGTCGCGAAAGCCAGCGCCGGCATTTTCAGCCATCTGGAGGTGTCTCGCGGCCTGGTGGATTCCGCCCGGGCGAGATACTTTACCGCTCATGAGAGTGGCTGGAAGATCCGCGACGAACTGCGGAGCCTGGTCACATTCCGGCGGATGAACCTGATGGAGGACTTTTCGTCCGTCGGCAAGTTTGACGTCGTGTTCTGCCGCAACGTCGCCATCTATTTCAATGAGCCGGACCGGGCTTCCCTGTTCAATCGCATTGAGCAACGGATGGAAGCAGACGGCTACCTGATTATCGGTTCGATGGAATCGCTGAGTGGTCTGTGCCCGCAGTTTGAATCGAAGCGCCACTTGCGCTCCGTCTATTACCAGAGCAAGGCCCCAGCCACGTTGGTGAACACTCCCACCAGCACGACACCCAGTCTGATGGCGCTGTCCCGCCTGGCGGCCTCACCGGCGGCACCGGCAGCGACGCCGACACCGGCCCTGCGCCCGGCGCTGACGTTTGGGAGCCGCAAGTGAGTTCATGGACTTCCCTGAACGGGAGCGGCGCACCGCTGGACGCATCTGCCGCTGAGCGGCTCCGCCACCTGGAGGCCCGGGTAGCCCAACTGGAGCTGGAGAATTCGCAGCTGAATCGCGTAATGGATGCGGCGCACCTGGTTTCCGTCATCGCCACCGATACCTCCGGAATCATCACGCTATTCAACGCCGGTGCGGAGCGCATGCTGGGCTATCAGGCGGCGGAGGTGGTGGGCAAGCAGACACCGCTGCTGATCCACTGCCTGGCTGAGGTGGAGGCCCGGGCGGCACAAATGTCGCAAGAACTGGGCTACCCGATCGGGCTGTTCGACGTGTTGGTGGAGCGGGCCCGCCACGGAATCTCCGGGAACTCCGAATGGACCTACGTCTGCAAGGACCATTCACGCTTACCGGTCGAGGTGGCGGTCACCGCCGTGCGCGATGCCGGTGGAGCAATCGTGGGCTATCTCGGCATCGCCAAGGATCTCACCGGGCGCAAGCGGCAAGAGCAGTTGCTGCAAGCAGCAATTGACGCCGCCGAGGCGGCCACCTCCGCCAAAAGTGAGTTTCTGGCCACGATGAGCCACGAAATCCGGACCCCGATGAACGGCATCATGGGAATGGCCGGCCTGCTGCTAGCCAGTGACCTGAACCCCCGCCAGCGCAAGCGCGCCGAGACACTTCGGGAAAGCGCCGAAGCATTGTTGACCGTGCTGAACGATGTGCTGGATTTCTCCAAGATGGAAGCGGGTAAGCTTTCGCTGGAGCATGCCCCCTTTGACTTGCGCACGGTGGCGGAGGGCGTGGCCGATCTGATGGCGGTCCGCGCGCAAGAAAAGGGGCTGGAACTGACCTGCCTGATTGAGACTTCGGTGACGACGGCCGTCACCGGTGATGCCAGCCGCCTGCGCCAGATGATGCTGAATCTGGTGGGCAACGCGGTAAAGTTTACCGATTCCGGTGACATACGGTTGCGGCTGCGGCGAGCAGTACCATCCGATGGAGAACAGGCCGCCGGCCGGCAGTTCGTTCGCTTTGAGGTCTTTGACACCGGCAGCGGAATTCCGTTGGAGAAGCACTCCGCGATGTTTCAGCGATTCAGCCAGGCCGACGCCTCGACGGCGCGCCGTCATGGGGGCACCGGGTTGGGCTTGTCGATCGTGCAGGGTCTGGCGGAGGCGATGGGCGGCACAGTCGGTTTTGAGAGTGCACCGGGCCAGGGCTCGACCTTCTGGTTCCAGGTGGAACTACCCGCCCAGCCTGAGTCTGCCCGGCCGCCGGCTTTGTCGCTGGCTGGCAAGCGCATCCTGCTGGGCGGGCACACCGGCGCCGGACGGGAGCTGCTGACCGAACTACTGGAGTTTTGGCAGTGTGACGTCATCGAAGAACCCGATGCCGGTACGGCGCTCAACTATCTGGCCAGCGCTGGGGCACGCGTGGACGCGGCCGTGCTGGATCTGCGCGGTGCCTCCGGTGGCGGCCGCAACCTGGAATCACGGCTCTACGAGGACATTCGCCTGGATCGTCTGCCGACGGTCCTGCTGACGCCACTCCGCCTGATCAGTGGAGCCGAATCGTCCCAGCAACGCAAGGCCTATACGGGCCGGGTCAGTAAGCCGGTGAAGCAAGGAGAACTCGGCGCAGCCCTGGCCACCGCCTTCGCCTTAACTCAACCCGCCCCCACCCCAGCCAAGCAGCCCCGCGTGGCCCCGCTGGAGGGTGCGGGCCTCCGGATCCTGCTGGTGGAAGACAATCCCGTCAATCAGGCAGTGGCGCTGGGTCTGCTGGAGGGCTGGGGCTACACCGTTGATACGGCAGACGATGCCGCCGAGGTCTGGCCCCTGTTGCGGACCCACCGCTATGCGGCGGTGCTGATGGACTGCCACCTGCCGGACGTCGATGGCTATAGCTTGACGAGGCTGATCCGGCAGTCCAGCGGTGACGTGGACGCTGGAGTGCCAGTGATTGCCATGACCGCCAACGCCATGGCCGGCGACCGCGAGAAGTGCCTGGCCGCCGGTATGGACGATTACGTCCCCAAACCGGTCCGCTCGCAGGAGCTGGCGGCAGCCCTCCGCCACTGGACCCGGCAGCGCTCTGTAGCCGCACTCCCGGCAGACCAGCCCCCAACAACGCCGCCAACGATCACGCAGCCAACTTCACCCGATATGTCTCACCCCACTCTCGCGCTGGACCCTGGTTTTGATGCGGAAGATTTTCTGGACCGCATGATGGGCAGCGAAGATTTAGCCCGGCGTATTGTGGAAGTCTTCGTCAACGACACCCCCAACCAGCTGAAGGCGCTGGCGGAGGCCCTTCGGCAAGCCGATAGCCGGAACGCCCGCCTGATTGCCCATTCCATCAAGGGCTCCGCCGCCAACGTCGGCGGCCAAGGACTCAGCAACGTTGCCGCGCAGATGGAAAAGCTGGGTGAAGCCGGCGATCTGGTGGCGGTGCAGCAAATGTTGCCGGCCTTGGCGGCCAACTATGACGCGCTGCTGCCGCTGCTGCAAGAGTTCAGCGCACACTAGCAGGCTGCGGACAGGGTTTAGCGGCACCACTCCCTCACGGTAGCGGCTCAGCAAGTTATTGCACCCACCCGCGCAATGTTTCAGAGCCGCGCGCGTCAGCAAGCGGTCTCCGGCCATTTCCGCAGCTTGCTAGTGCGCCGTTCCGCCGCCGTTTCAGAGCCGAGCAGCTTTGAAATCACTGAACAGATGTGGATATAATTTCATCCACATTGACGGTCACTTTAGTCACGTGCTAATCTGGACATTCCTCGGGTGCCCGCTTGGGCATAACAGGGAAGCCGGTGAGAATCCGGCGCGGTCCCGCCACTGTGAAGAAGGGTGACCGCCTCATGAAGCCACTTGGGATTCGATTCCAGGGAAGGCGAGGCGGCATTTGCAGGCTCCTCCTGCTCCTTCTAAGCCAGGAGACCTACCAGGGGAATGACGGCTGACTTTCTGCGGAGAACGGAAAGAATGCGACTTGACTCCATTCCTATCAATCTCGGGTTTGTTCCACGGGCGGCCTGCCCGCGGGAAGTCGGCTACCTATCTTGGGAGCCCAGACATCATGAACACTTTTCCGGCCACGAGCGCCCGCGAGACGGTTTCCGGCCCACCGCTTTTCAGTCCTAGCGGCTGGCTGCTCCGGACCATTGTGGTACTCGTCAGCCTCACCGGCCTGGCGTTGGGCCAAAGCGCAGCGTCCTTGCGCGGCCTGATCCGTGACCCGCAAGGGGCACCCCTAAAACAGGCACAGGTCCGGCTTTTTGCGCAAAACTCCGGCTCGGCAGTCTCCACCGTTTCGCAGAACGACGGCAGCTATGCTTTTGAGCGGCTACCGGCGGGCCCCTACGTCATCGAAGTGGAAGTGGAACTGTTCCGCACCGCCACTGCTTCAGTAACCGTCACACCGGGCAACGCGGCCACCTACGACGTCAAACTGCAGTTGGCGGGTGTCAACCAATCGGTGCTGGTGACGGCCTCCGGCACTCCGCAACAACTGGACGAGATCGCCAAGGCGGCCAGCACCATCAGCGGTGAAGAAATCCAGAACCGCAACGAGTATTCGCTCGGCGAGATCCTGCGCAACACGCCCGGCATGCTGGTTACCAACAGCGGTGGACCCGGCCAGTTGACCACCATCCGCATGCGCGGCCTCCGAGCCGATGCAACCAGCGTCCTGGTGGACGGCCTGCGCCTGCGTGACACCACGACGATTTCAGCTGATTCCAGCTCGCTCTTTTCGGCATTGAACTTCATCGCAACGGACCGCGTGGAAGTGGTGCGCGGTTCCGGTTCGTCGCTCTATGGCACCAACGCCGTGGGCGGGGTAGTGAACGTCGTGACCCAGCAAGGCGGTGGTCCGCTGCATGGCCAGTTGCAGACCGAAGGCGGCAACCTGGGCTTCTACCGCACGCGCGGCACATTGAGCGGCGGCGCCCTTCGCGATCGCCTGAAGTACACCGCCGGGTTGAGCCATCTGAACGTCATCCAAGGCGTCGACGGCAATGACCCGTGGCGCAGCACCGGTGGCCAGGGCTTCCTGCGCTACGACTTTACGCCCACCATGAACCTGAGCGCCCGCCTGTGGGGCACTGACGACTTCGTGATGACCAACGTCGGCCCCTCCACCGCCGGTGTCCCCACGGCCAACTTCCCGTCGACCGGCATCATCCCCGCGCAACTTCTTTCACCCGCCAATGTCGCGCTGCTCAATTCCGGCGGCCGCCCGGACTATACCGGTGCCAACCTGATCCCCGGCCGTGACGACCCCGATAGCCGCCGCTCGCTCGGCTTCCTCAGCTCGGCTTTCGTCTTCCGCCATGCGCTAACGCCGCGCGTCAACTGGCAGGCCAGCTATCAGCGCGTCCACACAGACCGCATCTTTGAGAATGGCCCCGGCGGCGGTGGCTTCCAGCCCGTCACCTCCAACTGGACCCTCTACCGCGGCGACATCGATACCGCCGAACTGCGCAGCACCGCGCAACTGACCCCGTGGATGAGCATCACCGGCGGCTATGAGTACGAGCGCGAGA
>JAPKYX010000164.1 GCA_026394075.1 Acidobacteriota bacterium
AGGGTCTGCGACACTTCCATGATCTCCAGCGCGTTGCCGACGGCAAAGCCGAGCGGCTGATTCATGTCGGTGATCAAGGCCTGTACGCGCTTGTCGGCGCGGCGGCCAATGCCCACCATCATCTGCGCCAGGCGGCGGGCTTCCACCTGCTTCTTCATGAACGCACCGGAGCCGACCTTGACGTCGAGCACCAGGGCGTCGATGCCTTCCGCGCACTTCTTCGACATGATCGAGGAAGCGATCAGCGGAATGGATTCCACAGTGGCCGAAGCATCACGCAACGCGTACACGCGGCCATCGGCCGGGCAAAGCTGTTCGCTCTGGCCGATGAAGGCCAGACCGTGGGCGGCCAGTTGAGCCTTGAATTCGTCGATGGTGAGATTGGTGCGGAAACCAGGAATGGATTCCAGCTTGTCCAACGTGCCACCGGTGTGGCCCAAGCCACGCCCGGACATCATGGGGACCACAACGCCCGCCGCCGCCGCCAAAGGCGCAGCAATCAAGGACGTCTTGTCGCCCACGCCGCCGGTTGAGTGCTTATCTACCTTGACGCCGGGGATATCTGACAGGTCGAGCGTTTCGCCGGAGCGGATCAGACAGTCGGTGAGCGCACTCACTTCGCGGTCGCTCATGCTGGCAAAAAACGTCGCCATCAGAAAGGCCGACATCTGATAATCAGGGATGGAGCCTTGGTTATAGCCGTCCACCAGAAAAGCGATCTCTTCCGGGGCGAGCTCTTCGCCCTCGCGTTTGCGGCGGATTAGGTCAACTGTACGCATGGTGTGACTTTCAGGCTACCATCATATATAGTTGAAAGTAAAGGAACCTACGCAATTGCTCGACTTCCGGCCCAAGGCGCCTCCTCCACGGCTGGCCGCTGTCAGCTACTTGAATACATTGCCTTTGGTCTGGGGCTTTGCCGCCGGACCCCAGCGTGATTCGGTCCAGCTGGATTTTGCTTTGCCTTTTGAATGTGCGCGGCGCGTGGCCAGTGGGCAGGCCAAAGCCGGCTTGATGCCGGTCATCGAAGCGTCACGTTTGGGGCTGCCGATGATCGGCGACACGGGCATTGCTTGCCGAGGTCCGGTCCGCAGTATTTTGCTGGTGAGCAAAGTTGAGCCCGCACAGATCAAGCATTTGGCGCTGGATCGGGCCTCGCGAACGTCTGTTATGTTGGCGCGGATTCTGCTGGCGGAGCGTTATGGAGCCACGCCGGAGTTGGTGACGATGTCGCCCGAACTGGGGCCGATGCTGCGCCAAGCCGATGCGGCGTTGATTATCGGCGACCCGGCGCTGCGTCTCGATCCCGCGACGCTGCCCTACCACGTGCTGGATCTCGGACTGGAGTGGTGGGAGATGACGGGGCTGCCGATGGTGTTTGCGATGTGGGCCGGGGAGGTGGCGCTGCCCGAGACGTTGTTCCGCCAATCGCTGGAATTTGGCCGGGCGAACATGGCCCAGTATCTTCGCGAAGAAGCGGCCAAGCGCGAGATCCCGGAAGCGCTGGCCTGGACGTACCTGCAACATCACATCGTTTACGACATTGGCGCACCAGAGCGCGCGGGGCTGGCGGAGTACTTGCGCCTGGCCACGGCACTGGACCGGGCGGATGAAGCCGTGGCGGAAAGCGAGACTCAGGAGACAATCAAGAAATGATGACCCGCGCCGAAGCGCTCGACCTTTTTGCCAGCCCGGACCTGGTGGGGATTGGCATGGCCGCCGATGCCCTCCGCCGCCGGTTGCACCCGGAAGGCGTCGTCAGCTACATCATTGATCGCAATATCAACTACACCAACTTCTGCACGGAGTATTGCAGCTTCTGCAACTTCTACCGGCCTCCGGGGTCGAAGGAAGGCTATATTCTGCCGCTGGAGACGATCTTTTCCAAGATCCAGGAAACGATCGACCTGGGTGGAACCGGCGTGCTGATGCAGGGCGGGCTGCACCCGGACCTGAAGATTGAGTGGTATGAGGAGATGCTGAGCGCGATCAAGCTGAAGTTTGGCGACAAGATCTGGCTGCACTGCTTTTCCGCGCCCGAGATCACCAACATTGCCACGGTGAGCGGACTTTCGCTGTATGACACCATGGCCCGTTTGCGCGACGCCGGCTTGCAGAGCGTGCCCGGTGGCGGCGCGGAGATTCTGGACGACCAGGTCCGCCAGCGCATCTCGCGGTTGAAGTGCGATGTCAGCGAATGGGTGGACGTGCACAAGACCGCCCACCAGTTAGGGATGCGCTCCACGGCCACAATGATGTTTGGCTGCGGCGAAACGATTGAGCAGCGGATGAACCACTTTGAGCTGGTGCGCCAGATCCAGGAAGAGACCGGCGGCTTTACGGCGTTTATACCGTGGAGCTTCCAGCGCGAAGATACGTCACTAGGCCGGTCGGTGAAGCAGGAAGCGACGGCGGTGGAGTATCTGAAGACACTGGCCATCTCGCGGCTCTATCTCGACAACATCTTGAACATCCAGAGCAGCTGGGTGACGCCGGGCTTGAAGGTCTGCCAGATGGGCTTGCGTTTTGGCGGTAACGACGTTGGTTCGATCATGATCGAAGAAAACGTCGTCAGCCAAGCCGGGGCTCGCCATCAGGCGACCGAAGAAGACCTGCGCGCGATGATCCGCGATGCAGGGTTTGTGCCGAAGCAGCGCGATACGCTGTACCGCACTTACTTCTTGAATTAGCTCGACCGCCGGCACCAGTCCAGCAATAGCTGCCACTCCGCGTGCTGGACCTCGATGGCGATGGCTTTCCCGGCTCCCGAAGCGGAGTCGCAGTAATCGATGAAGCCGCTGGAATCCCAGGGGCAGCGACCGGCAGGGTACCCCAAAGTGGCGGCGGCCTTCGCCAGTTCCGGGAAGATCGCGTGACGACCCACGCGGCGGAACCAGTAGCCCGCGTTGAAGCTGTCAGGCTCCTGACGGTGGAGGATGGCGTGCCAGTAGCTACCTTCCGGGGTCTCCAGATCCTGCGCGACCTGATGCGCCTCTTCCCAGCAGCCCAGGTAGAGCAACGCCCCCGCCAGCACCCCGACCGGGGAAGCCGCACCGGGAAACAGCGCTCGGGCGTGGCCACCACGCAGCACGGCCGCCCACTCCGGGGCCCATGGACGTGGGTGACGCAGGGGCATGCGATGGGGACTGGCTTTCAGCTCTTCAATCAATTCGGCGGCGGTCACGGCAATATTCTCCCTCTCAAAAAAGGTACCCTGCTCAAGGATGCTCAGCGAGGCCTCTTCGACGAACCAAGACTCTCTACCGGCGTCGAGAGGCACGTCGGCACACCCCAAGACGGCGCTGGTGCTGTCTGGTGGCGGTATGTTTGGGGCCTACCAGGCTGGCGTGTGGAGCGTGCTGGCCGAGTTCTGGAAACCGGACCTGGTGGTGGGGGCCAGTGTCGGCTCACTCAACGGTTGGGCGATTGCGGGCGGTGCCACGGGCGAAGACCTCCACCGGTCCTGGTTGGACCCACGGCGGGCGGAAGAACATCGCTACCGCTGGCCCCGTTCGCTGAACGATGGCTTTATTGATCCCAGCAGCCTGGAGCGCTGGATCCAGGAACTGCACAGCCAGTGGACGCCGCGTTGCGAAGTGGGCGTGGCGCTGACCGAGATGTGGAGCTTTGGCCTCCGGCTGGCCCGCAATACTCAGGTGACTTGGCAGCATTTAGCGGCGTCCTGTGGCGTGCCGCTGTTTTTGCCTTCCTATGTGATCGATGGACGCCGGTACGCGGATGGTGGTCTGGTGACGCCGCTGCCCTTGTGGGGAGCACTGGAAATGGGCGCGGAACGCATAGTGTCGGTGAACCTGTTGGGCGCGCGGGCCAACCCGGTGATGGCCGCCGGGGCGCGGCTGCTGCGCTGGAAGACCGGCTTTGAGCTGCACGTTCCCGGGTCCGCCAAGCTGGTGCAGATCAATCCCAAACCGGCCTTGGGCGCGCCGCAGCAGATGATCTTCTGGCAGCGGGACCGCATCGAACGGTGGTTTGACCGTGGCCGCCAGGATGCGTTAACGAAAAAACAATTCGTGTGTGATATGTTCTAAAAGCGATGCCTGCTTTCCGTCTTCACCGCATCAAGGACAATCCGCGCGAAACTTTCCGCTGGGCCGCGCACTCCAGTGGAGCCACGCTAGCCAAGCCCCGTGACTATGAGCCGGGCGAGGAGTTTGAGGCCGCCAGCAGCTATGCCCTGTGGGAAGCGTTGCGCGGTACCCCCGCCGCGCTGCAGTTGGGTGACATCCTGGAAGGTGCCGATGGGAGCCTGCGGATTTATAAGTACGTGGGCTTTGAAGAAGCCCAATGGGTGCTGCCGCAGATCATGCCGATTCCGGAACCGGCCGCGGCCGCCGCAGCTGCATTCTAAAGTGCAGGCCGGGTTCAGCAGGGTATAATCGGAAGATGGGATACCGCCCGGAGGCGCCGGAGGGGATCAACTGCTTTGCATTGGTCACGTATCTGCCTTCACCGCTTGGATCGTTTTTGAATTCTCTCCGTCAGGAGTTGGTGCCAACGTGTCACCTGCGCTCCCACGTGACGGTTCTGCCCCCCCGCCAGCTGCCATCCTGTTCTGCCGGGTGGGACCAACTACAGCGCCAACTCATTGATTTTGAACCAGTTTATGTCGAGCTGGACACGATTGAGGTATTCCCGGAAACTTCCGTCATCTACGTATCCATCGGCTGCGGACGCCAACAGCTGATCGCGATGCATCAGTCCCTGGCGCAAGATGATCTCGCTTTCTGTGAACCTTTTGTCTTCCATCCGCACATCACCCTGGCCCAGGGTCTGTTGGGTGAACAGGTGGAGGCAGGTAAAGAACTGGCCCGGCACCGCTGGGCCAATTTCACCGGCCCCCGCGGATTTATGCTGGACGCCATGACTTTTGTCCAAAACACGGTCAGCAATGACTGGGTGGACCTGGGTGAACTCTCGCTGGGCGCGGTCGGCGTCAGCCAGTAGCGGCGGGGCCAGTCTACTCAAACATCGTCAGCTGGCCATCGGGAGTACCGCGACGCCGGGCTTCAGCCTTGGCCGCCCCCACTGAACCCAATACGGTGCACGCCTTCAATGCCGCCCGGGGCACGTAGATCCGCTGCGTATTGCCCGTCGCCTCCGGAGGGACCGCATGGAAGCCCAGCCCATCCAGCTCGTGCAGCCGGTTGGGAAGCAACCCTTCCAGCGATTCGCCATCCCGAAAATCAAACCGGACCCACAGGCCCTCCAACTTCGGGCGTGAGGAAAATGCGCGCTTGGTGGCCCAGGCCGCCGGAAACTCCCATTCGCGGACAAAGCAGATCAGTTTCAGGTCAAGATAAGGTACGGTGGCCACCGCCCCGGCGGCAGATAGCAACTCCACCCCCTCTGGCAGAAACGATTCGGGTTGCCGGACATAACCCGCCAACGGCTCACGGTCGAACCGGATGGCGAATACTTTCTTGGGCGTCGAGCCGGGCATCGATATCGTGTTAGACCGTCAGCAATCAATTCCAGGGCACAGAAAAGGCGAAAGCTTTGCGAAAATGTTTCAAACAGTTTCCGCAATATTGTATCATTGGCACCATGAGCGCCACCCTGGCGCTGGGCCCCGCAATCCGGTCATTTTTAAGCTTTTGCCGGATTGAGAAAGGCCTGGCCCGGAATTCGATGGAATCTTATGCGCGGGATTTGTCGCGCTTTGAGACCTGGATTACTGCCTCCGGTCAATCACCGGAAGCAGCGGCCTCCGTGCGCGCCTATTTGGATCACTTAATGGCGGAAGGGTTGGCCGCGCGAAGCATCGCCCGGCACTTGACCGCGCTGCGCCAACTGTACCGGTATCTAATCGCGGAAAACCGTTTGACCCAGGATCCGGCGGCACTGATCCCATTGCCCCGGCAATGGAAGACGCTACCCAAGGCGTTGTCCAGTGCGCAGATGGGGACGTTGTCGGAAGCGCCATCAACGGAAACGCCACTGGGCCTGCGGGACCGGGCGATGATCGAATTGCTGTACTCCAGTGGCCTGCGGGTGACGGAGCTCTGCACGCTGGAGACGACGGATCTGCTGGATGACCGCGGCATTGTGCGCGTCACCGGCAAAGGAAACAAGCAGCGCCTGGTACCGGTGGGCCGGGTGGCGCTGGAGGCGATCCGGCTGTACCTGGCCACGGGCCGTCCGGCGCTGTTGAAGAGCCGCGCCAGCCGGTACCTGTTTATCAGCCAGCGCGGCGGGCGGCTGGACCGGACCGCGTTTTTCCGGGCCATCCGCAATCATGGCCTGCGGGCAGGTTTGGGGGTGTCGCCGCACAAGTTGCGCCACACTTTCGCGACACATTTACTGGAAGGCGGGGCGGATCTGCGGAGCGTCCAGACCATGTTGGGCCATGCCGACATTGCGACAACGCAAGTCTATACGCACGTGCTCCGCTCACGGCTGAAACAAACACTGGAGCAGCACCATCCGCGAGCATAGCGCCGCAACTGGGACGGGCCGGACGAGACGCACCACACGGAGGGCGAACGAACAATGAGCGACTACATGTTCATGCTGGAAAGCCACCTGACGGGGCCGCAAAATAAGGCCTTGGCGCAGGTGATGGCGGCAGCTCAGCAGACCGGCCTGAATGTCTATCTAACGGGCGGCTCCATGCGCGATGTGATGGGTGGCTTTGCCGCCCGCGACTTGGATGTGGTGGTGGAAGGCCAAGTATCAAAGCTGGTGAAGGCCTTGCAGAAGGAAGGCGGCGAGTTGGTGGCCACCGATGAACTGCACAAGTCGAGTGAAATGCGCTTGTGCGGCAATGTGCCGGTGGGTATTTCCATGTCGCGGCAGGAGCGTTATGCCCGCTCCGGAGCCAAACCGCAGATCAGCCCCGCCCCGATCCACGAACATCTCCGCTGCCGGGATTTTACGATCAATGCGATTGCGCTGTCGCTGAGCAAGGGCTCCCGCGGGCTGCTGATTGACCCGACCAACGGCGTCTCCGATCTCCAGTTGCGCGAGCTGCGCACGGTGGGCAACTACACGCTGTACGACGATCCGTCGCGGCTGCTGCGGCTGTTGCGGCTGGAAGTGCGGCTGGGCTTCACGATTGGCGATCGCACGATGGCGCAGTACCGCAACGCTCGCGAAGCGCAGATGGAGCAGCAGATTACGCCCGCCGCCCGCCGGCAGGAACTGTTGGCCATGGCGGCGGAGCCCAACCCGGGCGAATTAATCAAGAAGCTGGAGCAGGAAGGGCTGCTGACGCTGTTTGCTCCGTCTCTGGCCGGGCCTAAGATCAACCATGCCGGGTTTCAGAAACTCCAAAAGGCGATCCAGTTGGTGCCGCACGGTCACGACTTCCAGTTCGATCCGCGTGGCCTGTTTCTATTCCTGCTGACGGAGTTATTGACCCCCAAGGAGAAGACGGTGCTGGCGCAGACTTCGGCGCTGGAAAAGGCTGACCTGGATTTGTGGCAGAAGTTGGAGGCGAAGGCCAAGAAGCTGGAGAAGGTATTGCAGGCGCCTGCCTTAAGCCGGGCATCGCAGATTTATGCCGCGTTGCTGCCGGTGCCGGGTGATGAGATTTTGTTTCTGCTGTGCCGCTCCCAGCAACGGCTGGTGACGGACCGCGTGAAGAACTACCTGCAAAAGTATCTCCAGACCGCCGAAGAAGTCACCGATGCCGATGTGGTGGCCAAGGGTGGCGTGCCGGGTACGCCCAAGTTTGCGGTGATCCGCAGCCAGATCGTCAATGGCCGCCTGGATGGCCGCTTGAAGAAGCCAGCCCCACCGGTGGTGGAAGCGGCTCCGGTGTCAGTGGCCACGGCGCGCCGCTTCAACTAGGCCGATGCAGCTTGCCTCGGCACTGCTCTACGTGAAGGATCTGGCGCGGCTGACCGCCTTTTATCAGAGCTTGCTGGGCACGGCACCGGTGAAGGAAGCAGCCGGCTGGGTGGAGTTTGACGCCGGGCGCGCTACGCTGATGTTGCACGAGATCCCCGGCGCAGTGGCTGATCAGATTGTGATCACGACTCCACCGGAACCGCGTGACCAGACGCCCCTCAAGTTGATTTTTGCCGTGCCGGATCTGGCCGCTGAGCGAGCCCGCCTGGCCGCGGTAGGGATCGATCTAGTGGAGCGGCCCTGGGGCAGTTGCGACGGCATGGACCCGGAAGGCAACATTTTCACGATCACCGGGTAGGTTATTGGCTTAGCCGACGCGCCCACCCAGGCCCAGCAACACGACACCCGCCAGAATCAACCCGACGCCGACAAACTTGCTGCGCGTCACCTGCTCGCCAAAAAACAGCTTGGACCAGAGCATCGTCCACACGTAGCCGAGCGAGACCATCGGGTAGAGAATTGTCAATTCGCCTTCCCGCACCCCCATCAGGAAAAAGACGCTGGAGAGCAAAAACAGACCCACTCCGGCCATCAGATGCCAATTGGTGAGCAGCGCCCGAAGAGTGAACTTCAGCCGCTCCGCGCCAGACTTCAGCAGCACGGCTCCAAATGACCCGATAAAGGAAGCCAGGAACACCAGCAGAATGGAACTAAGGGGAGTTTTCACGCCCGGCCATCCCGGCCCAGGACACCGACCCCGGTCACAATCGCCAGTACACCACTGATTTTCCAGGGGTTGAGTGATTCATGAAAGATCACCACGCTCAGTAGTAAAACCCATACATAGGTCAGCGAAATGATTGGGTAGAGCACCGAAAGCTGTCCCCGGCGCAGGGACAACACCAGCAGAACCGTGCTGAGGCCATAGAGGCTGTAACCGCCCAGCAGGGGAAGATTTTTCATCAACAGGGCGGGTTCCGCCACCAACTGGCTGGCGCTGACACCGGCCAGTCCGTTGCCTCCGATTTTCATCAGGACCTGGGCCGCGGCGCCCAGAAAGGTGCACAGCAAGACGAGTACGACGGACAGGCGGTCAGCAGGGCGACGGGACACTGCCTTCCATCATACAAGGGAGCCCCAGGACGTTGTCCGGGCTAGAGAGGCATCGTCTCAGGCCATTCACCCGGCAATCTGAGGGGAAGAGCGCATGGTTCCGGAAGGGTACCCGGCCGTAGCATGGGACATCGGGCAATCCATGCAGCGGATACGCACATCTCAGCGACGGCGCGGCAACACGATGCTGGAAACGGCGCTGGTATTTGTGCCCACGTTCGCCATGATGCTGGGGATTCTGGACTTTTCGGTCGCCCTTTTCCTGCGGAGTACGTTTCAGTATGCCTGCCGCGAGGGGGTTCGTTATGCGGTCACCTATCAGACCATGCCGGGGCAGGCGCATGACGCGTCAATCAAGAGCGTGGTTCAGACCAACTCCATGGGGTTCCTCTCTGGAGCCGCCGGAGCGGCCAAAGTTCAGGTCCGCTACTACACCTCGGACACGTTCGTGCTAACCAACCAGAACCTCCCCGGCAACATCATTGAAGTGTCGGTGGAGAACTACCAGTGGGGCTGGATGGTGCCGTTGATGCGCAGCGCCACGCCCTTGTCGATGACGGCCCGGGCCGCTGACTTGATGGAATCGCTACCTGGCGGCTCGCAACCGCCCGCCCGATGACCCGCCTGAAACCAGCCCGGAACCCCCGCCGCGGCAACGCGATGCTGGAGTTTGCGCTGTGCATGTCGTTTCTGACACCGCTGCTGCTGGGTACGTTCAACATCGGCATGAACCTGGGCCGGAACCTGCAGGTAACGCAGTTGTCGCGCAACATCGGACACATGTATGTCCGGTGGGTGGACTTCTCCCAAACCGGCAGCCAGAATCTAGCCGTCCGGTTGGGCGTGGGACTGAACATGGCCCGCACCAGCGGCGACGGCATCGTGATTCTGTCGCAGGTGACCGTACCCAGTGACGCCGACTGCACGGCAAACAACCTGACCGGGGCCGCGTGCACCAACCGCAACGTTCCGGTGATCATTCACCGGATCGTGTTTGGCAACAACACGCTTCAGGGCAGCGCCTTTGGCAGCCCGGCCAGTGGCCTGTTGCAGGCCGATGGCACGATCACACCCGCCAATTACCTGACGCAGAACTCAGTCCGGGCGACAAATTGGTCATCCGTGATGACGCTGGCGGCGGGCGAGGTGGCCTACGTCTCAGAAGTCTATGTCCGGTCCCCGAGTTGGGACTTGCCCGGGCAGTATACAAATACAGGTGTCTATGCGCGCACGATCTACTAATGCTGGATGGGCTGGACTAGCGGCCCTGCCCCGTTCGCGCCAACAATGGTCGCGGATGTCGAAGCGCGAGAAAGGCATTGCCGTCATGATCACGGCGGCGATGCTGACCTTTGTCGTCCCGGCGGTGGGCTTAGCGGTAGACGCCAGCATGTTGTACGGTGTGCGCGCGAAGCTGTCCACGGCCGCTGACGCCGCGGCCCTGGCGGCGGCCAGATCTCTTTCCAGTGGCTTGACGCTATCGGATCAAGAGACGGCGGCCATCGATACGGCCCAACGCTTCCTGAATGCGAACTTCCCGGCCAACTATATGTACTCCACCAACCGCACTGTCAGCATCTCGGTGGCGGAAACGGGAACGCGCACACGCACGGTTTCGGTGGACGTCCGGGTGGATTCGCCTTCTTACTTCCTGCGCTATCTCGGCAGTAACATGACCGCGCTCCGGGCCGTGGGCACAGCCTCGCGGCGCGACATCAACGTCATGATGGTGCTGGACCGCTCCGGTTCGCTGTCCAGCTCAGGGGCCTGTACCCCCATGAAGAACGCGGCCACTTCGTTTGTCCAGAAGTTCGCCAACTTCCGCGACCGTGTAGGCCTGCTGACCTATGGCGGCGACCATCGGGTGGACTTTCCAATGCAGGCGACGCCCGGTAACTTTCTGTCCGGCTCCGGCAGAATCCCGGACCTGATCAGCAAGATCAATTGCACCGGTGCCACCAACACGGCCCAGGCCTTGTGGAACGCCTATGAGCAGTTGAAAATCATCAATGAGGCGGGCTCGTTGAACGTGATTCTGCTGTTCACCGATGGCCAGCCCAACACCTTGACGTTCAACTTTACCGCCGCCAATGCGCTTCGCACGGTGGCCCGGGGCTATACGGCGGCCGCGCCCACTTCCCCGCCCTCGACAGCCAAGATCACGGCCCTCAGCCGGACCGGCTGCACCACCACCACCAACAAGATCGGCTGGGTGACCAACGATACCGCCAGCGGCCGCACGTACGGCTTGTTCAACCACATCGCCACCAGCATGCCCGCTGGCACATCGCCCGTGATCACTGACCGCACCGGCTGCGTCTTCAACATGTCCAGTGGCAACACCTACGTCTATGGCGACTTCGGCTTCATGCCGCCCACCGATGCCTGGGGCAACGCTGTGGCGGACAACTGGTACAAGCCGGTGACCTTGATCAGTACCGTGGGCAGCCCGGACTTGGGCAAGATCCGGATCAGTGATGCCAACACCATGCTCAATGCCGGCTTCAACGCGGCGAATGACGCAGCCCGGCGGATCCGGGCCAACGCGACCAGTGCCACGGCGCTGAATACGGTGATCTATTCGATCGGTCTAGGCGGCGTCGGAGCCGCCGAAGATGAGTTTTTGAACCGGGTCTCGAACACGCGCACCAGTCCGATTTATGACGCGACGAAACCGGAAGGCCTGTACGTCTACGCACCCACGTCAGCACAGCTGGGACAGGCTTTTGCCCAGATCGCCGGTGAAATTCTCCGCATCGCACGGTAGCACCGGTTTAGCGGTAGCGCTGGGTGAGGTGGCTCAGCCCCAGCCGCCGCCACCGGGAGTCTCGATCCGGATGCGGTCTCCGGGTTCCAGTTCCAGCCGCGTCCGGCCCGGCAGGACGACCGCACGCCGGCCCCGGATCAGCGTGGCGGCGCCCGTCTGCCCAGCTTCACCACCATTGAGGCCATAGGGGCCGCGTTCCCGCCGGTCCGCCAGCAAGGTGAACTCGGCCGCCGTCAAGAACTCCAGTTCGCGCACAATCCCGTCCCCGCCGCGCTGCTGGCCGGGACCGCCGGAACCACGGCGGAGCGAATAGCGCCGCACGCGGAGCGGGTAGTTGTGCTCAAACGCTTCGATCGGCGTATTCCAGCTGTTGGTCATGTGGCTGTGCGTACCGCTGGCACCATTGCGGGCTCCGGCGGCACCGTGTCCGCCGGCGATGGTCTCGTAGTAGGCAAAGCGCTGCCCGGCGGCGTTGGTGCCCCCAAAGCTGATGTTCGACATCGTGCCCGCGCTGGCCGCCGGAATGCGCCCGGGAGCGGCTTGTGCCAGCGCGCCCAGCACCACGTCCGTGATCCGTTGCGAGGTCTCCACATTGCCCGCCGCCATGGCCGCCGGCTCCCGGGCATTCACCACGGTGCCCAGCGGAGCAATCACGCGGATGGGCCGCACCAGCCCTTCGGTGTAAGGCACATCTTCCTCAATCAGGCACCGGAACACGTACATCGTGGCGGATAAAGCGATGGCATAGTTGGCATTCACGGGAGCATCGGCTTGCGGGCTGGATCCAGTGAAGTCAATGACGGCGGAGCCTTTGGCCAAGGTCACCGCTACCTTCACGGTCAGCCCGCCGTCGAGATAATCCTCAAACTCGAACCGTCCCACCGGCAGACGCCGCAGTTCCGCGCGCATCATCCGTTCGCTGTAGTCCATCAGGGCACGATTGAGTTGACGGCAACGCGGCAGGCCATAGCGGGCCGCCATTTCACGCAGCCGGGCCTCGCCGCGCTTGAGGGCCATCAGTTGAGCCATCAGGTCGCCTTCGCGCTCCCGGGGCGTGCGGACATTGGCCAGGATCAGGTCCAGCAGCGGGCGGTCCAGTTCACCTTCGCGAATCAGCCGGATGGGCGGAATGCGCAGGCCTTCCTGGTAGATTTCCTTGGCCAGTGGCATGGACCCCGGGCTCATGCCGCCGACATCGGCGTGGTGGGCGCGCGAGGCGACGAAGTATTCCGGGCGTGGCGAATCGTCGAAAAAGACGCCCGCGACCGCCGTGATGTCCGGCAGGTGGGTGCCCCCGCGAAACGGGTCGTTCAGCAGCACCACGTCGCCCGGTTGCAACTGGAAAGACTGAACCGCTTCTCGGACCGAAAGCGGCATGGCCCCCAGATGCACGGGCATGTGGTCGCCCATGGCGATCGTGTCTCCGTGGGCGTCATAAACGGCGCAGGAATAGTCGCGCCGCTCCTTGATGTTGGCCGAGAAGGAGGTCTTGCGGAGGACCGTCCCCATCTCCGCCGCCGTCGATTCCAGCAACTGGCGGAACACCTCCAGTTCAACCGGGTCCACCGCTGGTTTGCTGGGCTGTGCCTGCTTCAAGGTTGCTTCTTTCTGGGTGCCGGAGCACTCCGGGAAGGGGCCGCACGGGGCGCGCCAGGAGCCCGAGACGGGTCACTGGGGACAACGATGGTGGATTTGGCGGCGTCTGGATCGGCCGGCGGCTCCGGTGGCGGGGCTAGCTCTTTGTCGGCAATCTGGCAATCCGGCAACCGGACCAGAAAGCTAGCGAGCGTGGTCCAGCGCTGGCCCTGACGCCGTTCCACGCGGTAGCTCTTGGACGGCGCATCGGCGCGGAGGCGAAACTCGGGTAACACCGGCGGAGCGGTCTTGCGGAGCTTCAGCGGCTTGCCGGTGACTTCGCGCAGCATCCAGGTGTCGCCGCCGGTCTTGGTCTCGTAGAGTTCGTATTTGGCGTTGGGCATTCCGCCGCGGGTGCGGTCCAGCACCATGCCGCCATCGGTCCGCGATTCAAAGTAAAACGAATCAACCGCCGCGACGCGCGATTCATCGGACACGGGCCGCTTGCGCCACGTCTTAGCACCATCGGTGGTCACCAAAAAGAACGGGTCGCGCGGCAAGGTGGTCAGCAATTGGCCACCGGCCCAACCGGTCATGGCATCGACAAACTGCACGCCTTCCAGTACGGTTTGCGGCATCCTGTCCACGGGCTCCGTCCAGGTTTTGCCGCCATCTTCGGACATCAGCATCAGGGAGGAAAAAGTGGTCGAAGAAGAATGGATGTTGCCGGTCATCACCAGGCGGCCGCCGGTGGCATCGAGTGCGGCGAGTTCGACAAAGATGGGACACGGCTCTGATTCCGGGCAGCTCAGGCCCACTGTTTGCAGAGTCTCCTCGGTGCAGGCAAAGGGAACGGCCAGGGGTTTGCCAGCGTACTCCAAGCGAGCGGGTTCGGCGGGCGGCGCGGGAGTTTGCGGTGGCGTGGGGGTGGCTGCGGCACCCGGCGCTACCGTGCTGGCCGGTACAGGCGCGGGTGCGGGCGCAGGAGCTTGCCCCAGAACAAGGCCGGCGGTGAGGCCGATGATGATGCCAAAATTGAGCACGCCCACTGGTCCGATATTATCCTGACTTCCAGAGGGATGACGAACTCAAGCAAGTGAGACTGAAGAGCTACAGCGCCGAAACCGGTTACGTCTACGAGTACTTCTTCCGCGCGAGCGAGGGCGGCGTGTACCGTTTTGAAGTCTCCTGGGACCGGCAGAACTTCCACCCCGTGTTTATTGAGATCAACCGCCGCCTGCTGGAAGCCACCGCCGGGCGGGTGCTGTCGGAGGTGGAAGAGTTCGCCATCGCCAAGATGTCGCTGTTCCAGATGCTGGACGAGCGGGCGGAGCCGTCTCAGTTGGGTCCGCCTTTCGCGCCGGAAGCGGCCACCTTTCAGCGGATCCTCACCCGGTTGGACCTGCTGTAGCGCTGTCGCACCGGTATCGCACAGGCGCGGCCCGGCGTCGAGTTTTGATCTAATAGCCGTAGGGCATGTCCGCTCCGCCGATTCCACCACCGTTTGAGCATCTGGGCCAGCGTCCGTTTGCGTTCTTTCCGCCCATTGTCGGCATTGAGCACAACGAGTGGCGGTACCAGAAAGCCACGTGGTCGGAAGTGCTGGTGATGAACACCAAATCGGGTGACGAGATCTGGGTACCGCGGCGGTATCTCGGCGAGATCTCGAAAGTCGAAGAGCCGACCATGATCTGGGGTCTGGCCAAAGAGATCGAGTTCCGCGCCGGAGCGCTGGTGCCGCATGTGCGCCGCGTGATTGAGATGCCACGGGCCGTTAACGACTATCCGCGTCCAGCGTCCGCCGCGGGTCCGGTACCGGCACCCGTGGTCGGCATTCGCCTGGAATCAAATGAATCCCGCATCGGCATGCTGATCGCCGCCGCGCTGATTTTGGGAATTGCCGGCTCTGCGATCGGCGTGGGTGTGTATCGCAACATGACCACGGGTGCCAATGCCAGCTATCAGGCCGTGCTGCAATCCAGCCTGGGTCTGACGTCGAAGGACGATTACTATGCCGTGGTCCGCAAGCTGGGTACGCCGACTGAGGACCGGTGGCGTGACGAAGTGGGCGAAGTACAGTACCGGCTGCTAAAGTATCCCGACAAGACGGTGATCCTGATGGGCCGGGAGAGGCCCAAGGCGGTCTACATCGGCGCGCTCGACAACCAGTGGAAGGTGATCGATTCAGTGGAACTGCCGGGTGGCGCGCAGTCCTACGCAATGCTTTCGAAGCTGCCGCGCTTCTAGGGCGCCTCTTGCGTTCGCAGCTAAGCTAAGTCATACCAATCGGATCTGTAATTCCTCAATGCATCACGTCGCCTGAACTGCCGTGGAACCGCTGCGCGCCAAACTGATGGCATCCTTCGACATTATTACCAAAACCTAAAGGCTGAGCTCTTCGCACCGATACCCACAGTGTGCGTGTTACGCCTGATTGTGTGTAATTGAATCGAGGTATGGGGAATGCGGTCGCAACTGTCGGTGGGGACTAAGCTCACTCTGGTGGCTGGAGGCTTGGCCACGGTAACGCTGACGGTAGGCCTGGTTGCACTGCACAGCTTGGCGAGCCTGAATAGCAAGACCCAGGAAATTGTCCTCGACCCGCTACCGGGTATGGCGCGCATCTCCAAGGTCGAGGCCGCCCTCCACGAATGGCGCGGCAATGCCTGGCGTCAATTGGCCACCACCGACCAGGCAGACATAGCGGCAATGGAACGCCAGATGGCGCAGCTGAAGAGCGAGGCAGAAACCGCGCTGAAAGAATACGCCACCACGATAACCACCGACGAGGACCGCAAACTGTTCGCCAAGATCGGGCCCCTATTGGCTGAATACTACGCCGGAATGAACCGCGCCGTAGAGCTAAGCCACAGCATCAAACAGCCGGAAGCGCTTGCGCAAGCCAGTTCCACCACCAGCCGGTTCTCCGAGCTGAGGGAAGTATTACGGGCCACATCAGAGCTGAACCGCCGCAATGGAGAACGCATGGCCGCGGAGGCAAGCGCCACTTACCAATCCACCTGGTGGATCCTGGTGCTGACGGCGATGGTTGGTTTGACGGTGGGTGGCGTGAGTGCCGCGCTGGTCATCCAGGGCCTGACTAAGTCTTTGCGGAGAGCGGTGAAGGGCCTGACCTCCGGCTCCGCCGAAGTGGCCAGCGCGTCAGGGCAACTGGCTTCATCCAGTAACTCACTGGCGCAGGCCTCCTCCGAGCAGGCAGCATCGATCGAGGAAGTCTCCGCATCCAGCATCACGATCAGCGCCCGGGCGGCGGAGAACCAGACCCATGCTCACTCGGCCGCCATGCTGGTGAGCAGTTCGCAGAAGAGTTTTGAGGAAACCGACCAGGCGCTGGACCTGATGGTGGCGGCAATGGTCGAGATCAATGCCCAGAGCGGAAGAATCGCGAAGATCATCAAGGTGATTGATGAGATCGCGTTCCAGACCAACATCCTGGCCTTGAATGCCGCCGTCGAAGCGGCCCGCGCAGGCGAATCCGGCATGGGCTTCGCCGTGGTGGCGGACGAAGTCAGAAGCCTCTCTCATCGCTGTGCCCAGGCCGCCCGGGACACCTCGGATCTGATTGCGGAATCCATCACCAAGGCCAATGCAGGCAAGGACAGGGTGGACGTTGTCGCGCGGAACATGCGCTCCATCACGGGCGAGGTATCCCAGATCCAGGCTCTGGTGGTGCAAGTGCAATCCGGCAGCGAAGCACAGGGCCAGGGCATTCGCCAAGTGACGGCCTCCATCTCGCAAATGCAGCAGGTGACACAGACCACCGCGGCGAGTGCGGAGGAAAGTTCCGCAGCCGCCCAGGAGTTGAGCGCACAATCGGTGCACTTACACGGAATCGTCTCGGATCTGGCGTCTCTGGTGGGCCGCTAGGGCCTGGACGCCAGATCTGAGTAACCGGCGGGCGGCAGACGGGTTCGGGGGCTGCCCTGCCCGCGCCCTAGATGTAGGCGATCACGTCGATTTCAACCAGCGAGTTGCCGGGGATGCCACCGGCGGCGGCAATCGTGGTGCGAACCGGTGGCTCTTCACCGAAGCGGCCCTGGAAGGTCTCGTTCATACCGACGTAGTCCTTCAGGTCGTTCAGGTAGACGTTGCACTTCAGCACCTTGTTCATGGAGGAGCCGGCGTTGACCAGTTCCTTTTCCACTTCGTCCAGCACGTGCTTGGTGTGCGCCTTGATGTCGCCTTCAAAGTGCGCGCCCTTGCCGGCGATAAACAGCAGGTTGCCGTAGCTGACCGCGCCGTTAAACAGCGGAGTCTTGGCGGGCTTGGGCCCCTTGCGGTGAACCTTTTTGGTGGGTCCGGAGGCCGGAGCGGCGGGCGTCTGGGCGGCAGCTACGGCGGCCACGGGAGCGGCGGCCAGGGCGGCCTTGAGGAGAGAACGTCTGTTCTTCATATATCGTTATTCTATGGACATTCTTCGGCGCCATTTTCTGCAGGTGCCCGTGGCTGCGGCCGCGGCCGCCGCGACTGGGGACGCGCTGCCCTCGTACCGTTCAGTGACTCCCTATGCCAGCGTGGGCGAACCCAATCGCTACCGGGGCAAAGTCGTGCACGCCGCCGCGGAGCAGAACGCCGAGAGCGTGAAGCAGGCCTTGGCCTCTTCGATGAAGGCGCTTACGGGAGCGAGTGACGCCCGTGATGCGTGGCGCAGCTTCATCCAAACCACGGATGTGGTGGCGATCAAGGTGAACTGCTCCGGCGCACCCAAGATCATGTCGCACCCGCTGGTGGTGGCGGAGATCGCCCAGTGTCTGGTGGCCATCGGCGTACCGGCGCAGAACGTCTACGTCTACGAACGCTTCGACAACCAGATGGTGGATGCCAACTATCCGGCGGTGGTCCCGGCCGGGGTCCAGATGCATGCCATGGAAGATGGCCGGCGCCGGGGCGGCATCAACAAGTATGACCAGCGCGCCTACGTCGAGACCGATTTCTTTGGCGAAGAAGAGACCCGCAGCTTTATGTCCAAGCTGGTGACGCAGAAGGTGACCAAAATCATCAACGTCCCCAACATGAAGGATCACGGCGCCGCCGGTGTCACGGGCTGCCTGAAGAACATCGCCTATGGCAGCTTTTCCAACGTCGCCCGCAGTCACAAGAACACCCGCACCAACACGCTGAGCTTCATCGGCACGCTCTACAATCTGGAGCCGTTGCGGTCCAAGACCGTGCTTCACATCATGGATGGCCTGAAGGGCGTCTGGCAGGGCGGACCGTTTGTGCGCGAAGACCGGTTCATCTTTGAACCCAAGCGCCTGATGGTGGGTACGGACCCGATTGCGATGGACCGTTTGCTGATCGACATCATCGAGGACAAGCGCAAGCAGATGGGTGCCGTCAGCGTCTGGGACCGTTCCGCGGCGGCTCTCAAGGAAAGTGCGTTCTATCGCGAGCCGGGGCACATCGAGTTTGCCTCCCGCTTCGGCCTGGGCGAGTACGACAAGGCGAAGATCAAGGAGATTCAAGCGTGAGGATCTGGGCCGCAAGCTGTTTGGCGTGGACGGCGTTGTCCGCCGCCGGACTGCCCGAGATCGCCGCCACGGCACCGGCGGGCGCCGCCAAGCTGATGCGTCCCGGTACGCGCGGCACCCGCGTCGCCAATGCCGGTGCCTCCCGAATCCCGTGGGTGGATGCCAATGGTTGGCGTTTGCGGCGCGAGACGGGCAAGATGCTGGTCTACGAGAATGTGCCGGACCAGTGGATCCCCTTGGCCGTCGCTGAAAGCTACGTTTACGCTGGCCAGACGACGCTGGTGACCACCAAGCCTGAACTGGCGCAGCCCATGATGGATTTCGTCAAATCCATCGATCAGCCGTCGTTACCGCCCGTGGCGGACATCGGCCTGGTGGACGACGGCACGCCCCAAACCGGTGAGGCGATGAACCTGATGGCGCGCCGTAACCTGCTGTTCCAGCCCATCAAGCAAGCCAGCGGACCGTACAAATTGATCGTGCAGATCGGGAGTGAACAGTTTCCGAAAAGCGCCACCAACAATCCGTCCGAGTTCGCCAATCTGGTTCGCCAGGGCTTGACCGATCCGAAAAGAAGCCTGCGTATTTATGGTAGTGAAACAATCATCGGCTACCTTACAGCAGAGGGCAATCGGGCCCGGCTGCACTTGTTGAACTATTCGAGCGAACCCATTGAGGGCATCCGCATCCGCGTAGCAGGTGCCTGGAAAGTGGCCAGCCTGCGATCTTTCAATGATGCGAATGCTAAACCCGAGGAGGAAGAGCTAGCCGACGGCGGGCTCGAGTTTGGGCTGGAACGCCTGAGCCGGTACGCGGTCGTGGACCTCACCAAGAGATGACCGGTAAGATTTTCCTCAAGCTGATCGCCGCGGTATTTGCCGTGTTGATGGTGTCACTGGTGGCGGTGGACCTGATGGCCTCGCGGATTGCCGAGGCCAGCTATGAGCGGACGCTGACGCGGGAGCTGGAGGACAAATGCCGGATGATCGCGCTGGACGATCTGTCGCAGGCCTCACCCAAGCGGCTGACGGAACTGGCCCGCGCCTCTGGGGGCCGCCTGACGCTGGTGGCGCGCGATGGTTCAGTGATTGCGGATTCGGAAAACGAAGCCAAGTCCATGGCCAACCACCTGGACCGCCCGGAAGTGAAGATGGCCATGTCGGGCGAAGTAGGCTCCATCCGGCGCAACAGCTCCACGATGGGCATGCCCTTTCTGTACGTAGCGATTCCCGTGCGCGAAGGTGCCTTGCGTCTGGCCGTGCCCATGTCGCAGATCAGCGCCCAGGTAGGCGCGATCCGGACGCAGATGCTCAGCGCGACCGCCCTGGCCTTTCTGCCGGCCGTGCTGGTCTCATTTTGGTTCGCCCGTTATGCCTCGACGAAACTGGGAGCCATCATTGAGTACGCCGGCCAGCTGGCGGAAGGCAATTTCCAGGCCCGCCTGAAGCGCCAAGGCCCCGATGAGCTGGGGGAGCTATCGGCCAAGTTGAACGAAACCGGCGAGAAGCTCCAAGCCATGTTCGAGCAGTTGCAGATGGAATCCATCGAACTGGAAAAGCTAGAACGCATCCGGAAAGACTTCGTCATCAACGTCTCGCACGAATTGCGGACGCCGCTGGCCTCCATCCAGGGCTACACGGAAACCCTGCTGGATGGTGCCTTGGAGGACCCCGAAAACAATGTCCGGTTTCTCGGGATCATCCGCCAGAATGCCGAGCGGCTAGCCCGCCTGACGGCCGACCTGTTGACACTTTCGCGTATTGAGCTGGGCAATACCAAGTTCCAGTTTGCTTCCTATTACGCCAACGGCCTGCTACGGAATTCGATGGACACATTGCAGCCGCTGGCCGACCGCAAAAGCATCAGCCTCCGCCTGATTCCGGCCCCGGATTCCACCGAAGTGTTCTGCGATTCCGAAGCGGTGCACCAGATCCTGTCGAACCTGATCGACAACGCCATCAAGTACACGCCCGAAGGCGGCAGCGTCACGCTGGCGGCGTATCCGATTCACTCCGGTGCCAACGAGATGGTGGAGATCTCCGTGCGCGATTCCGGCATCGGCATTCCTTCCGAAGATGTCCCCCGTCTGTTTGAGCGTTTCTACCGCGTGGACAAGGCGCGCAGCCGCCAAATGGGCGGCACCGGCCTGGGTTTGGCCATCGTGAAGCACCTGGCGTTGGCCCAAGGCGGCGAAGCCCGCGTCGAAAGCATGGTCAACCAAGGTTCCACTTTCTACTTCACGCTGCCGGTTCACGACCTCGGTTTGCTGGAACATGGCGCAGTTCAAGCGCAATTAACCACTTTGTAATTCATTCGACATAAATTCTCGGTATCGTTTGGATGAATGAAAAAGATTGTCCTGATCGAAGACGATGCTGATCTCTACGCGCTGCTGAAGTACAACCTCGAGAAAGAGGGCTTCGCCATGGTGGGCGCGCAGACGGGCAAGGGAGCCATCGAGCTGTGCCGCCGTGAGCGGCCGGACTTGATCCTGCTCGACATCATGTTGCCCGATTCAGACGGCCTCGACATCTGCAAGGGCATCCGGCAGCATCCGGAACTGGCGCACATCCCGGTCATCTTCCTGACGGCGCGCGCCTCGGAAACCGATCGCATCGTGGGTCTGGAGCTGGGCGCCAACGATTACATCGTGAAGCCGTTCTTCGTCCGCGAGCTGATCGCCCGCATCAAGATCCATTTCCGCGGCCAAAGCGCCCCCAACCGGATGCTGAAAGCTGGTCCGCTGGAGTTGGACCGCACTTCGTGCCGCGTCCGCCTGATGGACCAGGAACTGGCCTTAACCGCCACCGAGTTCCGTTTGCTTGAGTTCCTGATGTCGCGTCCCGGCATCGTCTTCAGCCGCGAGCAACTGCTCGATTCGGTCTGGGGACATGACCGCGCCGTAACCGACCGTACGGTGGACGTTTACATCCTCCGGCTCCGCCAGAAGATCGAAAACGACCCCGCCAACCCTATGTTCATCCGCTCGGTGCGGGGCTTTGGTTACAGCTTCAATGAAGCGCCCGTGGCCATGGCCGCCAGCTAGCGCCTAAGCCTTTCTCTTTCTTCATTTTGCCGCTCCGCGCCATACAGTATTCCTGCGTCCGGACGACCGGGATGTGTCACCGAAATGACATATTACGATAACAATATGTTCATTGAATAGTTATCGAGTCGTGACGCGGGATCGTTAGCATGGTGTGCGGCCTATCGTTCACTGAAGTTCTTTAAATCTCTGTTATGCCCTATTTGTTCAATCACTCCTCACTTACGCTTCGTATGCGTACTGTTGTATCCCGTTTGATTCTGGCCTTCACGCTAACCGCGCTGGCCGCCATGGGCCAGACCGCCCCCAAAGGGACCGTCACCGGCACCGTGTTTGACGCCGCCAATGGCTTGCCCATTCCGCTGATCACCATTGAAGTAAACGGCATGACCGATGGCCGGCAGCAGACCGGCACCGATGGCAAGTTCACGATCCAACTCAGCCCCGGCAAATACAAGCTGCGCTTCACCGGAAGCAACCATTTGGAGGCGTCGATCGAGGACATCGAAGTGACCGCGGGCCAAGTGGTGGAAGCCTCCACCGTGATGCAGCAGAAGGGCGCGGTGACCACACTTGAGGTTTCGGAAAAAGTGGGCGCCGTGCAATCGACCGCTGAATCGATCTTGCAGGAGCGCAAACTCTCCTCCAACACCAGCGATTCAATCTCCAAGGACGACATCAAGGGCTCCACCGCTTCCGATGCGGCCGGGGCGCTGGAGAAGGTCACCGGCGTTTCGATCGTCGACAACGGCTACGTCTTTGTGCGCGGTCTGGGTGAGCGTTATTCCTCCACGATGTTGAACAATGCCGTGATCCCGACGACTGAGCCGGAACGGCGCGTGGTGCCGCTTGATCTGTTCCCGGCCTCCCTGATCGACAACATCAAGGTATTGAAAACCTATTCACCGGACCTGCCGGGTGAGTTTTCCGGCGGCTTGGTGCAACTGCAGACGGTTGAGTTCCCCACCGCGCCCAACCTGCAGGTGTCAGTGAACTATGGCTTCAATTCGCAAACCACCTTCAACCGGTTTGCCAGCCAGTTCGGTGGCGCTCGCGATTTCTTTGGCGTGGACGACGGGACGCGCGCACTGCCGACTGTATTCCCTGAAGACAAGCGTCTGTTTCAGGGCAACTTTTCGGAATCGCAGATGCAGCAGTTTGGCCGCGCTTTCTCGAACAACTACCAGCCCAAGTACTCCGATTCCATGCGGCCGCAGCAATCGTATTCCGTATCCGGCGGCACCAGCATCGGCAAGTGGGGTTTTGTGGGCGCGCTCACCTTTGCCAACACGCCGCAGCGGACCCCACAGTTGCAGCGCTTTCTGGTGAACTCCGGTGGCGGACGACCGGCCATCTTCTCTGACTACAACGACTTCAACGTCGATACCATCGGTGCCCGCGTCGGTGGCGTGTTGAACGCCGCCTACCGGGTGAACGCCAACAACAAGCTGATCTTCCGCAACACGCTGACCCGCGATTCCGATCAGGAGACGCGAGTGATCCGCGGCCTGAACGGTGGCAATGGACAGGAAATCGAATCCACCCGTCTGCGCTGGGTGGAGCGGCAGCTGCTCTCCACCGGCATTGAGGGCGACCACGCATTTTCGAAGCTCGGCAATAGCGTCCTGCACTGGCAGTTCACCTATTCCACTTCCAAGCGCGATGAACCGGATTTGCGCGAAACGATCCGCGGCCGTGAGCCGGGTTCCAAGGAACCCTACACGTACATCAACCTGCCGGAATCGGGTTTCCGCTTCTTCAACAATTTGGCCGACAAGATCTATGAGCCGCAGGCCGACTGGACCAAGCCGTTCTACAACGGCAAGGTGAGCGGCATCTTCAAGGTAGGCTTCCGCGGCACGGTCCGCCGCCGCGACTTTGATGGCCGCCGCTTCCGCTACTTCCCGGTCCGCGCCGGCACGATCGACTTCACCCGGCCGACCAATGATATTCTCGGCCCCAACAATATCCGGCCCGACGGATTCGCGCTCCGCGAGATCACCCGCGGCACGGACAAGTACTCCGCGGAGATGGACGTCTATGGCGGCTACGCCATGGCGGACGTGGCCCTAGGCCCCAAGTGGCGCGTCATCGGCGGCATGCGTTATGAAGACGCCAACATCCTGGTGACCACCAACGACCCGCTGGTGCCGGGCAGTGTGCCCACGCGGGCGATGCTGGCCAACCGCGACCCGCTACCGGCCGTCAGCCTGATCTACCAGAAGACCGCCCGCCAGAATATCCGCTTCGGCTATGGCCGCACCGTCAACCGGCCGGACTTCCGTGAGCTGTCGCCGTTTGAGTTCACCAACGTGGTCGGCGGCTACTCGACCGTCGGTAACCCGGACCTGCAACGGGCCACGATCGATAACTTCGACGCCCGCTGGGAATGGTTCCTGGGTGGCAATCAAGTAGTCGCGGCCAGCTACTTCTATAAGAAGTTCAGCAACCCGATCGAGCAGACCTACCGCCCGACCGCCTCCGAGCTGCGGCAGAGCTTCATCAACGTCGGCGGGGCGAACAACCAGGGCATCGAGCTGGAAATGCGCAAGAATCTGGAGTTCATCAGCAAGAAGATGGCGCCCTTTTCGGTGCAGTCGAACTTCACGTTCGTGAATTCCAATGTCAGCATCCTCGAAAGCCAGAAGGCGATTCTCACCTCGCTCGACCGTCCGCTGGTGGGCCAATCACGGTTCATCTACAACGCAATCGCCGAGTGGCTTTACCCCAAGCTGCACTCCAACGCGCGCTTTTATGTGAACTCCGTTTCACGCCGCATCACCGACGTCGGCACGTTCCGGTTGCCGGACGTCTACCAGGAGCGGACCACGTTTGTGGACTTCGTCTATCAGGTGAACCTGGATGAGAAGGGTAAGTGGAACGTCCGGTTCAGCGGTGAGAACTTAACCGACAACCGCTATTGGTACACCCAATCGACATTCGTCGTGCGCGATTTCAAGATCGGGCGCACCTTCACGATCGGCACCAGCTACTCGTTCTTTTAGAAATCATCCCGCGTTGCAAGGCGGGGAACCAAGTTTGTTTAGGAAAGGAAAGTAACTACATGCAGAACAAGTTTCTGATTGGCCTCGCCCTGCTGGCGAGCTACGGCGCAGGCTCCATCCTGGCCCAAACCAACACGGCCGACGACGAACCGGAGATCCGGTCCGGCGTAGCCATGTGGGTTTGGACCGACAAGTACATCTACAGCCCCGGCGAGAAGGCCACCATCCGCTGGACCATCAAGAACGCTGAAGATCCCAACCAATACACCCTCTTCCTGCTCCGTCAGGACAACCAGGACGGCAAGCGCTACTACCTGCCTTCGGCGGGCGAAGCAGCCACCGACATCTTTAACAAGTCGGCTTCCGATGGTTACCAGACATCCACACTGCCCAATGCCGAGAAGGAAATCCTGGTCGGCGAGGGCGGCCGCGTGGCCAGTGTTCCGCTGAGCTTGTTTGAAGACTACGGGATGCACACGGTCATCGCGCAGATCCGGGACCGTACCGGCACCCGCGTGCTGAAGTCGGCCTACTTCAAGTTCGGCATCGTGCGCGGCACCGAACAGCTGCCGAACGTGATCTCGTCCAACCGCACGCTGACCAACGACCGCGCCTATCGCATCTCGGGCATCGTGCAGGTGAACAACAATGCCGTGCTGACGGTTCAGCCGGGCACGTTCATCATTGGCACGCCGGGCTCGCAGCCGCCGTCGGTCCTGCTGGTGAGCACCAGCGGCCGCCTGGTGGCCGAAGGCACCCGCTCCCGCCCGATCATCATGACCAGCTCCCAGCCCTTTGGCCAGCGCCAGCGCGGCGATTGGGGCGGCTTGATCATGTTGGGCAAGGCCCGTTTGAACGACCCCAGCGGCAGCCTGTTCATCGAAGGCTTGCCGGATTCTCCCGACAACCGCTACGGTGGCGACGATGACAACCACAACTGCGGTTCGCTGCGCTATGTCCGCGTTGAGTTTGCCGGTTCCCTGCTCCGGCCCAATGAAGAGACCAACTCCTTCACCTGGGGCGGTTGCGGCAAAGGCACCAAGTCGGAGTTTCTGCAGGCGACCTACGGCCTGGACGATTCCTTTGAATGGTTCGGCGGCAACAACGACGCCAAGTACCTGGTGGGCACCTACGGCGCCGACGACTATATCGACACCCAGATCGGCTACCGCGGCCGCATCCAGTACGTGGTGGGCGTGGCCAATTCCGACCTCTCCAACCGCGGCATCGAAGCCGACAACTACGAGCGTGACTTCGCGGCGCGCCCGCTGGGCAAGTCCGGCATGTACAACTTCACCTTCGTCGGTAACGCCCACCTGGGCAGCGGCTCCCGCGGTTATGACGAAGCGGATGCCCCCTGCATCTACACGCGCCGCGGCGCCGGCGGCATCTACAACAATATGCTGTGCTTCAACTGGACCACGCGTACCTATGGCGGTGCTGACTTCGCCTCCATCCAGCCCAACATGGCCAATGGTGACTACAGCATCAGTGGTGTCGTCTCCTGGGACAACGGCCGCAACGTGACCCCCACGCCGCGCGCCAACACGATTGAAGATCAGGTGCTGCCGGCCTTCCTGCCCTACGCGCAGGATACCGCCCGCAAGATCGTTTTCGCCAACCCCAACCTGCGCCGCCCCATCGAGTACAGCGACCCGGACTTCCGGCCGCGTCTCGGTTCGGCCGTGCTGCGTACCGGCTGGACGCTTTCTCCCGACGACGGCTTCTTCGATCAGTTCGCTGATTACGCTGGTGCCTTCAACCTGGTGGACTGGACCGAAGAGTGGACCGTGTTCATCCAGGAACAGGACATGAAGCCGTAAGAGAGCGGCAGATCAACTGAAATGGCTTGGGCCCGGGGAGCGATCCCCGGGCCCTTTTCTATTGCCCTCGCCGGACCGGCACGCGCCGCCCGCTCACCTATCTCGGCGCAGGCTGAAGCACGGACCGCCGCTTGGCCTCCAGCGTCTTGACGAGCGAATCATGCGCCAGCCCGTAGATCATGGGCTTCAACACCGTACCCAGCCCCATCGGCACTTCCCGCGCCAGCGTGATCGCGTCACATTCGGCCCAGACGCCGCCGTCACGCTCTTCAAGACGCCAGTAGGAGTTCATCGCCCACAGAAATCCGGTGCCCACGCCGTCCGGTAGGACGTGCTCTTCGGCTTCGCCCGCGTTCTTCACTTCCCGCACGCTCCGGCTGATCGAACGTGAATAGGCCTTCTTGTCAGAAAGCATCCGGTACTCGACATCGTGTTCCGTATCGAGAACTACGGTGAGCACCTTCTTCTTATGCAGACGCAGAAAGATGCGAAAACGGTCTCCCTGACGGCTGATCAGGCGGGAGTCCATCACTTCCGGCCGATACAGTACTTTATGGCGGTTATAGTCCTGATCCACTTGCAGCAGGCGGGCGAGGGTAACTCCAGGAATGAAGACACCACCCAGCCAGTGCTGAATCTGGCCGCCGGGTACCTCGGGAGCCGGCACGTGCTGCACCACCACTTCCCCAGCGGCTGCCGCGGCCCGGTGCTTGGGATCCTGGTCGAGCCACAGGAAAGTCTGGCCGGGTTGGTTGCGCCGCTCAATCTCGGGTTCAACCGCGGCGACATGGCGATCAAAGGCGGCTCGCGTCTTAGGAGCCAAATCCGCCCAAGCCATCGGCGCGGCCAGCAGTACAAACGTTAAACTAGAGAAGGAACACCGCAAAACAACATGTTATCAGCCCGTGAACGACGCCAAGCCCTCTACGACGCCCTCGCACAACGAATTCTTGTGCTCGACGGAGCGATGGGCACCATGTTGCAACAGCGCAACCCGACCATCGAGGATTGGGGCGGACCGAAGTTCGAGAACTGCTCGGAGAACCTGCTGTTCACCCGGCCCGAATGGATTCGCGACGTCCACCGTGCCTACTACCAATCCGGAGCCGACATTGTCGAAACCAACTCGTTCGGCGGCCACCTGATCACGCTGGCCGAGTTTGACCTGGAGCACCTGTGGTACGAAACGAATCACACCGCCGCTCGCCTGGCGCGCGAAGCCGCGGCCGAATTCGACCAGCCGGGCCGCATCCGGTTTGTGGCCGGCTCAATGGGTCCCACTACGCGCGCCATCTCGGTCACCGGCGGCACCACGTTCCAGCATCTGGTCGAAGGCTATTACAAGCAGGCCAAGGGGCTCTACGAGGGCGGCGCGGACATTCTGCTGCTGGAAACCTGCCAGGATACCCGCAACGTCAAGGCGGGTCTACTGGGCATCGAACAGCTGTGCAAGGAACTGGGAGAACGCCTCCCGGTGATGGTCTCCGGCACGATTGAGCCGATGGGCACGATGCTGGCGGGGCAGACCGCCGATTCGCTTTATGCCTCGATCGCGCATGCGGATCTGCTCTCGATTGGTCTGAACTGCGCCACCGGACCCGAGTTCATGACCGACCACATCCGGACACTGTCGGAGATGGCATCCAGCCGCACCTCGGTCTACCCCAACGCCGGCCTGCCGAACGAAGAGGGCAAGTATGGCGAAACACCGCAGACGCTGGCCGCGCAGCTGGAGAAGTTCGCCGACCACGGCTGGCTGAACATCGTCGGCGGCTGCTGCGGCACCACGCCGGGCCACATTGAAGCGATCGCCCAGATGGTGCAGGGCAAGGCCCCCCGGGCGCTGCGGGAATCGAAGCACCGCGCCTACTATTCGGGCATTGAGCTGGTAGAAGCCGAAGACAGCGTCCGTCCGCTGCTGGTGGGTGAGCGCACAAACGTCATCGGGTCGCGGCTATTTAAGAATCTGGTGGCGGAAGAGAAGTGGGAAGAGGCCACCGACATCGCCAAGCGGCAAGTGCGTGGCGGCGCGCACATCATTGACGTCTGCCTCCAATCGAGCGACCGCGATGAGATGGCGGACATCCCGCCGTTCTATGAGAAGCTGATCCGCAAGATCAAGGCTCCGATCATGATCGACACCACCGACCCCAAAGCGGTGGAACTGTCGCTGACCTACTGCCAGGGCAAGGCGATCATCAACTCGATCAACCTTGAAGATGGCGAAGAGAAGTTTGAGCTGATCTGTCCGCTGATCCGCTCCTACGGCGCGGCTGTGGTGGTGGGTACCATCGACGAGGATCCGGTGCAGGCGCAGGCCTTCACGCGGGAGCGCAAGCTGGCCGTGGCGCAGCGCTCGGTTGAAGTGGCGGCCAAGTATGGATTGCCGCCGGAGGACCTGATCATCGATCCGCTGGTGTTCCCCTGCGCCACCGGCGACGAGAACTACATTGGCGGCGCGGTGGAAACCATTGAGGCGCTGCGGCTGATCAAGGCGAACGTGCCGTACGTCAAGACGGTGCTGGGCATCTCAAACATCTCCTTCGGCCTGCCCGCAGCGGCGCGCGAAGTGGTCAATTCAGTATTCCTCTACTACTGCACCAAAGCCGGGCTCGACCTGGCCATCGTCAATACCGAAAAGCTGGAGCGCTTTGCCTCGATTCCGGCCGATGAGCGCCGGTTGGCTGAGCATCTGTTGTTCAACACGCCGCCCGATACAGTGCCGGAGGATCACCCGGATTTCGCCAACCTGATCGACCTCCCCGCCGACTGGCGCCAGCAGAGCCGTGACCAGAAAGTGGCAGTGAACCAGTTCCACATTGCCGCCATCTCGGCCTACTTCCGCGGCCGGGCGGGTATCGTCAAGACCAAGAAGACCGATCTGCCGCTGGATGCCCGCCTGTCGAACTACATCGTCGAAGGCTCAAAGGACGGCCTGGTGGCGGACCTCGAGCTGAAGCGCGCCGAGGGTGCCCATCCTCTCGACATCATCAACGGGCCCTTGATGGCGGGCATGACCGAAGTGGGCCGCCTGTTCAACAACAACGAACTGATCGTGGCCGAAGTGCTGCAATCCGCCGAGGCGATGAAGGCGGCGGTGAACCACCTGGAACAGTTCATGGAAAAGGCCGACACGGCCGCCCGCGGCAAGATCGTGCTGGCGACGGTGAAGGGCGACGTCCACGACATCGGCAAGAACCTGGTGGAGATCATCCTGTCGAACAATGGCTACACCGTGATCAACTTAGGGATTAAGGTGCCGCCGGAGGAGTTGATCAAGGCTTACAAGCAACACCAGCCGGACGCCATCGGCCTTTCCGGCCTGCTGGTGAAGAGCACGCAGCAGATGGTGATCACGGCCGGTGACTTGAAGGAGCACGGCATCAATGTGCCGCTGCTGGTGGGCGGCGCGGCGCTATCGGACAAGTTTACGCGGACCAAGATCGCCCCGGCCTATACGTCGCCCACGCTTTATGCCAAGGACGCGATGACCGGTCTGCGGCTGATGAATGAGCTGATGGACCCCACCAGCGGCCAAGCGACGCGCGTCGCCTACACGTTTGAGGGTGGCGAGCTGAACTTGGATATTGAGAGCGCGGCCCCGGTGCCGCAATCGCTCGAACGATCGAGCAAGGTGCGCGTCGATCTCCCGGTGCCCGCCGCACCGTATCTCGACCGCCGTTTGCGCGACGTCCCCAACCTCTCTGAAGTGTGGAGCTACATCAACCCGTTCATGCTCTACGGCAAGAACCTGGGCTTTAAGGGCAACTTCGAGAAGCGCTTTGCTGATCGCGACGAGAAGGCGCTGGAGCTGTATCACAACGTCGAAGAAGTTAAAAAGTGGGCCGCCACGTTCTTCAAGGTGAAGGCGGTTTGGCAGTTCTTTGAAGCAGAGCGCGACGGCAACGCCATCCACCTGTTCCGCCCGGGCGTTTCAACGCCGCTGACCACATTCCAGTTCTCGCGGCAACCCAAGGCCGACGGCCTGTGCTTGTCCGACTACGTATTGAACGCCCAAGAAGGCGTGCGCGATCACATTGCGGCGTTCGTCGTGAGCGTGGGCGGCGGCTTCCGTGACTATGCGGAGGAGGCCAAGCAGAAGGGCGACTACTTCAACAGCGTCGCGCTGCTGGCGCTGGCCACGGAGACGGCGGAGGCAACCGCTGAATGGCTCCACCGGCGCATCCGTGAAGACTGGGGCTTCCCGGATTCACCCACGATGACGATGCAGGAACGCTGGACCTCCCGCTATCAAGGCAAGCGCTACAGCTTCGGCTACGGTGCCTGCCCCAACATGGAAGATCAGGTGAAGCTGTTCCAATTGCTGAACCCCGAAGAGATCGGCGTGACGCTGACCGAAGGCTTCATGATGGAGCCAGAGGCGAGCGTCAGCGCCCTGGTGTTCCACCACCCGGATGCCGCCTACTTCACGGCGGCGGATGTGGCGGAGCCGGCGGAGGCGTAGGCGCGTTCCGCTCGGCTAGGATTGGGCGAGCGCTTCCCGCAGCGAGCGCACTTCATTTAGCACGCGCAGGGCGGCGGCTTCATCAAGTGCCGTGGACGGTGGGGTGGCGACCGCCGATTCCCGGTCGTGATCGCCCAGACCGGCGTCGCGGTATTGGCGCAGACGTTCAGCGATCAGGTCACGCAGCTCTTCAGCGTTGTCGACGCCGTTGAAGCAGGCCAAGTGCGGATTCAGGCTAGGCGAAGTATGCTGGCCGCCGCCCGCGCTGCTGACGACCACGTCAGCCAAGCCCAGCAGGTTCTGCAGCGGACCAGCGTTGATGCGCATGTCCTGGATGTTGGCGAAGGTCATGGTGAGCTCCTCCACACTCCAGATACCGCTGCGGATGCGGAGGCTGCGGTCCGTGACGATGTACCAGCGGAGCTCATAGTTCAGCCGTACGGCGTGGTAACTGACCACGATAAAGGTGAGCGCGGAGAGTTCCACCACTCCTTCCACGCCCAGCCAGATAACTTTGCCCCACACCGGCAGTTTCGCCAGCACCGACTGCGTCGACTGCCACGTAATGAACGCACCCAACAGCACCAGCACCTGAGCTGAAGCCCACTGCAGCATCAGCCAGCGATAGTAATTCTTACCCGCGCGGAAGACGCGGACCGAATCAGCAGACCCATCCGGGAGTTGTGGCTCAGCGGGCACGCGCATCAACTGCTGCACCATTGCGGAAAGCCAATTACTCATGGCGGCGCTGCTCCAGCAACTGACGAATGGCCCGCAACTCGCCCGCGATCTCATCCAGCACGGGCGCTAAACCAGAAGCCGGACTCTCCGGGGCAGCGGCGGGATGCTTTTCATGAGCTCCGCGCATGCGGGAATAGAGGAAGTCGCGCATGGCTTCGTGATCGGTTAAGCCTTCCAGCGTCATCTCCGCGCCGGTGGCACCGCTGGCGGTCTGGATATCGATGCGCGCCAGGCCCAGCCAGCGCTCAATCAGGTTCGACCGCAAGTGGATGTCCTGGATGCGGGCGTAGTTCAGCATCACCTCATGGCGGAAGATGATGCCCCAGCTTTTGCGGATGCCTTCGTTGGTGAACTGGTACCTCATGGTGTGATAACGAAAATAGAGCACCACCAACATCACAGGAAACGCGAACGTCGTCGCCAGCGCCTGAAAGACGTAGAGGCGCATCAACTGCGGCACCGGCCGCTCAATCTGCGCAATATGGGGGGGAATGGGAGCCATGTCTTCTAGGGAAGGGCAAACGCAATATAGCTGCCGCCGGTGGGGGCTTTCGACTTGCCGCCGCCCGCACCAATGACCAGATACTGCTTGCCGTTCAACTGATACATCGCCGGAGTCGCGTTGCCCGCAGCAGGCAGCGTGTACTCCCACAGCAGCTTGCCCGACAGCTTGTCGAACGCCCGGATCTTCTTGTCGTGGTTGGTGGCAGCGATGAACAGCAGGCCGCTCTTGGTGACGATGCTGCCGCCGTAGTTCTCCGTACCCGTGTCCTTGCGGCCTTGCGCGGCCAGTTCCGGGAACTCACCCAGCGGAATCTTCCAGGCGTAGTCGCCGGTATCGAGATTGATGGCCGAGAGCGTCCCCCACGGCGGCGCGACGCCGGGGTAACCATTGGCGTCGAGGAACTTGTTGTAGCCGTCTGTGGAATACTTCAAGCCGCCGATCGCCGCGTTGCGCACCAGGGCGTCTTCCCCGCCCTTCAGCCACGCGGTCAGGCCTTTGACGGCGTCCTCACCCAACTGCGCGTAGCCCGGCATGCGGCCCGAGCCGGTGCTGATCAGTTTCTCGACATCAGCCGCGGGTCGCGTCACTTTTTCGAGCGACGGGAACTCTGGCGGCGTCCCCTTGCGGTCCGCCCGGTGGCAGCCCGCGCATTGCGAGGCGTAGACCTCGCTGGCCAATGCGATCCCGCGCGCCTTGGGCCGTGGCACCAGCCGCAGCACCCAGGGCATCTCATTGGCATTGACGTAGAGCAGCCGGGTTTCCGGGTCGAAGCTGGCGCCGCCCCATTCACCGCCACCATCGAAGCCGGGGAAGATCACCGTGCCTTCCAGCGACGGCGGAATCCACTGGCCATTGGAGCGGACCTTGCTGAGCTTCTCCTTCAGCGCCGGATCGGGCACCATGTCAGCAGTCAGCCGTTGGCGTGCGAACGGCTCAGGCTTGACTGGCAGCACCTGCTTGGCCGCCGTCACTTCGCCGTCGACATCGCTGGACGGGACGTCGCGCTCTGCGAGCGGAAAGAGACTCTCGCCCGTCTCGCGATTGAACAGGAACAAGTGGCCGGACTTGGTGATCTGCGCCACAGCATCCACCGGCTTGCCATTGCGCCGCACCGTCACCAGACTGGGCGCGGTGGGCAGGTCACGATCCCAGACGTCATGCTTCACAAACTGGAAATGCCAGCGCCGCTTGCCCGTCTTGGCGTCGAGCGCGAGCAAGCTATTGGCGAACAGGTTGTCGCCCTTGCGGTTGGCCCCATAGAAGTCAAACGCCGCCGATCCGGTGGGCACGTAGACGATGCCGCGCTTCACGTCCAGCGCCATGCCTGCCCAGTTGTTCGCGCCACCCAGCAGCTTCCAGCTGTCGGCGGGCCAGGTGTCGTGGCCCACTTCGCCGGGATGCGGAATGGTGTGGAAGCTCCAGGCGATCTTGCCGGTCTCTAGGTCGTAGGCGCGGATGTCGCCGGGCGAAGACGGCAGATCTTCACTGGTCAGGTGGCCGGTGATTAACAGGTCCTGATAGATGACGCCGGGCGTGGTGGCGTTGACGGTCAGGCGCTCCGGGTCGCGGCCCAGGCCTTCCTTCAAGTTGAGGCGGCCCACTTCCTGGCCGGTCTTGGCGTCCAGGCGAATGATCCAATGCTCAAAGCCGAACAGCACCTGGCCGCGCCAGTACATCACACCGCGATTGCGGCGCTTGAACGGCTTCGCCCCGGGCTTGTTGGGATCAAAGACCCACTTCTGCGCACCCGTCGCGGCATCAATCGCGACCACCCGCAGCTTGGGCGTGGTGGCGAACATCACGCCATCGACGATGATCGGGTTGCACTGCTGCTCCGAGCCTTCAAATTCATCGCCCGAATCAAAGCGCCACGCAACCTTCAGCTGCGCGACGTTGGCGGGCGTGATCTGCGTCAGCGTCGAGTACTTGATGTTCTCCGGTCCGTCCTGATAGCTGGGCCAAGCTTGCGCCAGCAGAGTTAAAGCTAGTAAGTCCACGGTACCCCCGGAGTTAACGCCTGCACCTTCGTCAAGGGCAGGTCACTGATCAAAGCAGCCAGCGCCTCCGGCGTCCCGGTGAGCGGCGGGAAGGTGCCATAGTGCATCGGCACCACAACTTCGGCCGCAGCATCCGGCAGGCGAGGGCGGCTTGCAACGGGTCCATCGTGTAGAGGTCGCCGATGGGCAAAAACACCAGTTCCGGCTGGTAGAGCGCTTCCACCAGCTCCATATCGCTATGCACAGCGGTGTCACCGGCAAAGTAGATGCGGCGGCCATCGGGCAAATGGATCACGAAGCCCGCGGGTTCTCCGGCGGGAACGATGGTGCCGTTGTCATCAATGGAAGACGAGTGAACCGCATTGGTCATGGTGGCTTTGATGGAGCCGACCTGCACCGTCCCACCCTTATTCATGCCGATGGTGTTCTTGATGCCCTTGCCCGTAAACCATCCCGCAATCTCGTAGTTGGCCACCACGGTGGGCGAAAACTTCTCGCACAGTTGCGGTACACCCAGGATGTGATCGAAATGCCCGTGCGTCACCAGTATTGTGTCGCACCGCTCGATGCTGTACCCGGCTGGATAAGAGGGATTGCCGTCGATCCAGGGATCGATGATGACGGTCTCGCCCGAATCCAGGCGCAGTTCAAAGGAGCCATGCCCCAACCACGTGATGTTCATCACGATTATTGTGGCAGAACGCCCAACGTTAGAGAGCGCCTAGCCCTTGGCCTTCTTGAAGACCCGCGTCAGGCCCCGAATCGCCCGGTCTACGTCCTTCTCGGTGAGGATGTAGGGCGGCAGGAAACGGACGACGGTGTCGTGGGTGACGTTGAACAGCAGCCCCTCCGCCATGCCATCGGTTACGAACTGCTTGCACGGGAAGTCAATTTCGACGCCGATCATGAGGCCTTCGCCGCGGACTTCCTTGATGAAGCTGAACTTGTGCCGCAGCTCCCACAACTGGGCGCGGAAGTAGGCGCCGACGCGGTTGATGGAGGGTAGCAGTTCGTCCAGCACGTCGTAGAATTCCAGCGCGACGCGGGTGGTGAGCGGACCGCCGCCGTACGTCGTACCGTGCATGCCGGGAGCGATGCCTTTCGCCGCTCGCTCCGTCGCCACGACGGCGCCCAGCGGCAGACCGCAGGCGATGGGCTTGGCCACCGTCATCACGTCCGGCAGGATCACCGGATTGAACAGCTGATAGGAGTAATACCGGCCGGGGCGGCCGACGCTGCACTGGATGCCATCCAGCACAAACAGAGCATCATGCTTATCCGCCAGTGCGCGCACCTTGCGCAGGAACGATTCGCTGGCCGGCAGAATCCCGCCTTCGCCCTGGATGCCTTCGACGATGATGGCGGCCGTGCGATCGCTGACCACGGCTTCAAGCGCGGCTTCGTCATTGCGGTCGATGAAGTGTACGCCGCGGAGCAGCGGCTCAAACGGCTCACGATACTTGGGCTGGCCGGTGATCGACAGGGCGCCAAAGGTGCGGCCATGGAAGGAGTTATTCAGGGCAACGAACTCGAACTTGTCGGGCGAGATCTGCCGTCCGCGGCCGCGCGCCATCTTCAGCGCGCCTTCGATCGCCTCCGTGCCGGAGTTGCAGTAGAAGACGCGGTCGAGGCCAGAGGTCTCGACAATGCGCTTGGCGAGCTTGCCTTGGTAGGCGTGATAGTAGAGGTTCGAGGTGTGGATCAGGCGCGAGGCCTGGTCCTTGATCACGCGCGTGATACGCGGGTGGTTGTGCCCCAGGGCGTTGACGCCGATGCCGGCCAGCAGGTCCAGGTAGCGCTTGCCGCTGGTGTCCCACAGCCAGCAGCCCTTGCCGCGGGTGAGTTCCAGCGGATAGCGGGCGTAGTTCTGCAGCAGGTACTTCTGTTCGAGTTCTTGCGTTGAGAGTTCCGCCGTTCCGGCGGGGGCAGTGAGAGACATGAATGGTGGACCGTTAAACCTTTGACTGTAGCTGAATCTGCGAAACCGCGGCCGGGGCCGCATGCGGCAACTGCTGCGGAGTGAGGCGGCGGACTACTGGATGTAGCCCAGTTCGCGGAGCCCGTTGCGTGGCTGCTCGCTATCAAAGATGGCGAAGGCTGCTTTCTGACGGCCATTCTCGAGCGCTACGCCATACGGCGGATCGCCATGCGGGAAGGTCTTCTTCAGCAGTTCCAGATCGTTCGACACGCCAGCCTTGAACTTGGTCGTTTCCAGGAAGCCTTGCGCGAACTGGGGCACGCGGGTGGGAATGGCCACCAGGCGAGTGTCTTTCCAGTTGTGCGTTCCCAGCAACTGCGCGGCCTGATAGCAGTGCGAACATTCCGGGTCAAAGAAGTAGAGGAACACTTTGCCCTGGGTCAGCGAATAGGGCTGGCCATTGACGGTGATCGTCTCCGGGGCCTTGGTGCCGGTGTTGCGCGATGTAGCTACGCCATAGGACGCTCCCGCAAACACGGCCACCACGCCCAGCACCAGCGCCGCGCCCTTTAAGCCTTCGCTCTTGCGCGCCCACCAACCGGCGAGTCCGGCAGCGGCCAGCATTGCGGCGTCACCCCAGAAGAAGCCGGGGCCGATCGAACGCTTCAGCCAGGGAAAGCAGCTGCAATCCGCGCCGGTCAAGGCAGTGTAGTTTATGCCGACGTAGGCCATAAAGGCCACCAGCATGATGGCGGTCAACCAAGCCCCCCAGCGGCGGAAGCGCGGGACCAGCAGCAGCACGGCGGTGAAGGTTTCGCCGATGCCCAGCGCCAGCGTAAACGGCAGCGCCAGCGGACCTGGGACCTTCATCTGGGTGAGCTTGGCCGACCAGTCAATCGGGTCCGTGATCTTCCACACTCCGGCCGAGGCAAACAGCACCGCCAATAGAATCGCGCACGCCGTCGCCGCAACCGTCTTCCACGCCGGCATGTCGAGCGCAGCGGACTGGCTCGGATATGCCATACTTTCCTGCATGTTATCCATTGTATTCTTGCTGACCACCGCTTCGGGACTAGCCCAGACGGCGGACCTGGTTGTTGAGAACGCCCAAGTGTATACCGTAGACGCGGCAAAGCCCAAAGCGTCTGCTTTTGCCGTTAAAGATGGCAAGTTTATCGCAGTCGGTACCGACGTGAAAAAGCACATCGGGCCCCAGACGCTGAAGATCGACGCGCAAGGTGCCGCCATCATCCCGGGGCTGATCGATTCTCACGTCCACATGCGCAGCCTGGGCGACATGCTGGAGACGATGGACCTGCGCGGAGTTGCCTCTATCGAAGAGGTCGCCCGCCGCGTGAAGGAGACGGCCGCCAAGCTGCCCAAAGGCACCTGGATCCGCGGCCGCAACTGGGACCAGACCAACTGGGGCGGCAAGTTTCCGGTGGCCGCTGATCTCGACAAAGTCGCGACGGAACATCCGGTCTATTTGACGCGCGTCGACGGTCACGCCGGCTGGGGCAATTCGCTGGCCATGGCGGCGGGTGGCGTCACTAAGGCGTCGGAGGACCCCAAGGGCGGGCAGATCATCCGCGATGCGGCCGGTAATCCGACGGGCATTTTGGTGGACCGGGCGCAGGCCATGGTGTCGCGCCGGATTCCGCCGCTGACCGACGAACAGGTGGAGGCCCGGCTGAAGCGCGCCGCGCAGGAGTGCGCACGTTTGGGCATGACCAGTGTGCACGATGCGGGCGCGGGCCGTCAGGAACTGGAAGCGTATCGACGCTTGATCGCCAAAGGGCAGTTGCCCGTGCGGATCAACATGATGATCGCGGGCGCGGGCGAACTGTGGGAGGACTACCTGAAGAAGGGGCCCGAGATCGGTGACAAGCTGACGGTGCGGTCGATCAAGCTGGTGGCTGATGGGGCGATGGGCTCTCGTGGCGCGGCGTTCTTCCAGCCCTATTCGGACGACAAGCAGAACTCCGGCCTGCTGATCCTGCAAAAGGAGTACATCCGCGATGTGGCCAAGGACGCGGTGGCCAAAGGCTTCCAGGTGGCCACGCACGCCATCGGCGACAAGGCCAACCGGACGGCGCTCGAAGCCTATGGCGAAGCGCTCCAAGGCAAGAAGGACCGCCGCTTCCGCATTGAGCACGCACAGGTAGTCTCGCTGCCTGATTTCAAGCTCTACGCCGACTTTGCCGTGATCGCCTCACTGCAATCGACGCACGCCACCAGTGACATGCGCTGGGCGCAGGACCGCCTGGGTCCGGACCGCTTGCTAGGTGCCTGGGCTCCGCGCCGCTTTCTGAATGCGGGCGTGCGCATCGCCAATGGCTCAGACTTCCCGGTGGAAGATCCCAACCCATTCTGGGGCCTTTACTCCGCCATCACACGCCAGGACCATGCCGGCAACCCGCCCGGCGGCTTCATGCCCAGCGAAAAGCTCTCCCGCGTCGAGACCTTAAAGAGCTGGACCTTCGACGGTGCGTATGCGGCCTTTGAAGAAGACAAGAAAGGCTCCATCACCCCGGGCAAAGTGGCGGACTTCCTGGTGCTCACCAAAGACGTCATGACGATTCCGGAAAAGGAGATCCTCACCACGCTGCCGAAGTTGACGGTGCTGGGTGGTGAGGTGGTGTACGAGAAGAAGTAGCGTTGCCAGTTGTCGCGGCTGCCACGTTCGTAGGACGGGTCAGCCCTATTGCCTGCCGCGCGTGTCAGCCTTCGCGACATCCGGTAAGGTGGAATCAGAAGGTTGAGATCAAGGTCCATGAGCATGATCCTGGAATTGCCGAACGATGTCGAGGCCGCACTCGCGTCTCAGGCGCGCGCGGCGCAGATGCCGACCGAGCAGTATCTGGCCCAATTGGTGGAGCGCGCCCTCGACAATCGTCGCCAATTGGCCAGTGAGCACCTGGGTTCTCACTTGGCGGAGATGGCCGAGCTAGTCTTGCCTGGGACCACTCCCGCTCAAATGGAAGCCGCGCTTGATGAGGCGCTGGACGCAATCCGGCCTCAGCGCAACTGGGTACCGTGAGGGTAGTCCTCGACACCAACATCATCGTCCGCGCCAATCCCCAAACCAGTCCGGGCGGTTTGGCCAAAGATCTTCTGTTGACCGTCGCTACCGGGCCGCACCGGTTGGTTCTATCGCCAGCTATCCTGGCCGAGGTGGGACGTGTATTGCGCTATGCTCACGTTCAAAAGCGCTGGCCATTGTCGGATGAAGCTATCCAGACCTATCTCACCTTGCTTGAAGAATCGGCGCTGATGGTCGTGCTTCCAGCCGAGATGCCGCTGGTGGTGAGTGACCCGGATGACGACCCCATCCTCCAGACCGCTATCCTCGGCCGAGCCGATGTTCTTTGCTCCCGCGATGCCGCATTCCGGGCACCTGCTGTCGAGCATGTTTGCCGCACGAATGGTATCCGTGTTCTGGATGATGTGACCTTGATGCAAGAGCTAAGGAAGTCCGCTTAGCGGGCTAGGCGTTCGCTCTCGATCACCGGCTGCACCGGTTACTGTCTACAGCCGCTCCAGCCGCGTGCGGGAGTCGCCGAATTGGTCGAGCTTGATATCGAAGCGGTCCAGCAGTGACAGGTAGAGGCTGCACATCTTGCGCTTGTCTTCGCTTTCGCCCAAATAGTTGAGCGTCCGGCCGGTCTTGAGCGTGCCGCCCAGGCCGCCGGCCAGCACCAGCGGCAGGCGCGTGTTGTCGTGCTTGCGGCCGATCCAGAGGTTGGACAGGAACATCAGGCAGCTGTGATCCAGCACCGTGCCGTCACCTTCCTTCATCGCTTCGAGGCGCGACGCCAGATACGCGAACTGGCTCAAGTGGAAGCGGGCGATCCGTTCATAGCCATCGGAGGCGTTGTTGTGCGACGCCGCGTGGTGGCCTTCCTTGACGTTCAGGAACGGGTAGTACATGGCAGACAGATCCCGCGAGATCAGCAGTGAGGCGACGCGGGTTTTGTTGGTCTGGAACGCAATAGCGATGATGTCGCACATCAGCCGCGCGTGGTCCCGCAGATCTTCCGGGAGTCCATTGGCGGGCCGGTCCATGGTGGCGGCTGGGGTGTTGCGCGCTTTCGCTTGATCATCGGCCTGCGTCTTGTCGCGGCGCATACTCTCGACCCGCTTCTCCACTTCGCGCACGCTGGTGAGATACTCATCCAGCTTGTTCTTGTCACTGGCGCTGATCTTGCGCGTCAGGCTCTGCGCTCGGTCCTTCACGCGATCCAGAATGCTGATGTTCAGCAGGCTGCCGCGGTTGTCAAACAGGTTGTCCCAGGCGAGTGACGGATAGACCTCCACCGGCACCGGCGAATCCGGGCTCTGCCAGGAGATGTGGGAGCTGTAGGCCATCGAGAAGTTGGTCTCGTGGTAGCCGGTCATGGGCTGCTCACAAGCCAGCACGATGCTCGATTGCGGGACGTCGTCGCTGACGCGACTGGCGATCATCTGGTCCACACTGATGCCGGAGTGGATGACGGCGCCTTTCGAGATCCGCGCGCCAGAGAGCAGGCTGCCGGTTTGGGCGGGGTGGATGCCTTGGCCGGTCAACGCCTTCACAAACAGGCCGTCGATGACGTTGATCTTTTCCTTCAATGGCTCCAGCGGCTGAAGCGTTTTGCTTAGCTTCATGGCCGCGCCTTCGCCTTCGGCGCTCCAGTGGTCTTCGTTGACGCCATTGCCCAGAAACACGACGCCGAAGCGCTTGGGGAACGCGGCGGCCGGTGGCGTATCTGCCAGCGCATGCATGGATTCGAGCCACGGCAAGGCCACCGTGCAACCCGCGCCGCGCAGGACCGCGCGCCGGGAAATGGAACTGGGGACCGGAGGTGTCTTCTTCATCTGCGGTGGGCTCCTTGCAAGACAATGATCTCCTAATCGGTGGCGGCCGGAGTTTCCGGCAGCCGGCGGTGGCGGAACTGTTGGCTGGTGACGATCGCTTCCACCAGGGCGCTGAGGCGGCAGCCGTTGGCTTGGGCTTGGGCCGCCATACGCTCAACCAGAGCCTCATCGGAAAGCTGAAGCGACCGGTTCAGCGCAAAGGCCAGCAGCTTGCGGCTGATGTTCAACACAAAATCCTTCTCGCGCCGTTCGCGGATGAAGCGCTGCAAGCCTTCGACACCGGATCCCGTGAGTCCACCGGGATAGCTGACTTGAGTCTCGACGGCGCGACCAGCCAGATCCTTGGTGCGAACGTCACCCACCGGTCCATAGCCTTCAAACGCCAGCCCGAACGAATCGATGCGCGCATGGCAGGCTGCGCAAAGGGCATTCTCGCGATGCTTGGTCAGCATGTCGCGCACGGGCAGTTCGGAGGTTGATTCGTCATTCGGCAACTCAGGCACAGCAGGCGGAGGTGGCGGCACCACTTCGCCCAGCACTCGCTGCACCACCCAGTTGCCGCGCTTGACCGGGGAGGTGCGGAGGCCCGGCGAATTCTGGGTGAGAAAGACCGCCATTGGCAGCAACCCGCCCCGTCCGTAAGGCCGAGCGTCCTCGATGCGGACCCACTGGTCCGCCGGACCCGTCACGCCGGGAATGCCGTAGTGCTTGGCCAACGCGGGATTGACGAAGGTGTGGCGGCCATAGAGCAGATCCAGCAAGGAACGGTCATTCGCGAACGCATCCCCGAGCAGCCGGACTGGTTCCTGGAACATCGCTGACCGAAGCTCATTGTTGAAAGCGGGAAAGCGCGCGCGATCGACCGAGTTGTTGGTTTCAAACTGGCGGAAGCCCAGCCAGTTGCCGGTGAACTCCGTGGCCAGGCCGCGTATGCGCTGATCCTTCAACATCCGCCGCGCCTGCGCGAGCAACACTTCCGGCCGCTGCAAGTCGCCTGCGGTGACGTGCCGCAGCAGTTCCTGATCCGGCATGCTGGCCCACAGGAAGTAGCTCAACCGGCTGGCCAGCGCGTCATTCGAGAGTGGGCGGTGGGCAGGCGGTTGCCCGGCTTTGGGTGCTCGAACAGGCGCGGCTTGGGGCCGCATGCTGCTGGATAGATCGAGGCGATAGAGAAAGTCCGGGGCCATCAGGATGCTCACCAGACACTCCCGCAGCGCGGCTTCGTGGGTTAACTCATTCTTGCTGCGCAGGGTGCGGTAGTAGGCGGTGAGATCTTGGCGCTCACTGGGGTCGAGCGGACGGCGGTAGGCGCGGGCGGCGAACGCGAGCAGGGCGTCCAGGTGCTTGGGCTCGGCGGTCTTCCGCTGCTGCTCCAACGCGCGGAGGGTTGCGTTGATGCCGTCGTAGTGCTCGCGGATGGCCTGCGGGGCGATGGGATCGTTGCCGGGGTCGGCGGCGGCCTTCTTGAGGTACGCATCGCGCATGTCGGAGATCACTCCCGCGTCAGTAATGCCCCGCCCTACCGGGCGCTCACTGGCGGATTCCGCGCCCTTGCCTTGCACTTCACCACTCTGGTTGAAGAAGTACTGGATCCAGGTGCGCGCGGTGAAGTCGGCGATATAGTCGAACTCATTCCACAGCCGGTCCAGTTCGCGGCGGCCCTCGTCGTCCAGGATCAGCTCCATCAATGGCTGGTCATCGCGGTAGAAGCCGAGCACGCTGTGATAGCCCGCGCTCAGCAGACGGCCCTTGTCTTCGGAGTCATCCGGGAAGTAGCGCCCGCGTTCGGTGATGTAGAACTTATCCGGGAAGACCGAGGCGAAGCGGGCAAAGGCCGCCTGGTAACGCTCCCGTTGCGCGGCGGGCACGACGAGGTCGGGGTCCCCAGCGCGATCCCGGGCCATCAACGCGGCCCAACGCGGAGCGGCTTCCTGATGGAGCCCGGCATAGCGCGGAATGGCCGGCACATCGGGCGGCGGATCGGTGTCGTTGCGCAGTGCCGCCGGGTCACTATCGCGGCGGTGGGTGGCGAACTGCTTCAGCTTCCAGTTGAGCAGCGGTTGGGACCCAGCAGGCAGGCCGCGGACCTTGGGCGCGGCATACTGCATGCCCGTGTGGGCGCGGAGCTTCGTCACGAAGGCGTCCATCGCGCGGCATCCGGCGGTCAACTGCTCCGGCTGGCCGGGCGCGGGAAGGGCCTTCCACATTGCCTGAAGCTTGGCCACTGGACCCAGCGCGTCCGGCTCATTCAGAATCTGCCACACCTGCGGAAGATACCGCCGGCTCAGCCCGGCCTCGGCAGCAATGCTCTCCAACGTCGCGCGGGGCAGGCCAAAGGCAGCTCGATGCTGGTAGCGCCAGGCGGCGGCAAAATAGGCGGTGTGTTGGGTTGGTTGGCGGAAGTAAAAGCTGATGATCTGCTGGATGGCGTACTTTTCGCGATCGGTCTCCACCATCATCGGGTGCGGCGAAAACTGGATGGTGCCGGGCGCCAGCACCATGTGCGTCGAGATGTCGCGGGCCGCTTGCAGATATTTATTCAGCAGCGCCGGAGACATGGTCAGCGATTCGCCAGAGTTGTCGAAGCCAGCTGGATTGGCCGGATCGATGGGAAACTCGCGCGTGACGTCCAGGTTCTGGCCGGTCAGGTCGCGGATGGTGTAGTTGTATTCGGCATTGCTCAGACGGCGCGCGGGCACCAGGCCGGGGTCACCCGCTGATCTCTTGATCTCCGCCGCGCGGACCTGTTCGATCCAGCTGATCACGCGGTCCGTGTCGGCCGCCGGTGGCGACGGCAAGGGCTTGGGCGGCATGTCGCGCGCCCGCAGACGTTCCATCACCAGGGCCCAGCGCGGAAACTCATGCGTGACGGAGCCTAGCGTCGTATAGGCAGTCAGATCAAACTGGGCCGCTGGAGTTTTGCCGCTGTGGCAGCCCACGCAATGCTTCTGCAGGAACGGCCGAATCGTTGTGTTGAGTTGCCCGGGCAGAGACGCGGGCGGCGCCGCCGCCACTGGTAGCGTCAAGAGAGAGGCCAAAGCCCAGGCGCGCATCACGAAGCTATGTTCTCATGGCGCACCGGTTCCGTGCGTTCAGCAGCCCAATCGCCGGTCCACGGACGGGCATAGAATGTTCGTGTGCTTTACCGTCGTCATTTTCTGTGCTTGCTCGCCGCGAGTGGTTTCGCGCCGGCCCAGACGGTGGAGATCAGCTTTGAACGAGACGTGCTGTCGCTGCTGACGACGAAGGGCTGCAATAGTTCAGCGTGTCATGGCTCACCCGCGGGGCAGAGCGGCTTCAAGTTATCGCTCTACGGCGCGGATGCGGCGGCCGATCACGCGATGATCACCACCGCTCACAAGGGCCGGCGTGTGGATCTGGCGAAGCCTGAGAACTCGCTGCTGTTGCGGAAGCCCACGTTCGCGTTGGCTCACGGCGGTGGGCACGTGATCGAAGAATCCAGCGATGAATACCGGACGCTGCTGGAATGGTTGCGCCAAGGTGCGCAGCGCAGTTCGAACGGACCACGCATCGTGCGGCTGGAGGTCCAACCGCGCGAACGCATTCTAAGTCCCGGTGCCCAGTTGCAGTTGAGCGTGGTGGGCTTCCTGTCCGACGGCAACACCGTGGACCTGACGCGCCAGGTGCGCTACGCCGTCAATGATGAAGCGGTGGTGGCGGTATCCGCTGCGGGAGGCGTCACGGCAAAAGGCCGCGGCTTGACCGTGGTGATGGCGCGCGGCGTCGGCAAAGCGGCCACGGCGCAGTTTATCGTCAGCGATACCCCACCTGTCCAGCAGGTGTCCGCGGCGGGCAACTTCATTGATGCCGAGGTTTTCGCCAAGCTGCGGCAGGTGGGCATTCAGCCTTACCCGGAAGCAAGCGACCGCGCGTTTGTGCGCCGTGTCTATCTCGACCTGATCGGCCTGTTGCCCACCGTCGAGGAAACGTCCCGCTTTCTGGCGGACTCACGATCCGACAAGCGGGCCCGCTTGATCGACCAGCTGCTGGATCGACCGGAGTACGTCTCCCATTGGCTGGTGAAGTTTGAGGACTGGTTCCGCAACTCCCAGTATTACTCGCAAGGCCGCACCAACTACGCCTTTAAGCACTGGCTGGCGGAGGCGATCCGGGCCGACAAGCCCTACAACCAGACCGTCCGCGAGATGTTGACCGCCACCGGCGACACCACGTCTCACCCGGCCGGCAACTTCTGGCACCCGGCCATCGACTTCATGCTGAAGACGTTTGACGTCTCCAAAGCCACGCCGACCGTGGCGCGTCTATTTTTGGGGCAGCGGATTGAATGCGCGGAATGCCACAATCACCCGCTCGAGAATCTGACGCAGGACGATTTCTTCGGCATGGCGGCCTTTATGGGCCGCACGAAAGTGAAGCACGGCTACGCGCAGTACCGGCGCGTCTGGTACAACTCGCGCGAGGGCGAGGTGATGCATCCCAATACCAAGAAGCCCGTGGCCCCGCGATTCCTGGATGGCACCGAACCGGCGATCGGCGAGCAGCAGGACCGGCGCGAAGTTCTGGCGGACTGGATCCTGGGTGCGCAAAAGACACAGTTCGCCCGGGCCACGGTGAATCGCGTGTGGGCCGAATATTTCGGCCAGGGCATTGTCGAACCGGCGGATGATTTCCGGTCCACCAACATGCCGACGCACCCGGCGCTGCTGGATGGTTTGGCGGAAGAGTTTATCGCCCACGGTTACCAGTTCAAACCGCTGCACCGGCTGATCCTGAATTCGAAGGTCTACCAGTTGTCCTCTCGCGCCCCCGGCCGCACCGGTGGCACGGACCCGCTGGAGCGGACGCTGCTGGCCCGGTACGAACCGCGCAAGCTGCCGGCGGAAGTATTGCTGGATGCGCTGGGCCAAGTGACCGGGGTGCCCCAGGAGTTCAACAACTACCCGGCCGGAACTACGGCCAAGGATCTGGTGGCGTCGATTGGGGCGACGTACTTTCTGACGACCTTCGGCCATCCCCGCCGCGACACCATGGAGCCGCGCACCCAGGCGCCGTCGTTGGCGCAGGCCCTGCACTTGATGAATGCCGAGGCCGTTCGCGAAAAGGTGGAGTCTCCCAAGAACGTCCTGGCCACGTTGCTGGAGCAAACGCTCGATGACCGGACGGTGGCCGATCAGCTTTATCTGCGAGCCCTGGCGCGCGCCCCGTCCTCCGGCGAATGGGGCAACATCGAAGCCTTTTTGGCCAGTGAGAAGCAGGCCGGACGCAGCCGTCGGCGGGCCTTCGAGAATCTGCTGTGGGCGGTGCTGAACACCCGGGAGTTTCAAATCAACCAATGACGTCACGCCGCAACTTTCTCCGCATCGGGGCCTCGGCATTGGGCCTGGACCTGCCGCAACTACTGGCCGCCACGGGACCGGCGAAGAACTGCATCATCTACTTCCAGGAAGGCGGCGCTTGCCAGCACGACAGCTTTGACCCGAAGCCCGATCAACCGGCGGAAATTCGCGGCGCGTGGAAGTCCATCCCGACGGCGCTGCCCGGCGTCCACTTCTCGGAGCTGCTGCCACGGTGCGCGGCGCAGGCGAACAAGTTCGCGGTGATCCGTTCGATGTACTCCAAGGAAGCGATCCACGAGAAGGCCAAGCAGTACATCTTCTCTGGCTCGCGGCCCAATAATGCGTTCAAGCATCCGGTGTTCGGCTCCGTGGTGGCCAAGGAACTGGGGCCTCGCAACGGGGTGCCGCCGTTTGTCTGCATTCCACGGCGCGACATCTGCGCGGACGCCGGCTTTCTCGGCGCGGCCTATGATCCGTTCATTACGGGCGACCCCGGCAAGAAGGAGTTCCGGGTCCAGGATCTCAGCCTGCCCGCCACCGTGTCGCTGGAAGAGTCGGCATCGCGGGAACGGCTGCTGCGGTCGATGGATGAAGAGCTGCGGCAGGTGGAGAAATCGAAGCTGCTGGAAGGGATGGACTACTTCTACCAGAAGGCATTTGATCTGGTGGTCTCTGAACCGGCGCGCAAGGCCTTCAACATCGAAGAGGAGCCCGCAAAGCTGCGCGACCAGTATGGCCGGAACTCCGCCGGGCAAGGGGCTTTGCTAGCGCGGCGGCTGATTGAGGCGGGCGTGCGGCTGGCCGCAGTCTTCCAAGGTGGGTACGATGCCCATGGCGGCATTGTCGAATCCAGCACGAGCATCTTCCCGGTCTTTGACCAAGCGTTCTCTACGCTGATTGAAGATCTGGAACAGCGGGGGTTGCTGGAATCGACGCTGGTGCTAGCGATCGGCGAGTTTGGACGGACGCCGCACATCAACCACTCCGCAGGTCGGGACCACTGGCCGGGCGTCTTCTCGATTGCGGCGGCAGGCGCGGGCATTCGGGGCGGCCAGATTATCGGCTCCAGCGACGCGCAAGGGGGCGCACCGCAGGATCGCCCGCTGTCCATTGAAGACCTGGGGGCGACGGTCTACAAAAAGCTGGGGATTGATCCGCACAAGGAGTACCGCAGCAATGGGCGCCCGGTGAAGATGAACGACGGCGGTGTGCCGATCCGGGAACTGTTCTGATGCGCGGCTTGATCCTGCTGCTCCCGCTGGCCATGCTGGGTGGCCCGCATGTGCTGCGCGTGATGCCGCTGGGCGGTCAAGCGGGCACGACGGTGGAGGTGGAGTTCACGGGCAGCGATCTGGAGGCAGTGCAAGAGGCACGCTTCGATTCGCCCGATCTCGCTTGGGTGGAGACCGTGGCGGCCACGGCCAAATCCGTGAAGGGCCGCATCCGGATCACACCACAGGCGGCGCTGGGCCCGCACCGGGTGCAGCTGATCTCGCGCACCGGACGCAGCAATTCCTGGTTGTTCAACGTCAACCAGTTCCCCAACGTTTTGCGAGCGACGGGCCGTCAGGCCATCACTTTGAAGCCCCAGGTGATCCAGGGGCAGATGAAGGGGCTGGCCGATCAACATTGGTTCACGTTCCCGGCCCAGGCGGGAGAACGCTGGTTGTTCGACCTGCAATCGATCGAACGCGGCGGGTTCCTGGAGTGTTCCCTGACGCTCTACGACGAAGCGGGCCGCGAGGTGGCGCACAACGAGGATCAGGACGAGTTTCTGGAGACGCCGCGGTTGGCGCAGGTCTTCGCGCGCGCAGGCAACTACACGCTGAAGATCGACCAGTACCGGGGCCCCCAAGGCGTGGCGTGCGGTGAGAATTGTGTCTACCAGTTGCAGATTTCGCAGTTGCCGGTGGTGACGGGGATGTACCCGCTGGGGGCCAGGCCCGGTAGCCGCTATTCGGTCCATGTCTCGGGCGAAGCGCTGGCTGGCACCACCGGTATGGTTCTGGCGCGCGCCCGTGGTGCCGAACACTATCGTTTGCCGTTCCCCTACACGCTGCCGGCCGACGGCAGCGACGGAGATCCGCAGCGGATTGAAGCCCGCCGCGTGAAGGCAACAGCGTCCGGCGTCGATGGCGAATTTGAGCTGCCCTCTGCGGCCAAACCCGGACTCTGGCGGTTGTGGCTGCAGACCCGCACCGGGTGGGCCGAAGCGATGACCGCGGACATCAGCACCGGTGAAGCGATCGACGGACAGTTATTGAAGGGTCCGGGGCGACATCCCGTGGACCTGCGAGCAGGCGAGCCGTTCCATGCCTGGACACTGGCCGCGCAGTTGGGACTGCCCGAGATCGATACCGTGTTGGAACTCTGGAGCGCGGACGGCAAGCTGCTGGCTGAACACGATGACCTGATGAGCGGCCAAGGAACGGTGATCGGCAACCCGGACAGCAACCTTTTCTATCTGCCGCAGAAGTCGGAGAAGGCCACCCTGGTGGTTCGCGACCGCACGGACCGCACTGGCCCCACCTATGCCTACCGCCTGCACGTGCGCCCCCAAGCGCCGTCGTTCCAGCTGCTGGCGGAACCGGAAGAGCTATCGGCGGCGGCGGGTACGGAGACCGAAGTGACCGTGCTGCTGATCAAGGAGCCGGGGTTTGAGAAGGCGGTGGATGTGTGGGTGGAAGGCCATCCGGAGACCCGCGGCCACTTCCGTGCCGACCAGCATTTTGGCCCCTCGGGCGACGGCGACAACATCAACATTCCGGCGGTGAAGCTGAAGCTGAAAGTCCCGGCCAGTGCCGCTACCGGAGACTATCCATTCCAGTTGCGCGGCCGAGCGGCGGACGGCGCGGGCGGCCTGGTGGAAGGGTTGAGCACGCTGTGGATCGGGCCCCAAGGCAACCGCAACGACACCCGGCGGCCAATGCCGCAGCCCACCATCTACGTCTTGCCGCGCTGACCTTGGGGCCTAACTCAAGTAGCTGAGTGACGCCGTCGCAGCGGCTTGATATCCTGTGGACCAATTGCTGTGAATCTCCTAACGCGTCGGCGGCTTCTCGAACGGACGACCCTTGGTTTCGGGTCCATGGTGCTGGCCGACCTGCTGCATGCTCAGCAGCGCTCGCACTTTGCGCCGAAGGCGAAGGCGGTGATCCAACTGGTCCAGAACGGCGGCCCCAGCCAGATGGACTTGTTCGATCCTAAGCCGGAGCTGTTGCGCCTGGCGGGCAAACCGTTGCCCGGCGGCGTTGAGATCCATCAGCCGAACAACGTCAACACGCTTTTGCCCAGCCCCTTCGCCTTCAAGAAGCACGGGCAGTGCGGCATGGACATCTCGGAGATGCTGCCTCACACAGCGCGCATCGTGGACGACCTGACGTTCATCCGCAGCATGCAC
>JAPKYX010000051.1 GCA_026394075.1 Acidobacteriota bacterium
ATCCGGCGGCAGTTGTCCGACGGAGTAGGTGCCTGTGGCGGAGGTGGTGGTTTCAAAGCGCTGCTTCGTTCTGGTACCAACCAATTCCACCGTCGCGGCGGACACTGGTTTGCCATCAGAGGAGCGGACGGTGCCGCTGATGGTTGCCGTGGTTTGCGCAGACAGTGGCACTCCCACCAACAAGAAAAAGGCAGCCATCAGAACTGCCGAAGTAATGGCTGAACCGCCTTTGCGGTCGGCGGCCGAGTAAGTTGGAGCAAAAAGTGACGGTACCGGCAAGCGAGTGAATCCTTTCAATGCAGCCGCCGCCCGAGAGGGCACCGACCTACTTGAAAGGCGTATCGTCTGGGGACCTAGTGTGGTGCGTCGTAAATAATAACCTATTGCATCTGGCAACCGTCTCTATGATGGAGGAGACGATTGGCGATGCGCGTGGCCCCTGCAGTTGAATTGACCGATGAGCAGCGTCAGACGCTGGAGCAGTGGGCGCGCGGCCGTTCGCTTTCCGCCCGGCAAGTGGAGCGGGCGCGAATCGTGCTGATGGCCGCCAATGGCGACCTGGACGTCGCCATTGGCACCAAGCTTGGCATCACGAACCAGAAGGCCGCGCGCTGGCGGGCCCGCTTCCTGGCGCTTGGCTTGGGCGGCCTGGAGAAGGATGCGCCTCGCCCCGGACGCACGCCGAGCATCCCGCCGGCCACGGTGAAGGCGGTGATTCGAAAGACCACGCAAGACCGGCCATCCAACGCCACCCACTGGTCCACACGAATGATGGCCGCTGAGGTCGGCATCAGCGAGGCCAGCGTGCGCCGCATTTGGAAGGCGCATGGTCTAAAGCCTCATCTGGTGGAGACCTTTAAGGTCAGCAACGATCCTGAGTTCACCGAGAAGTTGGAGGCCATCGTCGGGCTGTATCTCAATCCGCCCGAACACGCACTGGTTCTGTGCTGCGACGAGAAGAGCCAGATCCAGGCGCTGGATCGGACGCAACCGGGGCTACCAATGAAACGCGGCCGCCGCGAAACTATGACGCACGACTACAAACGTAACGGGACGGCGACCCTGTTTGCCGCGCTGAACGCCGCCACCGGCAACGTCATCAGCCTGTGCCAGCAACGCCACCGCCACCAGGAGTGGTTGAAGTTCTTGCGTCTACTGGACGATGCCACACCCGCCGACAAGCAACTACACATCATTGCCGACAACTACGCCACGCACAAACACCCCAAGGTGCAGCGCTGGCTGACCAAGCGTCCCCGGTTCCACATGTACTTCACGCCCACCAGCGCTTCCTGGCTGAATATGATCGAACGCTTCTTCCGCGATCTGACCGAACATCGCCTTCGTCGCGGTGTGTTTCGCGATGTCGAAGAACTGATCACGGCTATCGACTCCTATGTCGACCAACACAACGAGCAGCCCAAACCCTTCATCTGGACGGCAAAAGCCTCCGATATCCTCGAGAAGGTCAAACGCGCCCGCGCTGCCCTCGATAATGCTCGATCCGTGTCACGCACACCACTAGCCCCCGATGAGAGAACTCGCCGCCTTCGGCGGATTCAAGTAGGGCCAGATTGCTTTTGAGTCCAGCA
>JAPKYX010000233.1 GCA_026394075.1 Acidobacteriota bacterium
ATCGCGACGGCCCCGGTGGCCCTCGACGCCGCCCGCGGCCAGATTGAGGACTCCGCCCTGGTCGACGCCATCCACCAAGTGCAACTGCACTACGCCAAGGCGGATGTTTCCTTGACCGCGCTGTTCAACTCGAAACTGAAGATCGCCGCCGGACCGGTCACCATCCGCGACGCGGCCGGGCTTTACCTTTACGAGAACGAACTCTACGCCATCGAAGGCACCGGGGCGATGCTGAAGGCGGCGCTCGAAAACGCGGCCCGTTTCTTCAACTCCTGCACGGAACCCACTTGCAGCGCCGTCCCACTGATCAACCGGCGCTTCCCCGGCTTCAACTACGACATGGCCCAGGGTGTCGAGTATGAGGTTGATCTACAGGCCCCGGCCGGCCAGCGCATCAAGAATCTCCGCTACCAGGGCGCTCCGCTGGCGGACACGCAGAAGCTGCGGATCGCCCTGAATGACTATCGCGCCGGCGGCTCCGGCGGCTACACGATGTTCAAGGGAGCGCCCGTGCTGTGGCGGTCCCACCGCGAAGTGCGGGACCTGATCATCGAGTACTACACCGAACATCAGACGCTGCCCGCGAAGCCAGATCAGAACTGGCGGATCGTGCCGGAAGCGGCGCGTCAACGGCTGGAACAGGAACTCCGCCGCCCATAAGCGGCACCGAAATACAATCGTTATGCGACCGCGACGAGAATTTCGCCCAACCGTCAGATGGTTTTGACATTGGGCAGTCATTCTCGTAGGCGTGGAGAATCCTGCACTTCGAGTCCTCCGTTTTGACGAACTCGAAAAGATGTACAAACAGATCGCCCCACTGGGCGATGGCGCGCGTTTCTTTCAGGCCATGATCGATGGGCTCCATGTGGAGCTCGATTCCGGCGGCAAGGAGTGGGCCAAAGTGCCCGCTACGGGACCGGTAGTGGTGGTGGCGAATCACCCGTTCGGGTTGCTGGAAGGCGCGGCGCTGATGACCAAGCTACTGGCGGTCCGGCCCGATGTGAAGGTGCTGGCGAACTCGATTCTGGCCACGGTCCCGGAAGTGAAGGACTGGTTCATCGAGATCAACCCCTTTGGCGGACGGGAGGCGGTGCGCTTCAACCAGCGCGGCTTACGCCAGGCCATCGAATGGCTGAAGGAAGGCAAGCTGCTGGTGGTCTTTCCGGCGGGCGAAGTTTCGCACCTGCAGTGGAAGAAGATGGCGGTGACGGACCCGGACTGGCATTCCACCGTCGCGCGGCTGATCCGCCGCTCGGGGGCGACTTCGGTGCCGGTCTACATCAAAGGGGCCAACAGCGCGCTGTTCCAGATCCTGGGAATGTTCCACGCCAAGGTGCGGACGGCATTGCTGCCGCATGAGTTTTTGAACAAACAGAACCGGCGGGTAGAGATCCGGGTGGGATCGCCCGTGGCCCCGGCGCAGGCGGAATCACTCACCAGTGACGAAGCGCTGACGCGTTACCTCCGCTGGCGGACCTACCTGCTGGAGCACCGCCGTGAAGGCATGCCCGCCAAACCGCAGCCCGTGGCCCCAGCCATGATCAGCCGCGCGCGCCCGGCCTCGGTGGAGGGTGAAGTGGCGGCGCTGCCCTCCGCGCAGTTCCTGGCGCAGTCAGGGGACCAGCAGGTCTACGTGGCCACGGCCCGGCAGATTCCGCGGTTACTGGATGAGATTGGCCTGCTGCGGGAAGCAGCTTTTCGCGCGGTCGGCGAAGGGACCGGCAGCGACAAGGATCTGGATGAATTCGACGGCCACTACCGGCACCTGTTCAGCTGGAGCCGCAAGAACCAGGAAGTGATCGGCGCCTACCGGTTGGGCTTGACCGACGAGATCCTGCGGGGCCACGGTGTCCGTGGACTCTACACGTCCACCCTGTTCAACTACCACCGCGACTTTCTGCGTGAAGTGGAGCCCGCCATCGAGCTGGGCCGCAGCTTTGTCCGCCCGGAATACCAGAAGAGCTTTGCCTCGCTGCTGGTGCTGTGGAAGGGCATTGGCCAGTTCATCGTCCGGAACCCGCATTACCGGATGCTGTTTGGGCCGGTCAGTATCTCGAACGACTATTCGCCTGTGTCCCGCCAGTTCATGGTGGATTATCTGCGCACGCGCCAATCGGACCCGCGCCTCAGCCGCCTGGTGAAGGCCCGGCAGCCGTTCCGCACCTGGCCCTTTGGGCCCAAGCTGGACTGGAGCGTGGACCTGGAAGAACTCTCCGCCATCATTGCCGACATTGAGCGCGACGGCAAAGGCGTCCCCGTGCTGCTGCGGCAGTATCTGAAGCTGGGCGGCCGCCTGGCGGCCTTTAACGTGGACCCCAAGTTCTCACGCTGCCTGGATGGCCTGATCGTCGTCGATCTGGCCCAGACGGACCGCACGATGCTGGAACGCTACATGGGCAGCGAAGGCGCGGATTCGTTTCTAAACTTCCACCGGCAATTGGTGGCCTAGCGCTGTCCTTGGATCAGCCCTGCAGCTCGGCCACAATTTCGCGGGCGGCCTGCCGGGCTGGTTCGATTTGGCCCACCGGGAAGCTGATGGCACCGACGCGGGGGTGGCCACCGCCGCCGTAGCGCTCGCAGATCGAGGCCAGGTTGTGTTTCACTTCCACGGCCCAGGGGCTGGACCCGACGCTGACCTTGGTGCGGAACGGCTGCTCGCTCACCGACACCGTATAGGTGGCTTCCGGGTAGAGGTGGTAGGGCACAAACTTGTTGTAGCCATCCAGTTCCTTCCCCACCAGGTCAAAAAAGACCACACCCTTTTTGCTGACCGCGCAATCGCGGATGACGCCCATGGAGCGCAGATGCCGGGCATAGAGCGGCTGATACTGGGCCTGGATCTCCGGCTGCTGGATGATCGCCTCCAGCGGCTGGCTCTGCATGGAGCGGATGATGCTCTGCACCGTGCCGGAACCTTTAGCGGCCTCAATCACCAGCACCAACTGCGTGGCGGCGGATTTCAGGCTGACCGCTTCTTCGGCGGAGGCATACGATGCCCCGTCAATGATGTCCGCCCAGCTGACCAGATCGTTCAGACCCGCGGCTTGGTAGCCGTACTTCTCGCGCGTGAGATCGGCGATGAACTTGGTGCAGCTTTTGTAGCCGGTGTCGAGAAACTTGGTGGGATGCTGCGCCTGCCGGAAATGCTCCGCATCGGCGGGCGTCAAAAACGCGCTCTGGTGATGGTCAAACCACCAGTTCAGGCGGTCGTTTGGGGAGTACTTGAAATCGACGATGGCGTTGACGTCGCCGTCAAACAACGAGTCTTCAAAAATCTGATCGGCCGTATGCGCCATGCCCGTGTAGGCGAACTCCGCCCCGGGATGGACGTGTTCCGAGATGAAGCGGCTGAAGTAAGCCGCAGACGCCGCGCCGTCGAAACAGTGATCGTGGTAAAGGACTCTTACTCGCATGGGCACCCGTGTTCACGGGAAACTGAGAAGTATCGCATGAATCGGGCACCCAGCGGGGATACGTCTGTCAAACCTTCAGGTTCAACAGACGGGAGGCGTTGCCGTTATAGATTTTCTTGAGCATCGCATCCGGTAATCCCAAGCCATAAATCTTCCACCGGCCTTGCGGCGGCACGCGCGCCGGGGCGTAGTCAAAGTACTCGTCCTGGGTCTCCAGGAACCGGTAGTAGATCTCGTAGAGCTTCTCGCCGAACACCTGTTGCGGAAACTGGTCACCGTGCGGGACGGCGTCGGTGCCGAACAGGATACGGTCCTGGTAGCGGTCGAAGAACTTGCGGGCGGCGCGCGGCTGGCGGCCCAGTTCGCCGATGCGCGCGCCGAACTCCACCCACATGTTGGGATGGGCGTCCATCATCTCGGAGACGTAGGCCAGATTCTCAGCCACGGCCACGTGCAGACAGACGAACTGCGTCTTGGGGTGGCGCTTCATGACCCGGCGGCGGGCTTCCTGCAGTTCGCGATCGCTGGGGAAGTCGCGGCCGCCGAAGCTCCAGTCCGGGTGGGCGTTGAGTTCTTCATAGCGCTCGTTGAACTTGTCGATGGGACGGAAGAAGGCCACCGGGTCGGAGGTGTGGATGGCGATGGGCATCTGGCGCGCCCCGGCCGCTTCCCACATCGGGTCAAACCGGGCGTCGTCCACTTTCACCAGCGTCCCGGTCTTCACTTTGTCGCGCAGGTAGAGGCCGAGGGTCTTCAGCACCTTGATGCCCTTGGCCCCGGCCCGGTAGGCCTTCTCGATCTCGTCGCCCTGCCATTGCGCGTACCCGGCCTCGGTGGTCTTGTGCCAGCGCGGCTCCGTGAAGACAATGAAGCGCCCCGGGTGGGCCTTGGCGAATTTGCCGACGCAATCTTCCAACCCCGCGCCCCAGCCGCCGGTCAAGTTCACCATCGTGCGGATGTTCTTGCGATCCATCACGGGCAGCAGCTCAGTGGGTTCGGCGGCGTAGCGCATGGTGTCGCCGATCTCAAGACCGGGTGACCAGGAGACGTGCGTGTGCATGTCGATCACCGGATAGCGGGCGCGCTCGACACGCGATTCCGTCACCCCCAGTTCGCTCTTGGGTTCAAAGTCCGGCAAGGGAAGCGATGCAGACTGTTGCGCACGGGCCAAGCCCGCTGACCCGAAAGCCAGCGCGGCGGCGCGCGAGAAGAAATGGCGGCGATCCATGTCTGATAGAATTTCACGCGGCTTACTATGCGGACAACTCTTTTGGCAGAATGTGCGGCAGAATTTTTCGGCACCCTGGTGCTGATCCTGCTGGGATGCGGGGTAGTGGCGTCGGTGGTGCTGTTTGGAAACGGCACGCCAGGCGAGATTGTGAACGGCGGCGTGACCAATATCAACATCGCCTGGGGCCTGGCCGTGACCATGGGCATCTACACGGCGGGCAAGATTTCCGGCGCTCATTTGAACCCGGCGGTCACGATTGCGATGGCGGTGTTCCGGGGCCTGGGATGGGGCAAGGTGCTGCCGTACATCGTGGCGCAGGTAGCAGGGGCCTTCACGGCGGCGGCGATCGTGTTCCTGAACTACCGCCCGGCGTTTGAAAAGTTCGACCCGGCGCTGGAAAAGACGGCGGGCGTCTTCGCCACTTTTCCGGCCTTCCCGGGGCAACCCGGAGTAGGCTTCATTGACCAGGTGATCGGCACGGCGCTGCTACTGTTTCTGATCTGCGCCATCACCGATGAGCGGAACTCTTTGCCCGCCGGAAATTTGGCCCCGGTGATCATCGGCCTGGTGGTGGTCGTGATCGGCATGAGCTTTGGCGCCTTGCACGGCTATGCCATCAACCCGGCCCGTGACTTCGGCCCCCGGCTGATGACCGCCGTGATGGGCTTTAAGAACAACGGCCTCACCGATGGTAGCGGCGTCTTCTGGGTGCCGATCGTCGCCCCCATTCTGGGCGGCATTCTGGGCACCGCAGCGTACGATCTTGGCCTGCGCCGCTTCCTGCCCGAGGCCTAGCCGCCCCAAATGAGCAGCGCGGGGAAGCGTTTTCGCCCGCTCACGCGCAACCGCATGGGCTGGGTCTCGGAGCGGTTAAGCCGCTTGAGCCAGGAATTCGTGGCGTACTGCGCCGCCGGTGGCTGCGTTGAAACGCCGGCACTGGACGTCGGTGGAGGCTTCGGCGTCGCGTCGCTGGCCGCGCTGAAAGCCGGGGCCCGAGTGATCGCCAATGATCTTGACCAGGGCCATTGTGCTGAGATCGAGCGCCGCGCGCTGGAGAACTGCACTGAGGCGGAGCGGGCGCGCCTGACGGTGGCTTGCGGCCGGTTCCCGGAAGATCTGACGTTTGAGCCGGGATCGTTAGGGGCAGTGCATGTCTCAAACGTTTTGCACTTCCTTTCCGGCAAGCAGCTGGACCACGGCCTGCAGGCCATTGCGCACTGGCTGCGGCCGGGGGGCAAGCTGTTCATCCAGGCGGCCACGCCCTACCAGTCGCCTTTTGCGGCCTTCATCCCCGAGTACGAGCGGCGGCTAGCAACGCAGGAGCCGTGGCCCGGGTGGCTGCCCAAGGTCGGCCTTTACGCCAAGCACCGGCAGATGGGGCAGATGCCGAAGGCGATGCACCTGCTGGATGATCAAGTGCTGCGGCGGCTGGCGGAAGCAGCGGGTCTGGTGGTGGAACAGGCGACGCTGTGGCGGCGCGACGACCTGCCACAAGGGCTGTGGCTGGACGGCCGGGAAACAGTGTCGTTGGTGGCCCGCAAGCCCAGTTGAGGATTTCCGGCACACAAATGTTTTTTGCGAGAGAATGTGGCCATGAAGCGCCGTGACTTTTTTGCTGTAGCCGGTGCCGCTCCCATGGCTTGGGCCGCGCCGCCCGCTCCCAACGCACCGGTCTCCATTGTGAAGGTGCCGGACTATTCGGGTGACGTGGTTGCCGCAATGGGCGAACTGTTTGACCAGATCGGTGGCTTGGGCCGTCTGGTGAAGAACAAAACGGTGACGGTGAAAGTGAACTTTACCGGCTCCCCGGGCTTGCGGTTGAAGGGCCGGGCGCTGGGCATCACGCACTACACGCACCCCAAGACCATTGGCGCCATGGCGTACCTGATGCATCGCGCGGGTGCCAAGCGCATCCGGTTTGTGGAGAGCGCCTGGGCCACGGCCGGGCCGCTGGAAGAATACATGGCTGAGGCCGGCTGGAATGTGCGCAGCCTCATGAACGCCGCGCCCAACGTCGAATTCGTCAACACGAACTCGCGCGGCACCTACAAGCAGTACGCACGGCTGAAGGCCTCGCACGGCGGTTACATTTTCCCGGGCTTCGACCTGAATGCTTCGTATGTCGAGACCGATGTTTTCGTGTCGATGGCCAAGCTGAAGAATCACGCCACCTGCGGCGTCACGCTGTCGATGAAGAACTGCTTTGGCAATACGCCGGCGTCGATCTATGGCGATTCCGCCGGTGTCGACGAACCGAACGAGAACCCGACCGCGGGCCGTGGCGTGATCTGCCATGCAGGCCAGCGGCAACCTTCGAAATCCGCACTGCCAGAGTTAAACCCCAAATCGCCCCGCGATGCGTTCTACCGGATGCCCCGCATCACCGTGGACGTGGTGGCCTCGCGGCCCATCGATCTTGCCTTTATCGACGGCATCGAGACGATGACGGGTGGCGAAGGGCCCTGGATTGAGAACTCAGGCGTCGCCGTCGTCAAACCCGGCATCCTGCTGGCAGGCACCAACTGCGTCACCACCGACACGGTGGCCACCGCGTGTATGGGCTATGACCCGCGGGCCCCCAAAGGCAAGTTCCCGTTCGCCAAGTGTGACAACTCCCTGCTGCTGGCCGAACAGGCCGGTTTGGGCACAACCGACCTGAGCCGCATTGAAGTCACCGGAGTGCCCATCCGAGAGGCCGTCTACCGCTTCCCGAATGTCTGAGTTCCTGCAACAACTGGGCGGCGCTTGGGAGAAGCTAACGCTGATCACGGTGATCGATATCGCCGCCGTGGCGATTTTGATCTATCAGTTTCTCTCCAACATCCGGGGCCGTCGCGCGGCGCAGATCGTGCTGGGGCTGGCGATGCTGGTCAGTCTTTACGGCTTCGCCGTCTGGTTCGGCTTCCAGTTGTTGAGCACGCTGCTGGCCGCGCTGGCGCCCTATACCGCCTTTGCGCTGATCGTGGTGTTCCAGTCGGAGATCCGGCGTGTGCTGGCCCGTTTGGGCCGGCGCAAGATATTGGGCTTTGGCGACCGGCTGGAGCGCTATGAGTCCGCCGAAGAGATCCTGCTCGCCATGGAGCACCTGGCGCAGCACCATATTGGCGCGCTGATCGTGGTGGAACGCGAGAGCGGCCTCCGCAGCATCATTGAGAGTGGCGTGGCGCTGGAGTCACTGTTGCGGCGCGATCTGCTGATCTCGATTTTTTTGCCGCGCGGCCCGATGCATGACGGTGCCGTGATCATCCAGGGCGATCGCGTGGCGGCGGCGGCCTGCTTTCTACCGCTCACCATCAACCCGCAGATGAACAGCCTCGGCACTCGCCACCGGGCCGCCATCGGCGTCACTGAAGAGTCGGATTGCCTGGCCCTGATCGTATCGGAGGAGACCGGCCATGTCTCCTACGCGCAATACGGCGAACTGCACCGCAACGTCACGCTGGGCGAAATTGAGCGCATGCTGACCGGCCGCCGCACACCCACCGGACGTTGGAAGGAGCCGGCGGCGCAGACGTCCGTGCCCGCTGGCCCGGTGCCTAAACAGATCTACCGGAAGCCGGAGTATTAGACCGATGCCCTCCCCTATGCGAGCTGCTGGACGGATGTTGCGCTCTGCGCTGCTGGATCAGATCGGGCTGAAGCTGTTCTCGGTGGCGGTGGCCGTTTTGCTGTGGCTGGTGTTTGTTGAGGCCCCGGAGTTGACCAGTTCGGTGAGTGTCCCGGTGGAGTTCAAGAACTTCCCGGCGGGCCTGGACACGGGGGCGGAGATGCCCGACGAAGTGCAGCTGCAGATCAGCGGCCCACGCGACGTGCTGGCCAGCGGGGGCTTAGGAAAGACCGCCGTCGTGCTTGATCTATCGAACTTCAACCGGCCCGGCGAACGCACCTACACTGTCGCCGATAGCGTCTATGGCCTGCCTGCGCGGGTGCGGCTGGTTCGGGCGATTCCCTTTCAACTCCGGCTGTCGCTGGAGCCGCACGTCAGCCGCCAGGTTCCGGTGAAGCTGCGTTTCGCAGGCCCCGTGCCGGCCGGATTTACGGTGGCACAACAGATCATCGTGCCCCCCAGCGTCACCATCTCCGGCCCGCAAAGCCAGGTGGAGCGCGTCGAATCTGTTCAATCGGACCCGTTTGAGTTTGCGACAATCGAAGTGGGCGAAGAAGACAAAGATAAAACATTGCAGGGCCACTTGCCTGTATATGTTGGCAACGCCCGCGTGCGTATCGATTCATCATCCGCGGTCGATGTGAAGATACAGTTGCAACGAATCCGCAACTAGACGCACGGTACCGTATTGCGCCTGTTTACCCGGAGGAAATGAGAAGTGTCGACTACTGTAACGACCCCCACGCCTGACGCCGCCACGCGGCAATTGTTTGGAACGGATGGAATGCGAGGCGTGGCGGGACAGTTCCCGCTGGACCCCAAGACGATTTTTGCGTTTGGTCAGGCGCTGGGCAGTTGGGCTACCGCCCATGATGGCCAACAGGTGTTGATCGGCATGGATACGCGGGAATCCGGACCGTGGATCACCGAAGCATTGGCGGCGGGCTTGGTCCATCAGGGAGCGGTTCCACGGTTTGCGGGCTTGATTACGACCCCCGGCGTAGCTTGGCTCACCAAGACTGGTCCCTTTGTCGCGGGCGTGATGATTTCGGCTTCGCATAACCCGTTCCAGGACAACGGACTGAAGGTGTTTGACCACTCCGGCTACAAGTTGGCGGACGAAGTGGAGCTGGAACTGGAACAGTCGATCTTTGCGCGGCTGGCTTTGGAAGGACTCACCGGCAGCCTGCCGGTGAGCGTCGACCCGGGTCTGGACGAGGCGTATCTCCAATACCTG
>JAPKYX010000065.1 GCA_026394075.1 Acidobacteriota bacterium
GGCCGGGACCTGGGCCGGTTCGCGCTGCATGTGCCTGGCGCGCATAACGTCCTGAATGCCACGGCCTCCATCGCGGTGGCCTTGGAACTGGAAGTTCCGGTGGAGAAGATCCGTGAAGGGCTGGCGCTGTTTTCAGGCGTGTACCGCAGATTCCAGAAGCGCGGCGAAGCGGCGGGCGTGGTGGTGATTGATGACTACGGCCACCATCCCACCGAAGTGCGCGCGACACTGGAAGCCGCGCGGACCTGCGGTTTCCGCAAGGTCCACGTGTTGTTTCAACCGCACCGGTATTCGCGTACCGCGCACTTGATGGACGATTTTGCGCGCAGCTTCAACGCGGTGGACACGGTGCTGGTCACTGACATCTACGCGGCCAGTGAAGCGCCGATTGAGGGGGTAACCGGTGAAGCCTTGGCCCAGCGCATTACCGGATTTGGCCATCGTGGCGCCGGCTATGCGGGCAGCATGGCCGACGGAGTGGCCAAGTTGGCGGCATTGGCGCAACCCGGCGATGCGGTGATCACGCTGGGGGCGGGCAGCATCTGGCAGGCGGGTGAGGCTCTGCTGGCGGTATTGCGGGGGGCAGCATGAAGTGGCGCTATGCGTTGTGGACTTCCGCCGCGGTGCTGAGCGTGGCCGGCGGCATTCTTGGCTGGCAGCAACTGGATCATTTCCTGATCCGGGATCCGCGCTTTGCGCTGGCTTCCCCGATTGAGGATGAAGGCGGCAGCCTGATGCTGGCCGGGGCCAAGCATTCCTCCATGGAAAACATTTATCGGGTGTTCTCCGCCGATGCTGGGCGCAGCGTCTATTTGCTGCCTTTGGCGGAGCGGCGGCGGCAGTTGTTGGCGGTGGAATGGGTGCAGAATGCCACCATCACGCGCATCTGGCCCAACCGGTTGGCCGTTCGCGTGGAGGAACGCAAGCCGGTCGCTTTTGTGCAGTTGGCTGGGGGCGAGACTGGGCTGGTTGACGCGGATGGAGTGCTGCTGCCGCCGGTGACGGCCGGGCAGTTCAAGCTGCCGGTGGTGACCGGACTGCGTCGCGAAATGAGCGAAGGTACCCGCCGTGAACGCGTTCGCCGCATGCTGAAGTTGCAATCTGAGTTCGGTCCCGAGATGTCGCGTGTGTCGGAGATTGATCTGGCCGACATGGAGAATCTGAAGGTGGTGGTGGCCCGCGGGGATCGCGCCTTGACGCTGTATCTGGGGCAAGCGCGCTTTGGGATCCGGCTGCGGCTCTTCCTGGAGAATCTGACGGAGGTGGATCAGAAGTTGCCCCACGCCCGGATTCTCGACCTGCGTCTGGAGGACCGGATCGTCTCCGTCCAGCCGGACACCAAAGAAGGAGAGCCGAGTGCCGAATAAGCCCCTCATCGCCGCCGGGATCGACTGCGGTGCCGACCACACTCGCGTGGTGTTTCTTCGGCTGGAAGACGGGCGCGTCTACTATGCCGGCCATGCCTCCGGCGAGTCTCGCGGCTGGCAACGCGGACGGATGGCGGACCACCGGGCGGTGGCTGAGAGCATCCGGCAGACGGTTGAGGCGGCGGAACAATGCTCCGGCTTGAGTGCCGAAGGTGCGGTGGCCGGCTTGGGTGGGGGCGGAATTGATGGTGCCTCGACACGCGGACTCTACGAGTTTGGGCGGCGCCGTACGATTACGCGCGATGACTTGGTGTACGCCATTGAGCGCGCCAGCAATCTGCGCCTGGACAACGACCGGCTGATCCTGATGGTGATGCCGCAGGACTTTACGGTGGATGGCCGCGCCGGGCTGATTAATCCCAGCGGTGCCCAGGCCTCGCGCGTGGAGGCCAACGTCCAGGTGATCACGGCCAGCCTGCAAGAGCACGAGATTCTGGTGGCCGCCATTCACGAGTCGCATTTGGCGGTTGAGGAAACGGTGTTTGAAGCGGTGGCGGCCTCCTACGCCGCCATCCTGCCCGAGGAGCGTGAGCGGGGCGTGGTGCTGGTGGACATCGGCGCGCAGACCACTGAGGTAGCGGTCTATTCGAGCGATGCCCTGATGGCCAGCGTCAGCCTGCCGCTGGGTGGCGAACACTTTACGCGCGATCTGGCTTATTGCCTGAAGATCTCGTTTGAAGACGCCCAGTCGTTGAAGGAAGAATACGGCTGCGCGCGCATGGGCTATGTCGATGACGCGAACCTCATCGAGGTTCCTCCGCACGAGGGGCGCCCGCCGCGTGAAGTGACCCGCGGCCAGTTGAACGAGATTCTGGAAGCGCGCGCCGAAGAGCTGTTCCACTATGTCCGGCAGGAAGTGGAGAACGCCGGGATGACGCGGGAGCTGCTGGAAGGGGCCATCCTCACGGGTGGCGGAGCGATGCTGGCCGGGATGTTAGACGTAGCGGAGCGGGTGCTGGAATGCCCCGCGCGCAACGGCTTGGCCGTCGGCATTGTGGGGTTGCCCGACGAGCTGATGACGCCGGCCTGGACGACGGCGGCGGGACTGGCCATGTATTCGGCGCGGTTAAAGGCCTACCGGGATGGACGCTCACGTCCGCCGGGCTTCTTGAACATGATTTTGCGGTAGTTGGCGGACCAGGCGGTAAGGAGTAATACGATGCTCGACCATCTCAAGTTTGAGATTCAGGATGATGGCGCACCCACGACGCGGATCAAGGTGGTGGGCGTCGGCGGCGGCGGTGCCAATGCCGTGGCCCGCATGATCAAAAGCGGCTTGACGGGCGTGGAATTCTACGTCCTGAACACCGATCAGCAGGCCCTGAATGCTTCGCCTGTTCCCAATAAGCTGACCATCGGCGCCAAGATGACGCGCGGCCTGGGTGCCGGTGCTGATCCCGAGATCGGCCGGGAAGCGGCTCTCGAAGACACGACCCGCATCTGCGAGATTTTGGAAGGCGCCGACATGGTCTTTGTCACCGCCGGCATGGGTGGCGGCACGGGCACCGGCGCGGCTCCGGTAGTGGCGTCGCTCGCTAAGGAGATGGGCGCGCTGACGGTGGCCGTGGTCACCAAGCCGTTCGAATTTGAAGGTCCACGCCGCCGGCGGCAAGCCGAGAAAGGCCTGGCCGAACTGGCCGCGGCGGTGGATACCGTGATCCCGCTGCCCAATGACCGGTTGCTGTCACTGGTCCCGCCGGGCACCAGCTTTATGGAAGCCTTCCGTTATGCGGATGACGTGCTGCGGCAGGCCGTGCAAGGCATCTCCGACATCATCACCACACCGGGCCTGATCAACCGCGACTTCTCGGATATCCGCGCCATCATGCTGGGCATGGGCTTTGCCATGATGGGCACGGCCAGCGCCCACGGAGAGCGGGCCGCCGTGCAGGCCGCGCAAGCCGCCATCGAATCACCGCTGCTGGAAGAAGGCGGTGTTGAAGGGGCCAAGGGGATTCTGATCAACATCATCGGCTCCAGCCAGTTGAGCCTACACGACGTCAACGAAGCTTGTCTGCTGATCCGCCGCGCCGCCAACAACGAAGATGCGCAGATCAACTTCGGCGTTGTGCTGGACGAATCGTTGGGCGACGAAGTGAAGCTGACGGTGATCGCCACCGGCTTTGAGCGCGCCTCACTGCCCACCATTGAGCGGCCGGCGGCAGCCGGATCCAGCGTGGATCGTGGCCAGAACTTCCCATTCGACGAGCCGGTCAAGGCACCCGCGCCCGCCGCGGTTCCAGTAGCAGTCGCACCTCCTGCTCCCGCAGCACCGCCGGAACCCGAGCCGAGCGACATCGAAGTTCCGGCCTTCCTGCGGCGGCGCCGCGCGTTCAACTAGAGGGCGCTGCGCCATCCAAGGCTCGCTAAGCTAGCAGGATGGACGTCCGCTCGTACGAACCTCGTGACCTTGATGCCCTGAGGGCAATCTTTGCCTCGAATGTCCCCACGTTCTTTGGCGCTGTCGAAGAACCTTCGTTTGAAGCGTTCATGGCGGCGCTTCCGGGGCCGTACTTTGTGGTGGAACATGAGGGGCAAGTGATCGGCTCCGGTGGCTATGCCGACGCGCGGCTGACGTGGCTGATGTTTCATCGCCAATGGCATGGCCAAGGCCTGGGCCGCTTTATGCTGTTCTACCTGATGAAGCAGATCGGCTCCCAATCGATCACCCTGGGCACGACGCCCAACGTGGTGGCGTTCTATGAGAAGTTTGGCTTCCGCGTGGTCAGCCGGACGCCTGATGGCTTTGCACCGGGCTACGACCGGATCGAAATGATCAAGAAGATGGATGTGTGCCCCTAACACGGTGCGCGTAAACTGAGAAGGTGATCCGCCGCGTACTCTTTCTCACCTGTCTCACCTCCGCTCTATTTGCCCAGAAGAATCTTTCGGGTACGGCGGAGATCAAGAAGTCGCTCGACAAGTTGAACACGCTGGGCAGCGTACTGATGATCGCCGCCCACCCGGACGACGAGAACACCTCGTTGATCACCTATTTCGCGCGCGGGCGCAATCTGCGGACCGGCTACCTGGCGCTCACCCGCGGCGAAGGCGGGCAGAACCTAATCGGCAGTGAGCAGGGCGACAAGATCGGCATCATCCGCACGCAGGAACTGTTGGCCGCCCGGCGGGTCGATGGCGGCGAGCAGTTCTTCAGCCGCATGATCGACTTTGGCTTCTCGAAGAACGCCCAGGAGACCATCGGCAACTGGGGGCGCGATGAAGTGCTCCGCGACATTGTCTGGACCATCCGCAAGTTTCAGCCCGACGTGATCCTGCTCCGCTTTTCCGGCACGCCGCGCGACGGCCACGGCCATCACCAGACGTCCGCGTTGCTGGGCAAGGAAGCGTTCGCCTTGGCGGCGGACCCCACTAAATATGCCGATCAGTTGAAGTTTGTCCAGCCCTGGCAGGCCAAACGGCTCTACTTCAACCTGTTCAACTTCATGCCCGGCATGGATGCCGAAAACGAGAAAGTGCCGGATACGCTGGTGGTCGATACGGGCGACTTTGACCCGGTGCTGGGCTACAGCTACAACGAAATCGCGGGCATGTCTCGCAGCCAGCATCGCAGCCAGGGCATGGGTTCGCCGGAGCGCAAGGGCAGCTCCCGCAACCACCTGCTGCTGATCGCGGGCGATAAGGCGTCGAAGGACATGTTCGATGGCGTGGAGATGACCTGGGCCCGCGTCCCAGGCGGTGCCGCCATCGGGACGTTGCTGGACCGCGCGCGCCGCGAGTTTAAGGCGGAAGATCCGTCCACCATCGTGCCGGTGCTGCTGGAAGCACGCGGTTTGCTGGCGTCGAAGACAGACGCCTGGTCCAAGCTGAAGCTGAAGGAACTGGATGAGACGATTGGCCTGGCCGCGGGCCTCTGGATCGATGCCTCGGCGGAGAAGCCCGAAGTGGTGCCGGGTACGACGGTGAAAGTGACCGTTAGCGCCATCGTGCGTTCCAAGGTGCCGGTGACGCTGAAGTCCTCCAAGTTTGCGACGGCGAAGCTGGAGAGCAATAAGGTCTCCTCGCTGATCTACGATTGGGCGATCCCGCAGGATCAACCGCTGTCGCAACCCTACTGGCTGCGCGAAGCCAAGGACTGGCCGCGTTACCGCATCCCCAAGCCCGAACTGCTGGGCCAACCCCAGAACGCCGCGGATGAGATCGTGGAGATCGACGCGGAGGTGGCGGGCAAGCCGATCCACTTGACGCGCCCGGTCCACAACCGCTACGTGGATCGCGCGGATGGCGAACTGGTGCGCCCGGTGGTGGTGGTTCCCGCCGTCGCTGCGGAGCTCAGCCAGCGCGTTCTGCTATTTCCAACCGCTACGCCGCGCACGATTGAAGTGACGTTGACGGGAAAGATCGCCAAGGCCAGCGGAGATGTTGTGCTGCGCACGCCCACTGGCTGGAAGGCCGAACCGGCCAGCGTGCCCTTTACTCTCGGCGACGCCAATGAGCAGTTGACGGTGAAGTTCACGCTGACGCCCGCGGCCGGCGCGCAACGCGGCGAACTGAAGGCGATTGCCCGCGTCGGTGGCCGGGAGTTGGCCAATGGCATCGACGTGATCCGCTACCCGCACATCCCGCCGCAGACTTTGTTTCCGCCTTCGACGGCGGAGGTAACCCCGCTCGACGTGAAGATCTTGTCGAAGAAGGTGGGCTATGTGATGGGCGCCGGTGATGAAGTGCCGGATTCGTTGCGCCAGCTGGGCTGCGAGGTGACACTGCTTTCCACTGACGATATCGCGCGCGGCGATCTCGCCAAGTACGACGCCATCGTCACTGGTGTGCGCGCCTACAACACGCGTCCTGAACTGCGGGCCAACCAGCAACGCCTAATGCAGTTTGTGGAGCAGGGCGGCACCATGATTGTGCAGTACAACGTGGCTGACAACCGCTTCTGGTCGGGCAATCAATCGCTGGGCAGCAAGCTGGGACCGTACTCGATTGAGACCGGCGGTGGCCGTGTCACGGACGAGAATGCGGCGGTCGAAGCAATGGTCGATTCTCCGCTGCTGAAGTCGCCCAACGCGATTACGAGCGACGACTGGAAGGGTTGGGTGCAGGAACGCGGCCTCTACTTCGCCTCCAAGTGGGACCCGAAGTATCAGGCGCTGTTCCGCATGAAGGACCCCGGCGAAGCTCCGCAGGATGGATCGACGCTGGTGGCCAACTACGGCAAAGGCACCTACATCTTCTCGACGCTGGCCTGGTTCCGGCAGTTGCCCGCGGGCGTTCCGGGCGCTTACCGGATCTTCGCGAACTTCCTGAGTGCCTCGAAGGTCGCCCGGTAGCCCTATCATTCGGCCGTCTCCCGGCCGATGAGCCTCCTGAATGCGTGTAGCAAGTGTATTGGCGAAGCTGGGCCCTCTCACCCGTTTGCGATGGGCACTGCTGGCGGCGCTGAGCGTCGCCCCGTTGGGTGCGGCTGATGGCCCCGGCCGGGTGATTGATCCCGAGTACCATGGCTGGTTCAACTATTTTGGGGATCACCCGCTGGGTAAGTCGCGCTGGGGGCTCCACCTGGAAGGCCAGTGGCGCCGGAGCAATGTCGTCACCCAGTGGCAGCAGTTGCTGTTGCGCCCCGGCGTGAACTATCAAATCCATCCGCGCGTGATGCTGACCGCTGGCTACGCGTTCATTGATACCTTCCAGTACGGCGACTTTCCGGTGCGGGCGCGGTTTCCAGAGCATCGCCTGTGGCAGCAGGCGCAGATACGCTCCAATACCGGAAAAGTGGTTTGGACAACGCGGCTGCGCTTTGAGAATCGGTTTCTGGGCGTCGTCGAAAATGGCTCCGTGGCCCGCTACCGCTACGAGAACCGGTTTCGGGCTTTGCAGCGAGTCACCGTGCCGGTGAAAGGGCGACTGTTCTTTACGGCCTACGACGAGATATTCGCCTACGTGGCCCCGTATCAGTCAGCCTCGGTGATCGATCAGAACCGGGCTTACGGGGCCCTGGGCTGGAAGATGAAGCCGGGCTGGAACATTGAAGCCGGTTACATGATGCAGACGCTGCTACAGCGCAACGGGCGTATCGCCGAAGCCAACAACACGATGATGATCTCGGTGGTCAGCACCGCGCCCTTCCGGCGGAAGTGACTTGCGGCCTCTATTGGCCGCTGGCACCTTCCGGCTTCTTCACGCGCCACTTCTCAAACCAGGCCTGCAAATAGAGCTGTTGGGCCAACTGATGCGAGGGGCGGCGCCAGCCATGGAACTCTTCCGGCATCCGCACCAGCAGCGTGTCTTTCTTCAGCAGCTTCAAGGCGCGGTAGAACTCTTCGCTTTGGCCGATGGGCGTGCGCAAGTCGGCTTCGCCGGTCATCACCATGGTGGGTGTGGTGACGTTTGCCACATAGTGCAAGGGTGACCGGACGGCGTACTCCATCGGGTCTTCCCAGGGCCGCTTCTGGAACTGGTCGTACCAGGAAGGGCCATCGGTGTTGCCGACAAACGAGTGCCAGTTGATCACCGGCCGCATCGAGACCGCGGCGCGGAAGCGGTTGGTGTGGCCGACGATCCAGGCCGTCAGCACGCCGCCACCGGAGCCGCCGCAGACGAACAGGTTTTGGTCATCAATGTAGCCTTTGGCTAGCGCCGCATCGACACCCGCCATTAGGTCGTCGTAATCCTTGCCCGGATACGAATACTGGATACCGTTGACAAACTCCTGTCCGTACCCGGTGGAGCCGCGCGGGTTGATGTAGAGCACGGCGTAGCCCTGGGCGGCAAAGTTCTGCCACGCCCAGTTGAAGGCGACGTTGTACATGCTCCAGGGGCCGCCGTGGATAAACAGCAGCATCGGGTACTTCTTCTTCGCGTCAAAGTTCACGGGCTTCACCAGCCAGCCCTGCACCTTCAGGCCGTCCTTGGAAGCGAACGACAGCTCTTCGACATCGCCGAGTTTGCGGCCTTGCAGGACATCGGTGTTGACGTCCACCAGCTTCGCCAGCGACGCCCCGGGCCGTTTGACGTCGAAGGTCACCAGCACGGTGGGCTCATGGTAAGTGGAGCGGATGGCGGCCGTCTGGCCATTGGCGGCCATGGAGAACGACCGCAGCATGTGCATGCCATCGGTTACCTGGCGCGGCTTGCCGTCGAGAGCCACGAAGTACAAGTTCTCCGTGCCGCGCTCCTCCATCGAATAGTAGACGCCGCTGTTATCCGGTGCCCAAGTGACGTCGGCAGGACGGCTGGGTAGACCCGCTGCCCACACCTTCTTGCTATTGCCGGCGGTGTCCATCACGTAAAGGCTGCCGACGTGGTTGGTGAACTTCTGGTCGTCGTAGCCGGTGTAGGCGATCCAGCGGCCGTTGGGGGAAGGCTGCGGGTCAGTGTCGGGGCCTTTGCGATCGGTCAACGCCTTGATGGCGCCGCTGGCCAGGTCCACCGAGTAGATCTCGCTATCGTTGCGCAGGTACTCGGCGTCGGGCTTGCGGATGCCGGAAAGATAGATCGTCTTGCCATCGGGTGCCCATTCGAACTGGCTGTGGTTGAACTTGCCGTTGGTCAACTGGCGTGGCGTACCGCCGGTGATGGCGTCGATCAGAAAGACATGAGTGAAGCCGCGCTCCGTGGGCCCGATGCCGTCGCTGCGCCAGCTGAGGCGGTCCACCAGCACGGCGGGCTTGGCCCACTGCGCGCCTTCTGGGCGCTTGGGTAGCTTGATGGGCAGGATCGGATCCTCATCGGGCACGCGGACCGTGTAGGCCAGTTGCTTGCCATCGGGGGACCACTTGACGTTGCCTGGGGCGCGTTCCAGATGCGTCAGCTGCGCTACTTCGCGGGTGTCGATCCACATTACATGCAGCTGCATTGTGCCGTCGCGATCCGACAGAAAGGCGATGCGCTTGCCATCGGGCGACCAGACCGGCGCGGAATCCCGCCAGTTGCCAGGGGTCAGGTGACGAACGCGTTGCCCGGCTTTGTCCACCAGCCAGAGGTTGCTGCGCTGCTGATCCTTCATCTTGTCCGCCCAACTGCGCGAGAAGACAATCAAGGCACCATCGGGTGAGATGGCGGGGCTGGCGACGCTCTCCATGTCGAAAAAAGTGTCATGGTCCAGGCCCTTGGTTTGGCTCAGCACGGGTGGTGCGGTGGCCAGCAGTGCGGCCAGGGTAGAGAAGATGAGGATGCGCATGGATGTCTCCTTGATGAGGTTCATGATAAAGGATCGGGGCTTCCGGATTTCTCGACGCCTTTCGCCGCCTGACCTCGCGGGATGGCCGGTGCTTCGCATAGACTAAGGCGGATGGCTGCAACTTCCCAGATCCCCGCCGCGGCGCCAGCTCCGGTGAACCGTGCGCAATATGCGATGGCCGCTGTATTTATGCAGGTGCTGCTGGGCATCATTTATGCCTGGAGTGTCTTCCGCGGCCCGCTGGCCACGCTGCATGGCTGGTCCAAGGCGCAGACCATTGCACCTTATCGCTACTCGTTACTGGCCTTCGCGGCCGGCATGATTGTGGCGGGTTTCTGGCAGGACCGTCGAGGTCCGCGCATTGTCGCCTCGGTGGGTGGTCTCTTGCTGGCGGCCGGTTGCGCGCTGGCGGGCTTGATCGGACAGACGCTGGAGGGGTTGATTGTGGCCTACGGCGTGGTGGCGGGCGTCGGTGTCGGGTTTGCCTACGTGACGCCGATTGCGACCTGTGTGAAATGGTTCCCAGACAAGCGCGGCTTCATCGTGGGCTTGGCGGTGATGGGCTTTGGCGTGGGTCCGTTGCTTTTTGGGCCATTGCTTGAAGCGTTGATTGGCAAGGATCCAGCGCAGCTGGGCGAAACCATTCCGCGGACGTTCTTCATCCTGGCGGGCATCTTCCTGATCGGTGTCGTCGGTGCGGCGCAGTTCTTCCGGGTGCCCCCGGTGGGCTACCGGCCGGCGGGCTGGACACCGAAGGCGGCGGCCGCTGGCGACACTGCTTTCACCACCGGCCAAATGCTGCGGCAATGGCAGTTTTACGCGTTGTGGGTGATCTACTTTCTTGGTACTTCCGTCGGCTTGACCGCCATCGGCGAAGCCTCACCCCTGCTGCAGGAAATGGCCAAGACCACCGCCATCATGTCCGCTGGAGTGGCCTTGGGCGTCATGAGCATCTTCAATGGGCTGGGCCGCCTGGCTTGGGGTAGTTTCTCTGACCGATTTGGGCGTCAGCCCGCCGTGCTGGCGATGGCGGCTGTTTCCGCCACGGCCTGCCTGGGCTTCCTGCGCCAAGCCGATGGCTTTGTGATGTTGCTGACCGGGCTGTGCCTGGGCGCGTTTGCCTACGGCGGCTACCTGGCGTTGATGCCGTCATTTACGGCGGACTTTTTTGGAGCCAAATATGTTGGCGCCAACTACGGCTTGCTGTTCTCCGCCTGGGGGCTGTGTGGCTTTCTGGTGCCGGGCTACTTTGCCGGGATCATGGACAAGGCCCGGGCTGCGGGCGACTTGGCTGGGGGCTATCAAGAGGTCTATACCACTCTGGCGATTCTGGCGGCGGTGGGGGCAGCCGTGGCGGCGGTGCTGCGGGCTCCGGCAAGGTCCGCCTAGCGCAAGGTCGCTACTGCGGCGGGGCGGCGACCGCTTCGGTCTTGCGATACTGGCGCAGCACGCGGTCGACGTACGTCTGAGTCTCCGCATAGGGCGGCACGCCGTTGTACTTCTTCACCGCGCCCGGCCCGGCATTGTAGGCGGCCAGGGCCCGCCGCACTTGATCCGGGTGATCCTGGTATTGGATCAACAGATCCCGCAGCAGCTTGGCACCCGCTTCCGCGTTCTCTTTCGCATCGTGCGGGTTGGCTCCCAGGGCCTTGGCGGTGGCCGGCATCAGTTGCATCAAGCCGATCGCACCCTTGGGAGAAAGCGCTGCCGGGTCGAAAGCCGACTCCGCCCGGGCCACCGATTCGACAAACGCAGCCGGCAGGCCGTGCAGTTCCGCCGCCGCCCGTACCAGTTCCCGGGGCGACTTCGGTGGCGTCGGCGGGTCTGCCGCGGCCAACGCCGCCGGAGCTGTCGTCTTTGGCGCGGAGGCTGGTACTTCGTCGGGCAGCACTTCAAAGGCCACGATGGCGGATTTGGGCAGCACGGTTTGGCCGTTGGCCGAATGCAGGATCACTTCCTCACCGCGCACTTCATGCCGGTCAATCCGCAGGGTGAAGCCGCTGGACAACAGCGCGATCTCCGCGGCAAACCAGGTGGCGAATTGGCATAGTGTCAGCGACAAGTGAACCTGAAAGAATTGACGTTGGCGGCAGCCTGAACGTGCAACCGCCCGCAAGCTGTAGCATACGCCAACTTGTTCCGCTGCGCATGGAAGCCCAGCAGGCGAGTGCCATCAGACAAGACTGAAAAGTGTTCATTGAGGTTGACGAGTACCGGTGGAGAATCGGGTACACTCATGACCTAGCCCCCTTGTCTGCGGCAGCTTCATTGAAGAGCACCCCGTTCGTCCGCCTACGAGGAAACTTCCGTCCATGCAAACTTCCGCGATCCGGTATCGCGTCGCTGACTTTTTGAAGCAACACGCTCCTTTTAACGTGATGGAACTGCCGGACTTACTGCGTCTGGCCGAACGCGGCCGGGTGAAGTTTCACGAATCCGAGGAGTTCGTTTACTGGCAGGGTGGAGCCCATCGGGACCACATTTTCGTCATTCAGCAAGGCACGGTCTGTCTGGTGGAGCAGATGGAGGGCCAGGAGCGGCGCCGCGACATCCTGGGTGCGGGTGAGGTGTTGGGTCTGGAGCGGTTCCTGGGTGCCACCACGTATCGGTATTCGGCCAGAACCGCCAGTGACGTGGTGCTGTACGCCCTGCCCGCCGACGACTTCTCGCCCCTGCTGGACCGGTATCCCAGTTTGCAGCAGTACCTGGCCACCCACGCCGCCGTCACCGCCGGGGATGCTGATGCGGGCGACACGCCGCCGGTGGCGGCCCAACCGTTGCGCGCCCGAATGCTCGAGGAACCGTTCCTGATCGGACCGGAAGAGACGGTGGCGCAAGCGGCGGCCGAGATGCTTCAACGCAACGCGGGCGCGCTGATTGTGGCCGATGCCGAAGGGCGCCTGGTGGGCACGCTGACGCGGGATCAGCTGCTGCTCGGTTTGGCTCAAACGAACGGCCCAGCGCGCCTGAGCGGGGCCTCCGCCAAGGTGGCGGACTGGATGAGTGCGGACCCGCCGCTGATCGCGCACGACGCGCCAGTTAGCGACGCCCTCGTGTTGCTGACCCAACAGGCTACCGCCCTGGTGGTGACCAGCGACGGCAGCCGAACCGGGACGCTGCGGGGGGTCCTTTCCCGGGGGGCCGCCGCATTGGCGTTGGCCGACGATCCATTAGACATCCTGGGGGCCATCGAGGCCTCGTCCGGTACCGCGCAACTGGCCCAGTTGCGGGCTCGAGCGGAGGCGTTCGTCCTTAGCCAGTTGGTGAATGCCCGGTCAGTTGACTGGCTGGCGCGATTCTCCCACCGGGTCCACCACCGGGTTTTGCGGCGGCTGACCGCGATCGCTCCGGCGGAGATTTGCTGGTGCTTTCTGGGTGCGGCGGGCCGGGGGGAGTTGGTGACGCCGATGGCTCCCGTGCTGGCTGCTCTGGTGCCGGACCGGGTGCTGCTTCCGGTAGCGACCGAAGCGCTGGGCCGAATCACGCAGGCCCTGGCCGAATGCGGCTACCGGCAGCCGGAGGACGCGCTTGATCCCGTGCTGTGTTGCGCCACGATTGACGATTGGACGTCCCGGTTTGAAACCTGGATTAGCGATCCGGTGCTCTCCGGCATCTCGCTGGCCCGGCCTTTCTTTGATGCCGCGCCGCTCGATCCGGCGCACCCGCTCTGGCACGTGTTGCAATCCCGAGTCGTCGACGAAGTGCGTGCCCGGCCCGCCCTCACTGCACTGATGGCGAACGATTGCCTGGAGCATCTGCCGCCGATGACGTTCTTTGAGGATGGTGTGGTTGAGGATACCGGTCAGAAGTCTAACGTCTTTCACTTGCAGCGCACGGCGATTGGTCCGTTGGCCGATGCGGGGCGTGTGCTGGGGATCGCTGCCGGGATGGTGCTGGGGGCTTCCACGCTCGAACGGCTGCAGGCGGCGCGGCGGTTGTTGCCGGCCCATGAGAACCTGCTGCGCGACGCGGAGCAGACGCTGCTGGTGGTGCTCTACCATCAGGCCCGCACGGGCATTCGCGAAGGCAGTGATGGGGCCACCATCCCGCCCGCCGCTCTCAGCCGTCCGGAACGCCAAGTGCTGAAGACGGCCTTCCGGTCGCTCACCCAACTGCTGGAAGTGACGGCGGAATGGGGCTGGCAGAAGCAGTCATGAGCGAGCCCGACTTCCAAGCGGCCTATCAGGATTGCTTCACCGAAACCTGGCCCGGCGATGTGCCGGCGGCGCTGGTGCGCTTTGTCGTGCTCGATTCCGAGACCACGGGCCTGGATCCGCGCAAGGACCGGCTGATCACCATCGGAGCGGTGGGGGTGGAAGGTGGCGAGATCCTGCTCGAAGATAGCTTCGAGGCGATGCTGAAGGTAAGCCACAACACCAGCTCGGTTACCGTCCATGGCATCACGCGCGAGCAAAGCCGCCAAGGCCTGGACGAGGCGGAAGCATTGCGGCAGTTCCTCCCCTATCTGCGTGATGGCGTGATCGTGGGCCATCACATCGGGCACGACGTCCACATGCTGAACGCGGGCTATCAACGGCACTTTGGGTTCAGCCTGCAGAACCTCTCGCTGGACACCATGGACCTGACGCTGCACCTGGAACAGGACGGCGCGTTCGCGGGCCGGGAGCGTATCCGCAGCTTTACGCTGGATGCGTTATGCGATCTGTTTCAGGTGACCCCGCATGACCGGCACACCGCGCCGGGCGATGCGTTTCTAACCGCGCAAGTCTTTCTGCGCCTGCTGCGTTTGGCGCAGAAGCACGGGCGTCAGACGCTGGCGCAGCTCGCGCAGCCCTTCGTGCCGCCGCAGTAGATTGAGGCTGGCGAGAAACATCAGGTGAAGACCGCTCCCTTGCGGTCGCGGCTCGGTAACGCTGGATGCGGCTCGGTAACGCTGGATGCTACCGAGCCGCGCGCGCCAGCAAGCGGTGCTTCCATGAGGGGCTGCTAGGCCAAGCCCTGCCGCTCCAGCAGTGCGCTTAAGTCCGGGTCGCGACCCATGAAGCTGCGGTAGAGCTCCGCCGGGTCTTCGCTATCGCCGCGGGAGAGGATCCTGGCCACGTACTCGTGCCCCACGGTCTCGTTGAAGATGCCTTCGGCCTTGAAGCGCGAGAACGCGTCGGCGTCCAATACCTCGGCCCACTTGTAGCTGTAGTAGCCGGCGCCGTAGCCCACCGCATCGCCGAACAGATGCGTGAAGGCCGCGGCCATGGCGTGCTCCGGCGGCAGCGGTGCCACCGAGAAGCCGTTCAGGATGGCGCGCGAATAGGCCACGACGTCGCCGTCGCGGGCGGGGTCGTACGCCATGTGCAGCTTCAGGTCCATGATGCCGAAGCTCAACTGCCGCATCTGGGCCATGGCGGCCTGGAAGGTCTTGGCTCGCTTCATCTTGTCGAACAGTTCTTGCGGAATGGCCTCGCCGGTCTGGTAGTGACGCGCGAACCGGTCCAGCGCCTCGCGCTCCCAGCACCAGTTCTCCATGATCTGGCTGGGTAGCTCCACAAAGTCCCACGGCACATGCGTTCCGGCCAGTGACCGCACCTCGACAGTCGACATCAACTGGTGCATCAAGTGGCCGAACTCATGGAAGATCGTCTCGACATCGCGATGCGTCAGCAATGCCGGCTGGCCGTCCAGCGGTGGCGTCAGGTTGCCGCCAATAAAGCCCAGGTGCGGATCAAAGCCGCCATCGGGGCGCGGGCCGCCGCCGATCAGCGCGTCCATCCAGGCTCCCGGGCGCTTGTTCTCGCGCGGATACCAGTCAGTGTAGAAACGCCCGCAAACTCGGCCTCCGCTGGCGACAGCTTCAAAGCACTCGACGGCCGGATCCCAGATGGAGACGTCCGCGACGCGGCGGAACTCGACGCCAAACAGCTTGCCGAAGATGGAGAACATCCCCTCCATCACCCGGTCCAGCGGGAAGTAAGGCCGCAGCGCCTCTTCGTCAAAGTCGTAGAGCTTCACGCGCAGCTTTTCGGCCCAGTAGGCGACATCCCAGGGCTCCAGCTTCTGCCCGGCAAATGCCTCCAGCTCTTGCCGCTCTTCGGCGAAGCGCTTCTCGCTCTTGGCGCGAAGGTTTTCGAGGAACTCAATCGCTCGGGCACCGGACTTGGCCATGCGCTCCTGCAGCACCAGGTCGGCGAAATCGGCAAAGCCCAACAGCCGAGCTTTTTCGGCGCGCAGTGCCAGGATTCGCGGGATCAGCGGCCGGTTGTCCCGGCCTTCCTCGGTGGCGCGTGTGCAACTGGCGCGGTACATGGTCTCCCGCAAGGTGCGGTCGTCCAGATAGGTCAATACCGCGTTGTAGCTGGGCGCTTGCAGGGTGAAGCGCCAACCTTCTTTCCCCTTGGCCTGCGCGCTCATCCGCGCGGCAGAGCGAGCCGATTCCGGCAGCCCGGCCAGTTGCGCCTCGTCGGTCACCAGCCATTCGCGGGCCGAAGTGGAATCGAGCACATGGTCGGAGAATGTCTTAGTGATCGTGGCCAGCTCCACGTCAATCTCGCTGAGCCGCTTCTTCTGGTCCGCTGGCAGATCAGCGCCGGAGCGCTTGAAGGCGTCCACCGTCTTGCGCCAGTAGCGGGTGTGAACGCCGGCAGGTGCTCCGGGAACGGCCTTCACCACGGCCCACAGCTTCTCGTCCAGCCAGATGGAGGAATGGAACTCGGCGACTTGCGGCTGCACGTCGTTGTAGGCTTCGCGCAGCTCCGGCGTGGTGGCCACCATTTCCAGGTGACCGGCCACGGACATGGCTCGGCCCAGGCTCTCACCGGCGCGATCAAAGGCGGCCAGTACGCTTTCGTAGCTGGGCGCAGTGACGGCGCTGATCTGGGCGATCTCCTGGCGTGCTTCGGCCAGCAGCTCCGAAATCGCGGGCTTCACATGCGTACCGCGGACTTGGTCAAAGGCGGGCTCCTGCCCAATGTTGAGTAAGGGGTTCATGACGGGGATCTCTAAAGCAACGACTCTCGAGTTGCCGCCAGCGCGATCTCACAATCGGCGCGGCTGACATCGTGGTGGGTGACAAAGCGGACACGGGTTCCGCCGGCTCCTCCGGCCAGCACGCCGCGCGTCTTCAAACGCTCCAGCAACTGGGGGACGGGCATCCGTTGGCCTAAATCGAAAATGACAATGTTGGTTTGGACCCGGCCGCAATCGTAGCCCAGGTCCGCCATGCCTTGCGCCAAAAAGGCGGCATTGGCGTGATCTTCCACCAGGCGCGCGGGCATCTCGTTCAACGCCAGCAAGCCCGCGGCGGCCAGCACGCCCACCTGCCGCATGCCGCCGCCCAACTGCTTGCGGTAGCGCCGGGCGCGGTCGATATTGGCTTTCGTGCTCACCACCATGGAGCCCACCGGGGCGCAGAGGCCTTTCGACAAGCAGAACATCACCGTGTCGACATCCCGCACCAGCCGCGCCACGGGCAGGTTCTGCGCCGCGGCGGCATTGAAGACGCGGGCCCCATCCATGTGGACCTTGATGCCCAGTTGATGGGCGCGCGCGGTGACGTCATCGATCACGTCCACGGGGTAGGGAACTCCGCCCGCCATGTTGTGCGTGTTCTCAATCTCGATGCAAGCCGTGGGCGAATTGTGCGGCGAGATGTGCCGGATGTAGGGCGACAACCGGTCCCAGGTGAGGATGCCGTCGGGCGTGGGCACGGTGCGGACCAAGCAGCCGGAAAACCAGGCCGTCATCGAAAGCTCCCAATCAATCACGTGGCCGCGCGCGTCGCAGATCACTTCGTCGCCATGCTGCGTGTTCAGCTTGATGCCGATCGTGTTGCCCATGCAGCCGGTGGGCACAAAGATGGCCGCTTCCTTGCCCAGCAGTTCCGCTGCCCGAGCTTCCAGCTCATTGGTGGTGGGGTCCTCCCCATAGATGTCGTCGCCCACTTCGGCGGTGGACATGGCGGCGCGCATGGCGGGCGTGGGTTTGGTGACGGTGTCGCTGCGTAGATCGATATCGGTCATGCGAGAAATTCCTGGAACACTTCGTTTGAGACTAGTACACCGCGCCGGGTCAGCCGCAGGCGGCCGCCCACGCGTTCGAGCAACCCGGAATCCTCCATCGGGTGATGCGGTACGCCGCCGGCCTCAATGCCTTCACTCAGGCGCAGCCCAAGGAAAAAATGCTCCTCGCCCGCGATGGCCGTGCTGCGCTCCACGATGGGGTTGTCCAGCGTCACGAAATCGTTGATGGAATCTGTGTTGGCCCAACGCTCGATCCCGTCAAAGGAATGCGCGTCGGCACCGAAGCCGATGTAAGGCTCACGACGCCAGTACTTCAGATTGTGCCGGGATTCATGGCCGGGGCGTGCGAAGTTGGAGATCTCGTAGCGCGGCAGACCGGCGGCGGCCAGCACGTCCACCGCGGTCTCGTAGAACTCGACAATCGCGTCATCGGAGGGCACCACGGCCGCGCCATACCGGACCCCGCCCAGCGTCAGTTCGCGGCCCAGACGCGAGTCTTCATCTACTTCCAGCATGTAGACCGACGCATGGTCCGGCTCCAGTGCCAGCAGCGCGTCCAGCGACTCCCGCCACGAGCTCCGCGTCTGCCCGGCCAAGCCGGCAATCAGGTCCAGGTTGATCTTCACGATGCCCGCTTCGCGCAGCATGGCCACGTCCTGCTCGACGATGGCCCGCGTGTGCTTGCGGCCCGTTTGCCGGATTTCGGGTTCGACAAAGCTCTGCACGCCCAGGCTGACCCGGTCAATCCCCGCCTGCCGCCACGCCCGCGCCCGTTCCGGCGTGATGGTGCCGGGCGAAGCCTCCAGTGTCGCTTCCACCCAAGGTGCTCCCGGAATGGCCGCCATCACCGCGCTAAAGGCGTCGAGATCCATCAAGCTGGGCGTGCCGCCGCCCCAGTACACCGTCTCCGGCTTCCACGCGAAGGGATGCTGCGCGATGTGGCGGCGCAGCGCCGTGTTGTAGCGCGGTTCCAACTCGCGAGGAAACACACCGGAGGCGAAGTTGCAGTACGTACACTTCTGCGCACAGAACGGATACGAGATGTAGACGCCGGGCACTGCGGGTGCTTTGATCCTTGCTGCTTCTTGAATTGGAGCGGGGCGGCGGGGTCTAGAGGGTCACCGTTTCGCCCAGGTGCTCCGATACATGCTGAGCCATCACTTCCAGCAGCGTCTGCTTGGTCGGGGGCAGCACGAACGCTTCGGACTCCGCGTCCCAGTCCAGCTTAAAGCTGCGCGAGTGGGCCGAGATCCAGATCTGGCGCACGGGGGCATTCGGGCTGACGACAAACTTGGCTGGGGGCGTCTCAAACTCAACCGTCAAGGCACCGTTGTTCAGGTCCGTGTCGAACTCGAACTCCTCACCGGCGCGCATCAGTGCCCGGGAGAGGAAATCCATCTCGCGGTCACAGTACAGTTTGAACTGTTGTTCGTCCAACATGGTCTTGGCGTGAGTCCTTTTAATTTTGGCGAACCCGGTGGGGCCCTTTTTCCAAGCTAACACCAGAAAGGACGAAACCTCGCTGGAATTCCTTCATCTGATACCCTGAGGAAACCTCTGTCTCGTATGGAATCTGCTTGCGTCCGACATACCGAAATGCCAGGAACGTCGAAGCTGTATTCCGACTTTCTCTATCATCCTGAACGGGTTACCGCGTTTTACCCCTCGCTGCCGGCCAGTCTGGCGGACGGGTTGACGGTGGACTTTCCGGATGCCCGCCGCGAAGCCATGGCCGCCGCACTGGCGGAAATAAACCCGGGATCGCTGCTGCTGGATCAATTTGCCCAACCTGGAACCGCCGTGGTGGTGACGGGACAGCAGGTGGGTTTGTTCGGCGGACCTTTGTATACAGTATTCAAGGCGCTCACCGCGGTGCAATTGGCCCGGCAGTTGACCACCAAGGGAACACCCGCTGTGCCCGTGTTCTGGGTGGCGACCGAAGACCACGACTTCGAAGAGATTGACCACACCTGGACTCTTGACGGTGACCGGAAGCCGCTGAAGTTGACCGCGCAGGGTGATCATCAGCCGCAGCAGCCGGTGGGCCCGGTGCGGATCACGGAGCTGCCGGAGATTTCTGACGAGATGGTGCGCCGCCACTATCGCGTGGGCGCCACCTTCGGCGAGGCGTTCATCGGCTTGGTGCGGGAACTGCTGGGCGAGCACGAAGTGCTCTTCCTCGACCCGCTGCGCCCTTCGATTCGCCAGATTGCAGCGCCGTTTCTGGCGGCGGCGGCGGCCCGGTCCAATGAATTGAATGATCGCGTCGTGGCGCGCAGCAAAGAGTTGACCGCGGCGGGATATCACGCCCAGGTGCTGTTTGAGGGCAAAGGCTCCTCGCTGTTCTTTGCGCTCGATGGCGGACGGCGTAAGCCGCTGAAGGCGGCGGAAGTGACGGCTTTCTCCGGTGCCCCGGAGCAGCTTTCTCCCAACGCGCTGCTGCGTCCGGTGATGCAGGACTTCCTGCTGCCCACGGTGGCGATGATCGGTGGCCCGGCGGAGATCGCCTATCTGGCGCAGTCAGCGGTGTTGTATGAGGCTCTGTTGGGCCGTCAGCCCGTGGCGGTACCGCGGGCGGGCTTCACGCTGCTGGATGCGCGCGCGGCGAAGTTGATGGATCGCTACCGTTTGCGCCTGCCGGATCTGATGCGGCCGGAGGCGACCGTGCGGGAGCAGATCGCGGCTCACTTGGCCCCCCCGGCTTTGCAGCAGACATTTACGGACGCCACGGCGGAGTTGAAGATCACGCTCGATCGGGTGGAGCAGACGCTGGCCGGTTTTGACCCCACGCTGGTGGATGCCTTCGCCAGCAGCCGCCGCAAGATTGCCCACCAGTTGGCCAAATCACAAGCCAAGGCCGCGCGCGAACTGATGCGTCGCAGTGAGCGGGAACGAGCTGATTCCAGCTACCTGATCAACGAAATCTTCCCGCACCGGCACTTGCAGGAACGGTTCTATTCGATCTTGCCGTTCCTGGCCCAGCACGGCCCCGACCTGGTCGAACGGGTCTACGACAACATCCACGTAGACTGTTTCGACCACCACGTCCTGGCGCTCTAGCGCCCGTCTTCAGCGTTGAGGGTTGGAAATAGCCCCATGCGTCAGCTTGGGGCTTGCTCACGTACCCCGAAGAAGCCCCAAGCTCACGCATGGGGCTATGCCAAAACTACTTCGCCGCAATCGTGCGGTCGCCCGGTGAGGGGCGGACGCCTTTTTCTACCCACTCGCGCAACTCGTCAAAGCCCTTGGCCGTTTCGGCCGGTGAGATGCTGCAATGGCCATCGCGCTTGACGTACTGCTGGACGAACTTGCTGGCGGTGCCCGCTTGCTCCACGGTCATCTGGTACATGTTGGGCATCCAGACGGCCACCAGCGGGTCATAGTCGGTGTGGATGGCCAGCATCGGCTGGGCGATCTTGCCGGTGGGTGTGTAGTAGGCGCGGAGATAGGCGGCGGCTTTGGGGTCCGCTTCGTAGCGCTTGACGCCGGCATTCAGCGCCCGATCGTCGTCGGAGCCGGAATAGATGGTGTTGCGGTTGTCGAACGGATTGCCGCCCGTGCGTTTGGTCAGTTCGGTCAGCATGCCGAAGGCGAAGGCGATCACGCCGGCCGCGTCGCGGTTGGTCTTGAAGCCGTTCATGCGGCGGATGGCCGCGGCTTTTGCCGGGTCGCCTTCCAGGGCTTTCGTGATCGCGGGCGTCACCTGCGAATTCGCCAGCTCCGCCGTCACCACGCCAGGGAACAGATACTCGAACACGACTTTGCCATCAAAGGCACCACGCGCCATAAACCAACTGGGCGCCGCCAGCGGTCCGCAAAGCGGTAGACCGCCTTTGTAGACGGTGGGATTGGTTTCCATCAGCATCATCGTCAGAAAGCCGCCCATCGAATGCCCGGTGATCCAGGTGTCAACCGGGGCCTTGTACTTGGTGGCGAAGTACCGGCGCAGTGATTCGGTGTCCACCGCAGCTTCCTGAATGGCCCAGCCGCCCGCGCCGTAGCCGGACTGCGCAATGGCGAAGCCCCGGTCGAGGAAGACCTTCATCAACGGGTTCGGCGGGGTCTCCTTAAAGGTGCCGGGGACGGGGCTGTAGCCGTGGCAGTACACCACCAGGGAGCCATTCCAGTTCTCTGGAACGTCGATGCGGAACTGCGCTCCATTGATGGAGCCGATCTCCACACCGGCAAATGACACAGCGCAGCAGAGCAAAGCGAAGACGAGACGCATACCAGACAGTCTAGTTGGTTGGCTGGCCTCTTGCGTTGGGCTAGCGGAATTCGCCCGATGCCAGCCCGCGCACGAAATCGCGGTCGCCATCCAGGAAATCCATCTGCGGCATCTGCGCCGCCGTTACCCAGCGGATCTGCTCAAACGCGTGCGATTGCGGCTCGCCCGTGTAGGCACCGACGCGGATGAAGATCAGCTCAATGGGTGGCTTGCCGCGATAGGAGTACTCATAGCGGATCACTTCGGTGCCGATCTCGGCGTCGATCCCCAGCTCTTCCTGCAGCTCCCGCCGCAGCGCCTCGCGCGGTGATTCACCCACTTCGATCTTGCCGCCGGGAAACTCCCACTTGTAAGGGTGGGTGTCGTTTCGCTTACGCTGCCCGGCCAGAAAATAGCCGTCACGCTCCAGCAGGCCCGCCACCACCCGGATCATGCTCGCGCTCCGCGCACACCATCAAGACAGCCGATAAATGTGAAGGCGAAGAATTCCATGCCGGTCGCGCGGCAGGTGAGTTCCAGCAACCCTTGCCGGAACTTGTCACCGCTGAACAGGTTGTACATGCGCGGCGCGTCCACTGTCAAGGCTTTCAACGGCTGCCCGTCCAAGGTGACGTCCACCGTTCCCGGCTTCTCGGGATGGATGACGACATTCACTTCTGCTGCCGAAAAACGCAACCGCAGGCGCGAGCCGCGTAGGTCGTGGATGGAAGCCGCCACCACCACCGATTCCGGCGTCGTCGCCCACCAGCCGTCAAGCTCAATCAAATCTTCTGGAGGCACCTCGGTCCCATAGCGGAACTCGAGCATCTTGTCGGGCTCAAACGCCGGCTCCGGATTTGCGATGCGCCCGCGTCCGGTGCCGCAATAGAGCTCCGGTGTCGGGCGGCGGCAAAGCTGCAACGCACCCGGCTCATCCAGCGCCCGGATCGGCGTCATCAATGGCGGCATCTTCACACCCGGCCGGGCATCGAGCAGCAGTTCCTGAATCGCTTCTTCGACATCCTGGTGATGGCCCTCACCCAGCGTGAAGAATCGGATGTAGCCATCCTTGTCGATCACGTACTTTGCGGGCCAGGCCTTGTTGGCGAACGCCTGCCAGATGGCGTAGTCGTTGTCGAGCACCACCGGGTACTCCAGCCCGTGCTCCGTGATCGCCCGCTCAATGTGGGCGCGGTTCTTCGAGAAGCTGAACTCGGGCGCGTGGACGCCGATGATCTGCAGACCATGGGCTGCGTAACGCCGGTGCCACTCCTTCAGATAAGGCAACGTGCGGAGGCAGTTGACGCAGGTGTAGTCCCAGAAATCGATCAGCACCACCTGGCCGCGCAACTGCTTCAGCGACAGCGGTGGCGAGTTCAGCCAGACCTGCCCGATCTCGGGCGCATGGACGGTTTTCGGAATCAGCTCCAAGCTAATGAGAATAGCAGTGGCCGACAATAAAAACGTGCACTCACCGCAACTGCTGGATCATTTTGAGAACCCCCGCCATGCCGGCGAACTGGACGCTCCAGCGGTGAAGGTGGATGTGATGAATCCCGTTTGCGGCGACATGCTGCGTCTGTCGGCGGAGTGTGAGGCGGGGGTCATCACTCGCGCCGCGTTCAAAGCCAAGGGCTGCACGGCATGCCTGGCCATGGGCTCCGCGCTTGCAGAATTGCTCACCGGGCGCGCGCGAGCTCAACTACGGCAGTTCCGGGCGGCCGAGATTGATGAGGCGCTGGGCGGGCTGATAAACGAATCGAAGCACGTGGCGCAGTTGGCGCTGGATGCTGTGAAAGCTCTTGACGCAAAGCTTGGGCCATCGGGTCCGGCTTAAAGCCGAACGGCCCGGGCTTGGACTTAAACTTCACGCGGCCATCGGTGCCGATCACATACAGGCGATCCGGCCAGCCGGTGTAGGCGCGTTCGGTGGCGTTGTCGATGGTGTCCAGCAACGCCGGAAGCTCGATCTTCAGATTGCGGATGCAGGCCCCGGCCACGTGCGCGCGGTCGTCATCGGACTTGGGGTCGGCAATCAAGACGTTCTGCGTGACGTTGGAATCCAGCTGCCAGCCGTCGGTGGCATGCGCTTCCTGGATGTAGACGATGTAGAACGCCGCCTGGTCTTTGAACTCGCGGTAAAGCTTGTTGAGGGCGGGAACCTCCCGCCGGAAGGGCGGTCAAGTGTAGCTGCCGAAGACCAGCACCACGGGACGCACGCCGCGGTTCTGGGAGAGTTGCACGGTGGCCGAACGGTCAAACGTGGAGAGGTTGAAATCCGGTGCCTGATCGCCAATCTGGAGCGTGCCCCCGCGGGCGCTGTTCCACAACACCGGAAACGGCGACAGCATCATCATGGGCTGCGGCAAACGGGCGACGCCTTGGGCAAACTGCTCCGGCGGGCGCGTCATCAGCCAATACATGAAGACGTTGAACACCGCCAGAAAGGCGACTAGGGCTAATGCGGCGCGGATCAACCACTTTTTCACCCTTCGATCTTACCGCCGATCCTTCTTGCGTTTGCCCTTCTGCTTGCCGCCGCCGTTGCCATGCTTGCCGGGCCGCTGACCCGGTTCAGGTGCCTCGCCACTGGCCGCGCGCTTGGTCGGCGGGCCGCCGCGCTTCAGGCTTTCATCGAGCAGCATGAAGTAGAGCCGCCGCTCCACCGCATCCACGCGGACCAGCACCACCTGCACCTTGTCGCCGATCTTGAACTGGCGTTTCGTCCGCTGTCCCATCAGCGTGCGGGTGTTCTCCTGATAGGTGAACCGGTCACCGGGGATCATGTCGGCCAGCACCAGGCCTTCGATGAAGAGCGAATCGAGTTCGACGAAGAAGCCGGATTTGACGACCGAGATGATGACGCCGGGGAAGTCTTCGCCCACGCGGTCGATCATGAACTGGGCCTTCTTCCACTCCACCAATTCGCGTTCCGCTTCGGCGGCGCGGCGTTCGGTGAAGCTGCAATCGTCGCCCAACTGCCGCAACTCTTCTTCAGCGGGCCGGTCGCGACCGGTGAGGATGCGGTGGACGATCAGGTCCGGGTAACGCCGGATGGGCGAGGTGAAGTGCAGGTAGCTGGGCGCGGCCAAAGCAAAGTGGCCCACGTTGTCGGCGGCGTAACGAGCCTGCTTCAGCGAACGCAGCATCAAGTAGCTGAGCACGCGCTCTTCGGCCTTGCCGGCGATCTTGGCGATCAGTTTCTGATAGTGCTTCGACGTCACCAGCGGTCCTGAATTGTCGGCCAGGATGACGTCCTTGCGGATCTTGCGGCCGTCGCGCGTCCGCTGCACCATGTAGTTGCGGCGCACGGCGATAGGGCCCATGCCCAAGGTGGCACCAAATCGGGCGGCGGTGTCTTCAAACTCCATAACGCGCTTGGGGTCCGGCACTTCATGGATGCGGAAGAGCGTGGGGATGCCTTTCGATTCCAGGTGCGTCGCCACGGCCTCATTCGCGGCGAGCATGAACTCTTCGATCAGCCGGTGCGCGATGTTGCGCGGCGCGCGCGACACACCCACCATGCTGCCTTGCTGGTCAAACTCAATGAAGGCTTCCGGCAAGTCGAAATCAATGGATCCGCGACGGTCGCGCTTCTTCTGCAGGATCAAGGCCAAGTCCCGCATCGGTGCGAACTTTTCGTAGTCGGCACCGGCCGGCTCGCCTTCCAAAATCTCGTGCACGCGGGTGTATGTCATGCGCGCCGAGGATCGGATCACGCTGGGGGTGAAGCGTGCGGCCACGGTCTCGCCCTGGTGGTCGATCTCGAGCAGCGCGGAAACGGTCAGCCGGTCCACGTTGGGCCGCAGTGAGCAGATGTCGGTGGAGAGCTCCACCGGCAGCATCGGAATCGCCCGATCCGGAAAGTAGACGCTGGTGCCGCGGTGCTGCGCTTCGACGTCGATCACTGAGCCTGGCGTGACGTA
>JAPKYX010000210.1 GCA_026394075.1 Acidobacteriota bacterium
GCCCCAAGCTCACGCTTGGGGCTTCTGCGGGGTCGTGAAAAAGCCCCAAGCTGACGCATGGGGCTAGTCGGCACCCCCCCTAAACTTGCGCCTGGGGCCGAGGCGAATTTCCGCCCGAATGGCTTACCGATCGCCCTGTTTGATCCAGTCGACGTTCAGCTTGGCATGCTTGATGGTCTTGCCCGCTTCTTTGAACAAGCTATAGGTGACGTGGATGGCACCGTCGGCGCCTTGGATGACGGACGGGTAGTGGAAGCGCTCGCCGGCTTTCTTTTCGATGTGGCGGGACCATTTCCAGGTGGCCCCTTCGTCGTCCGATAGCGCAATGCGGAGCGAATCGCGATCCTTCTCGGTGTCGTTGTAGACGATCACCCATTCGCCGGACTTCAGTGAAATGGCTTCCAGGCTGGAGCCGGGGTTCAGGATGTCAGTATCTACACCCAATGACCAAGTGACGCCGTTGTCCTTTGATTCGGACTTCATGGCGCGCTTGGGTGGCGGGCCGTTGTCGCGCATGTAGGCGACCAGCGTGCCGTCTTTCTTGCGCACCACGCTCGGCTGAATGCACCCGGCGCAGACTAGTGGCTCACTGCCGAACCAGGTTTGGCCATGGTCGTCCGACAGCGCCATGATGCCGTAGGAATAGCCGTCGGAATACATCGGCACGATCAGTCGGCCCGTGGGCAGCTCAATCGGGTGCGTCCGCGTGAACCAGCCGAGGCGCGAGAAGTACTTGTCGTTGGCCCGCTCATTCTGCTTGTCGCGGGCCGGAAACGCCTCTTTCGTCTTGGCGGCGATGTTCTTGGGGATCACGATCACGTTGCCGGACCAGTTCCAGTTCGGAGGCTGGTTGGGGTTGCGGTAGTCCGTGGCCACCTTGTAGCGCGTGAGCGCGGTATGCCATTCGTTCGCCAGGATCTGCGCCCAAAAGAGCCACAGCCGCTTCTGCGAATCGAGGTAGAGCACCGGATTGGTGTCGGGGAACCCCGGCTCATCCGCCATCGGCATCGGCGCAGTCCACGCCTTCTTCGCCTTCACCCAGCGCGACCCCAGCACCACCACGTCATCGGCGGTGCGCTCGCCTGAGCCATGGAACCAGACCGTCATCAGGTCGCCATTGGGCAGTTCAACGATCGAAGACGAGTGGTTGTGCCACTTTTCGGGTGGAAACAGTTCCTGCGTCTCAAACACCGGCCCGGCGGCCAGGACGGTTGCCAGAAATAGAAGGTTCATGGGTGGATGCCCTTGCATTCTACCCCTTCAGCCGCGGACCGGGATGATAAACTCATGCCATCAATCCCATGCGAACGCTGATCGCGCTGATTCCGGTGACGCTGGCCTGGGCCGCGGACCCGGCGGAGTTTTTCGAGATGAAGGTCCGGCCGGTGCTGGCGGGCAAGTGCTACGCCTGCCATTCGAACTCGCGCATGGGCGGGCTGGACCTCACTTCGCGTGAAGCCGCGCTGAAAGGCGGCAATTCCGGCGCCGCCGTGGTGCCGGGTAAGCCGGGTGAAAGCCTGTTGATCGCCGCCGTCAGCCATTCGCACGCCAAGCTGAAGATGCCACCCGCGGGCAAGTTGCCGGATACGGAAGTAGCCGATTTGAGGGCCTGGGTGGAGGCCGGCGCGGTCTGGCCTGAACGCGCCTCCAAAGACCTGCCACCGCCCGCCGAGTACCGCATCTCGGCGGAGCAGCGCGCCTACTGGGCATTTCAACCGGTCAAGCGGACGCCCAGTGGCTCGATTGATTCTCTGTGGCTGGGGCTCCTGAATGCCAAGGGCCTAAAGCCCAACCCGAGCGCTGATCGCCGAACACTGATCCGCCGCGCCACGATCGACCTGTTGGGCCTGCCGCCCGATCCGGCCTCGGTGGAGGCATTTGTGGCCGACAAGTCGCCTGATGCTTGGCCGAAGCTGATCGACAAATTGCTTGCCTCGCCGCAGTACGGCGAACGTTGGGGCCGGTACTGGCTGGATGTGGCGCGCTATTCCGATGATCAACTGGCGTCGCAGTTTGAGATCCCCCATCCCAGCGCGTTCCGGTATCGCGATTGGGTGATCAATGCCTTCAACCGCGACATGCCCTACGACACGTTCGTGAAGGCGCAGTTTGCGGGCGACCTGATTAAGGGGCAGGAGAAGAATCTGGCCGCCGGGACCGGCTTCTTTGCGTTGTCGCCCGAGCAGCAGGATGATCGAGTGGACGCCGCCACGCGAGGCTTTCTGGGGTTAACCGTGGCGTGTGCGCAGTGCCACGACCACAAGTTCGATCCCATCCCCACCACCGACTACTACTCCCTGCTGGGCATCTTTTCTTCAACCGAAAAAGACGAGTATCCGCTGGCTGATCCGGTCATCGTGCAGGCGTTCAAAGACCACGAAAAGCGGCTCGCCGACAAGCGCAAGGAACTGCTGGACGTGCAGAATGCGCATGCCAAAGAGCTGGCGAAGATCTTTGCGCATGACACCGCACGCTACCTTCGCGCGATCGAGGGCACAGCGCCGGTGGGTGATCTCGATGCCGGCGTGCTAGAACGGTGGCGCACGTACCTCAAGCAGAAGACGCATGAGCATCCCTTTCTAAAGAGCCACAACCCCGATCAGCTGCAAACGCTGGTGCTGGAAGTGCTGGCGGAGAAGGAAAAGGTGGATGACGAGAACCACATCCGCCTGGGGTCCAATCCCAACCGTGGCGATCTCTCCTCGGCGGACCTGCTTTCCTTACCCCGCGACAAGCATTACCTGTGGCGTGATCTGTTCCAGGAGAAGCGGGCGTCGGTGCTCTATTTCAAGGATCGTGACCTGGACCGCTTCCTCAGTGCGCCCGTGCTGGCGCGCGTCGAGACGTTGCGGCAGCAGGTGAAGAAGTTGGAAGATTCGCTCCCGGAACGGTACCCCTTCCTGCAAACCCTGTCCGACGTAAAGGAGCCCAAAGACATCCGCGTCCGCATCCGCGGCAGTGCGGACAACCTGGGACAAGTGGCGACCCGGCGCATGCTGGCCATTCTCGCTAAGCCCGAGGCGGGCCGGTTTATGCAAGGCAGTGGGCGTCTGGAACTCGCTGAGCAGATCGCTAGCAAAGACAACCCGCTCACCGCCCGCGTGATGGCCAACCGCATCTGGCAGGGCCATTTTGGGCGCGGCCTGGTGGGCACGTCATCGAACTTCGGCAAGCTGGGCGAGACGCCCAGCAACCCGCAACTGCTGGACTATCTGGCTGGCCAGTTGATGGATCAAGGCTGGTCCGTGAAGAAGCTGCACCGCGAGATCATGCTCTCGCAGGCTTATCAGGTGTCATCCACGCAGACCGCGGCCAGCGCCGGGATCGATGGCGACAACCGGTACCAGTGGCGCTTCAACCGCCGTCGCCTGGACATCGAGACCCTGCGCGATTCGCTGCTGTGGGCCACGGGCGAATTGAACCTGGAGGCGGGCGGCCAACCGCGCCGGCTTTCCGATGAATCGAACAAGCGCCGCACGGTCTATGGCTTCATCAGCCGCCGCGATCTGGACCCCACGCTCTCGCTATTCGACTTTGCCAACCCCAACTCGACAAGCGAGCGGCGCATCGAGACGTCCACTCCACTGCAACGCCTCTACCTGCTGAACAGCTCGTTCCTGGAGCGGCGCGCGGACGAACTTTCGTGCCGCCTGGAGAAGGCCGGTGCCGACTCGGCTCGCATTGCCGCCGCCTACCGGCAGCTCTATCAGCGTGCCCCCACCAAGGCGGAGGTGCAGGCCGGTCTTGATTACTTGAAGTCCGGCGGCACGTGGCTGCAGTATGCCCAGGTATTGCTGGCCGCCAATGAGTTCGTTTACTGGAATTAGGAGCCCCCCATGCGCACACGCCGAGACATCTTGAAGACCATGGGCAGCGGCTTTGGCATGCTGGGCTTGGCTACGCAGGCAGCCCAAGCGGCAGAGCAAGCCAAGTCCGCCATGAGCGTCCGCGCGCCCCACTTTCCGGCCAAAGCCACCAACGTCATCTACCTGTTCCTGAATGGCGGCCCCTCCCAGGTGGACACCTTTGACCCGAAGCCGATGCTGACCAAGTATCACGGGCAGAAGGCGCCGACGCCGAACCTGAAGACGGAGCGCAAAACCGGAACGCTGCTGAAGTCGCCGTTCCAGTTCAACCGCTACGGCCAGAGCGGTCTAGAGATCAGCGAGATTTTTTCAAATTTGGGGAAGCATGCCGATGACCTCTGCGTCATCCGCTCCATGCATACCGAGCGGCCCAATCATGAGCCGTCGCTGACCATGCTCAACTGCGGCCACGTGCTGGTGGGCCATCCTTCCATGGGTGCCTGGCTGACCTACGGCCTGGGCACAGTGAACCAGAACCTGCCGGGCTTCGTTGTCCTGTGCGCGGGCTACCCGGTGATCGGGCCGCAGTTGTGGTCCTCAGCCTACTTGCCGGGCATCTACCAGGGCACCTACGTCCGCAACAAGTCAGACGACCCGGAAGAGCTGATCCGCGACGTCCGCAACCGCAGCTTGACGAGCGACCAGCAGCGCCAGCAAGTAGAACTGCTGACCAAGCTGAACCGCATGCAACTGGCGCGTGAAGGCGCGGACCCGTCGCTGGAAGCCTCGATCGCCTCCTTTGAGATGGCTTATCGCATGCAAGCCGAGGCGATGGATGCCTTTGACGTGCGCAAGGAATCGGTGAAGACCCGCGAAAGCTACGGGGAAGGGGACTTCGCCCGGGGCTGCCTGCTCGCTCGCCGTCTGGTGGAGCGGGGCGTGCGGATGGTGCAGGTCTACTATGGCGACGATCAGCCGTGGGACAACCACGACGACATCACCAAGCACGCCCGCCTGGCCTCCACCGCTGACAAGCCCATGGCCGCGTTGCTGCAGGACTTGAAGGATCGCGACCTGCTGAAATCGACCATCGTCATCATCGGTGGCGAGTTCGGCCGCACGCCCGCCGTCGAAGTATCCGGCCTGGTGGACGTGCAGAACGGCCGCGATCACAACAACCACGGCTTCTCGACGGTCGTGGCCGGGGGCGGCTTCAAGGGCGGCTATGCCCACGGCGCAACCGACGACTTCGGCTTCCGCGCCATCGAAAAGCCGGTGCATCCGCATGATCTGCACGGGACCATCCTGCACCAGTTGGGCCTGGATCACACCAAGCTCACCTACCGCTACTCCGGCCGCGACTTCCGCCTGACCGATGTGGCGGGCAGTGTCGTGCGGGATCTAATCGCCTGAAGGCGCGGATGCGTGTTGTACCGGGGAAATATGTCATATTGGACATAGATTCTGATGGGGACGCGGCCGAACAAACCGCTGGTGTGGCTGAAGGGAGAAGTGAAGACGCCTCCGTTCAGTGCAGCGGCCCGCCTGGAAGCAGGTGTGCTCTTGCGACGCCTTCAACAGGGGCAGGTTTTGAGCCTGCCGCATTCCAGGCCGATGCCCTCGATTGGTTCGCAGTGCCATGAACTTCGAATTCATGATCGCGATCAATCGTGGCGCATCGTCTATCATGTGGCGGCTGGCGAGGTTGTCGTTCTAGAGGTGTTCAGCAAGAAGACTGCCGCCACACCGCCAAGTGTGATTGAAATCTGCCAGAAGCGGCTATCAGCCTATTTGAAGGTATCCGGCGGTAGGGGGTAACAGAGATGAACGAGGCAAAGAGGAAGCGGTTGGAACAAGCTGGTTGGGCCGTTGGCGACGCGGCGCAATTCTTGGAACTGAATGAGCATGAGGCGCGCTTTGTCGAGATGAAGCTGGCACTGGCCGCCGGGGTCCGTCAGAAGCGGGAGCGGATCGGGTTGACGCAGACCTCTCTGGCCGAAAGGCTGGGCTCAAGCCAGTCTCGGGTGGCCAAGATTGAGGCTGGCGACCGGTCGGTGTCGATCGATCTGCTGGTGCGCTCCCTGCTCACCATCGGCGCCAATCCGGCCGAGATTGCGCAGTACATCAAGCGGGCAGGTGCAACACGAGCGGCGTAGGATCGGCGGAAGTTGATGCAAGCAAGCTCGATTTGGATTGCCGCAGCCTCCCTGGAATGCACGGCCACTGCCAGCCACCCGCCAGAGCCTAACATGCTAAATTAGAAGGACATGCGGTTAAGTGAGGTTTATCTCGGACTCGGGGAGCAGACCCTGGGCGATCTGTTGCGCGTTGTGTCGATTGGGCGCCTGAAGAGCTTCCAGCTCTATGAGCGCCTGAAGGTCCGTTTCCACTTGAACAAGCTGAATTCGGAGACGCTGCGCAAGTCAGCGCCCAAGTTCTGGCAGCGCTTCAAGGATGGCGATGAGGAACTGGCGTCGGAGCTGGCGCAGGCGATCCTGATCTCCCATATGGACATGATTGTGGCGGTGCTCAACTACTTGGGCGTGCCCCACAGCGAAGGCTTCTTCGAGAAGGACCTGAACGCCAGCCAGTACCACGGAATTCCGCGGCCAGTTCCCGGAGAAGGCCGTTTTGTTCTACCTCAACCACCTGGGCTGGGAGATGGTGCAAGCGCCGATCTTCCTGCCGGCGGAGACTGCGGCCTAGTTCCGCCTTACCCGTCATGGAACAACTTTTCGCTGCCCTGGAAGGCGGTCTGGAGCGGCTGAACTCCGCGCCCACACCGGAGGAACTGGAAGCGGTCCGCGTCGAGTTGATTGGCCGTAAGGGGCTGATCGCCGAGCTGTCGAAGGGCATGGGCAAGCTGTCGCCCGAAGAGCGCGTGGCCACCGGCAAGAAGCTGAACGAAGCCAAGCAGACGCTGGAAGCCGCCTACGAAGCGCGTCAGGCAGCCTTCAAGAGTGCGGCGCTAATGCAGCGGCTGGAAGCGGAATGGCTGGACCTCACGGTGCCGCCGTCGGGCTTGGCTCCCGGGGCCATGCACCCGATCACGCAGATCCAGACCGAGATTGAAGAGTTGTTTGTTTCGATGGGCTTTGCCGTGCTGGATGGTCCGGAGGTGGAAACCGAGTTCCACAACTTTGACGCCCTCAACATCCCGCCCACGCACCCGGCGCGCGACATGCAGGACACGTTCTGGGTGGAAGGCGGGCATCTGCTGCGCACCCACACGTCGCCCGTCCAGGTCCGCGGCATGCAGACCTTTAAGCCGCCCTTCCGCATGATCGCCCCCGGCCGCGTCTTCCGCAATGAAGAAGTGGACGCCAGCCACGAACATACGTTCACGCAGCTGGAAGGCATGATGGTGGACCGCGATGTTTCCATCGCCAACCTCACCTACTTCATGAAGACGCTGCTGGCCAAGATTTTTGGTCGCGAGGACGTGACGGTGCGGTTGCGGCCGGGCTATTTCCCGTTCGTCGAACCGGGCTTTGAGCTGGACATTCAGTGCATGGTCTGCGAAGGCTCCGGCTGCCCGGTGTGCAAGCACTCCGGCTGGGTGGAACTGCTGCCGTGTGGTCTGGTGCATCCACAAGTGTTGAAGCTGGGCGGACTGGATCCCGCCGAGTGGGGCGGGTTTGCGTTTGGCCTGGGCCTGACCCGGTTGGTGATGATGCGTTACGCGATTGATGATATTCGTTGGATCAACTCGGGCGACCTACGGTTCTTGAACCAGTTCGGAGGGCCGCGCGCATGAAGTTCTCCCGCAACTGGCTGGCGGACTATGTCCCCGGTCTCACTGCCGATGGCGCCGAATTGGGGCGTCAGATCACCATGCGGACCGCCGAATGCGAAGGCGTGGAAGATCATGCTCCGCAACTGAAGGACGTGTGCGTGGCCCGCGTCGAATCAGTTGAGCCCATTGCCGGCAGTCCCAACGTCAAGGCCGTCGTCGAGACCGGCCGCTATGGCCGCAAGACGCTGGTCTGCGGCGCGCCCAATTGCCGCGCCGGATTGCTGACGGCCTACTGGCCGCTGGGCGTCAAGAAGATCGCCGGTGTCGGGAGCGAAGGCATGCTGTGCGCCGGCGACGAACTGGGCATCAATCGCGACCATAACCTGATCGTGGAGCTGACCGATGTCGCGGTGGGTGACCCGCTGCCGGGCCTCGTGCCCGATGCCGTCATCGACATCGACAACAAGTCCCTGACGCACCGGCCGGACCTGTGGGGTCACTTCGGGATGGCCCGTGAAGTGGCGGCCACGTTCGGACTCGAGTTGAAGGACCCGACGGACATCTCGTTGCTCCCCTCCGGTGAGCCGCAGGTGAACGTTCAGATCGAAGATTTCACGCTGTGCCCCCGGTTCAGCGCCGTCGTGTTTGAGAACGTCAAGGTCGCCCCGTCTCCCTTGTGGTTCCAATACCGGCTGCAGGCCGTGGGCCTGAATCCGATCAACAACATCGTCGACATCACCAACTACGTCATGGCGGAGCTGCCGCAGCCGATGCACGCCTTTGACGCCGACAAGGTGCCAGGGCAAACGCTGATCGCGCGCGCCGCCAAAGCCAACGAGCGGTTGGAAGCCTTGAATGGCGAAACCTATGACCTGGATCCGTCGATGATCGTTGTCGGCGGCTTGGACGGCCCCTTGGCCATCGCCGGAATCATTGGCGGCGACCCCAGCGCCATCGGCGATTCGACCACCCGGATCATCTTTGAAGCGGCCAACTGGAACCCGGTGGCGGTGCGCAAAGCGACCGTGAAGTTGAAACTGCGCACGGATGCCTCGATGCGCTTTGAGAAGTCGCTGGACCCGGAGAATACGCTCCGCGGCATCGCCCGCGCGATCGCGCTGATGAAGCTGGTGTGTCCGGAAGCGCGCTTGGCCGGTGGTGTGGCCGACGTGCGGGGCCCGGCAGTGGCACCGGCTCCGATCCGGATCAGCATGCCGTGGATGGCCAAGAAACTGGGCCGGACCATCGGGCAAAACGAAGTGGTCAGCATTCTGGAGGCGCTCGGGTTTGGCGTCACGTCGGCCAACGGCGAACTGGAAGTGACCGTGCCGTCCTGGCGCGCCACCAAGGACATCTCGATGGATGCCGACCTAGTGGAAGAGGTGGGCCGCATCATCGGTTACGCCTCCATCACGCCCACCGCTCCGCGGATGGACGTGGTACCGCCGAAGATCAACCGCGAGCGGGCCTTTCACAATGGCCTCCGCCGCCACCTGACCCACGTGGGCTTCACGGAAGTCCACAACTATTCGTTTGTGGCCGACGCGGAAGCGCGGAAGTTCGGGTTTGACCCGGCGGATCACCTCCGTGTATTGAACCCGATTGCGGAAGATCAGGCGCTGCTGCGTATTTCGCTGCTGCCCAAGATCTGGAAGAACATCGACGACAACCGCAAGCACTTTGATCAGTTCCGGTTGTTTGAGATCGGCCGTGAGATCCACAAGCGGCCCGAAGGGCTGCCCGACGAAGTGCCGCATCTGGTGGCGGTGGTCTATGCGAAAGATGACGGCGTTGCCGGGTTGAACCAGCTGAAGCGACTGGCGCTGGACCTATTGCCGGAGGCAAGCTTCCGGGCCGTGGCGGGTGTGCGCTCCTTCGAACATCCGGCGCGCACTGTGGCCGTGATGGCCGGGGACACGTCCGTGGGGCGTCTGTTTGAGTTCCACCCCAGTTTTGTCGAAGTGGGCCGGGCGGCGGTGCTGGAGCTGAATCTCCGGACCATGGAGAAGCTGGCCACCGGTCGAACCGTCGCCTATACCGCCGTCAACAAGTTCCCGTCCAGCTCGTTTGACCTGGCCGTGGTGGTGGATGCGCGGGCGCTGGCGGGCGATGTCGCCCAGCACATGCCGGGCGCGGTCTTTATCGAAGACTACCGGCTGCCGGACGGCCGCCGCAGCCTGCTCTACCGGCTAACCATTTCGCGGCCCGATCGCACGTTGACGGGCGAGGAAGTAACCGCCGAGCGGACCCGCCTGATCGAACATCTCCGCGCGCAGGGCTTCGAGCTACGCGCTTGAGGCCCGTCCGCACCGGATTCCGCTCGAACGGCTAAACTCAAAAACGTGTCCCGCCCCTGGCGTCTTGCCGCCGTATTCCTTTTATTCGCCTTCTATCTCTCCGGCTTGACGGCCATTGGTTTAGTGGGCCCGGATGAGCCGCGCTACGCGATGGTGGCCCGAGAGATGGCGCAGTCCGGCGATTGGCTGACGCCACGCCTGGAAGGCACCGGATGGTTTGAGAAGCCCGCGCTGGAGTATTGGGGACAGGCGCTGGCGTTCAAGCTAGGGCTGGGCGACGACCTGTCACCGCGGCTGTTAAATGCGCTGGCCGGTGCCGGATTCCTGGTCTTCTTCTGGCGGCTGTTGCGCCGCCGGTTCTCCGAAGACCTGGCCTGGACCGCGTCACTGATTCTGGCCACCACCGTGGGTTGGATCGCCGAAAGCCGTATTGCCGTGATGGATCTGCCCTTGGCGGCCGCCCTGGGCGCAGCGATGCTGCTGGCGATGGATGGGGCGATTGTCGTGGCCGGGGCGATGCTGGGCGTAGCGGTGTTGGCCAAGGGGCTGGTGCCGCTGGTGCTGGTGGTGCCCGCGCTGTGGTTCTGCCGCGCGCAGTGGCGGCAGTTCGGCTATGCGGCGGCGGCGCTGGCGGCGGTCGCCGGACCCTGGTACGTCTTGATGACGCTCCGCCACGGGCGCGTGTTTATTGATGAGTTCTTCATCAAGCATCACTTTTCTCGATTTACTGAAACCGCCTTGCAGCACGTACAGCCAGCCTGGTTCTACCTGCCGGTGCTGCTGGGGATGCTGTTCCCTTGGACGCCGCTGGTGGCGATGCTCCGGCGTCCCAGGACCGATCAGGAGAAGTTTCTTTGGGGCTGGCTATTGTGGGGCCTAGTGTTCTTTTCGGTGTCGCGCAACAAGCTGCCGGGCTATATTCTGCCGCTGCTGCCGCCGCTTGCCGTGCTTTGTGCGTTGGCCCTGGCTGAATCGAAGCGCTCCTGGGCTTGGTTGGCGGCTTGTGGCGCGCTGCTGGGGTTGACGCCCGCGCTGATCACCGTACTGCCGGAGGCGCTAGCTAGCGGGCTTTCCCGGGCCTCCTGGCAGCTGCCGGTGGCGCCCATGGTGCTGCTCGCCATTGGAGCGGCGGGTGTCGCGGCTTGGCGCGGAACCGTGGCCCTCGCGTTGACCTGCCTGATGTGTCTGGGTTTGGTGATGTTCCGTGTCGCGCCCGCCGTCGATGAGCGGGCCAGCGCCCGGGTGTTATCGCAGATCGTGGCCGGTCACGCGGGGGAAGTCTGCGTCGACAGCCTCCATCGCGCCTGGCGCTACCAGTTGGATTACTACCTTCACCTCACCCTCCCGGACTGCACGAAGCAGCCCCGCCGGTTGCGGCTCTCCCAAAGGGGCAGTGAACCGCCCGCGCTCACTGTCGGCCCGGCACTGGAGTAGATTATGGGCATGGCGACCGCGACAATCTCCCTGAACGAGTACCTCCGCACCAGCTACGAATGGGAGCCGGAGTGGGTGGCTGGAGAGTTGGTGGAGAGGGAGATGTCCGACGTAAGCCACAGCGATGCTCAGACGTCATTGCTCTTCCTGCTGAATGGCAAGGGCGTTTGGGTGGGTGCTTGCGTCCGTCTGATTATGGAAGACTGCGTAAGAATTCCCGACCTCATGGCCTATCCTAATCGCCCCGCTGGCGATTACCCGAGCCAGCCTCCGTTGGTCGTTGCGGAAGTCCTTTCCCCCGGCGACCGCCTCGCCGACCTGAAAACCAAGTGCCGTGAGTACGCCGCCTTCGGCATCCCGCACATCTGGGTGGTAGACCCCGCCGACCGCAGCTTGGCTGTGTATGGGCCCATGGGCCTGATGCCCGTCAGCCAGTTGAACCTGCCCGAATACCAAGCCTCGTTCATCGCAGACGACGTCTTCGGCCCGGCCGACTGACAACAGTCCTTAAGCGGCGAACTCCGCCGGCAGGTCGAACAGCGTATTGCGGCCCAGCAACCAGTCCGGGTCCAGGCGGCGCTTGACGCCATGCATGGAAGCGATCTGCTCCGGCGTGAACTGGTATTTCAGATACTGCTTCTTCTTCTTGCCCAGGCCGTGCTCCGCCGCTACCGTGCCACCCATTTCGACGGCCTTACGCGCAAACTCGTCGAACAGGCGCCAGCCGATCTCGGCCTCTTCCTTGTTGGCGGGCAGCATGTTGATGTGATGGTGCGCGTCTCCCACGTGGCCGAAGATGCAATACCGGCCGGGGTAATCGGCGGAGATGCGCTCCCGGTAATAGCGCAGGATGTCGCGGCCGCGATCGACAGGCACGGCAAAATCGGAGCCCAGCTTGGTCAAACCATTTGACTCGACCGTCTTCAGCACGGTTTCCGGCAGCGCGTGCCGGAACTGGCGGAAGCGCTCCCGGTCCGCATCGGTCGAGCCGAACCAGGAGATATCAGCCAGTGCCTTGAACTCATCCAGCCGGTCGCTCCAGGCGTCGATGTCGGCATCGGTGACATCACCCTGCTCCACGATCAGCGCGGCGCGGGCGGCAGCGGGTAGCTCGGTGAACTTGGTCCGGATCAGATCCAGCGCATCGCCGTCCACGTACTCCAGCATGCGCAAGCCATCGATCGGCCGCCAGGCATCCAGTGCATCGAGCGCGTCGTCTTCACCCTTAAAGAACACAATTCCCGCCAGGATGCTCTTGGGGGCGGGCAGCAGTTTGAGCGTCGCCTCCAGCACAATGCCCAGCGTACCTTCGGAGCCGCAGATCAGGTCGATCCAGTCCATACCCGGCTTCAGGCGGTAGCCAGCCGAGTGCTTGCGGGCACGCGGCAGCGGAATCTCGGGCACGTCAAAATCGATGGCGTCGCCACGCTTCACGTCGAGCACCCGCCCGGTGGTCAGCACCACGCGCAGTCGCTCCACCCAACGCCGCGTTGCCCCGAACTTGAAGCTCCGCGAGCCGGAGGCGTTGCAGTTGATGGTGCCGCCGATGGCCGCCAGCGTCTCAGTCGGGTCCGGCGGATAGAACTGCCCGGCGTTACGCGCAGCCGAATGCAGGTCCATCAGATGGACGCCCGCGCCACAGATCGCGTAGCCGTCATGGATCTCAATCTTCTTGAACTTCTCCATCGAGATCAGCCAGCCACCATCGGGGCAGCGGCCACCGGTCAACCCGGACCCCGCGCCCGCAATGGTGATCGGCGTCTTCGTCGAAGCGGCGCGCGCGACGATCTCCAGCAGTTCAGCTTCGTCTTTTGGTACCAGCACCTCGTCGGCATGGCCGCGGTAGCCGGAAGCGTCTTCAAGATATGCCCAGGACATGTTCTACTACTACGGTAACTCCTCCATGAGCATCGTGCGCGCGCCATCTTCCAAAATCGCCCTGATTGCCGGTTCCACGGGCCTGATCGGAGGCCACTGCCTGCGGTTGCTGCTGGACCATCCGGCCTACGCCCAGGTGATCGCTCTGGTGCGCAAGCCGCAGGAGGTGACGCATCCGCGCTACCGCGAAATCGTCACCAGCTTTGCCGATCTGGGGAGTATCCCACCCGTTTCTGCCGACGATGCCTTCTGCGCGTTGGGCACGACGATCAAGAAAGCCGGCTCCAAGGAAGCCTTCCGGCATGTTGACCACGACGCCGTAGCCAACTTCGCCTACTGGGCCCGGGCGGGGGAGACACAGTGCTTCTGTGTCGTCTCCTCCATTGGGGCGGACAGCAACAGCGGCACGTTCTACTTGGCGGTGAAGGGTGAGATGGAAGAAGGCATCGCCGAACAACGCTTCCCCCGCTCCCACATCTTCCGGCCCAGCGTGCTGTTGGGCGATCGGAAGGAAAGCCGGCCCGGAGAGGCGTTGATGGCAGGGATTCTGCGTCTCACGGCACCTCTGCTAGTCGGCCCACTGCGGGAATATCGTGCGATTGAGGCGGCCTCAGTTGCCCAAGCGATGGTCGCGGCGGCTCAGCAGGAGCAAGCTGGGCGTTTCGTCTACACTTACGAGGAAATCCGCCAGTTGGCGGCGAAAAATCACGCCTAAGCGATAATCTTGTGCGCCACTTGGCCCGCCACATCCGTCAATCGGAAATTGCGGCCGGCGAAGCGGTAGGTTAGCTGTTCGTGGTTGAACCCGAGCAGGTGCAGCATCGTCGCGTGCAGGTCGTGCAGGTGCATGCGGTCTTCGACGGCGTAGTAACCGAACTCGTCGGTGGCACCGTAGACAAAGCCCGGCTTCACGCCGCCGCCGGCCATCCACATCGTGTAGCCGTAGGGGTTGTGATCGCGGCCGTCGCCGCCTTCGGCCACGGGCGTGCGGCCGAACTCCGCGCCCCACAGGACCAGCGTGTCCTTGAGTAGATCGCGCGATTTCAGATCCTTCAGCAGACCCGCAATGGGAAGGTCTACTTCGCGCGCATTGCGTGTGTGCAGCTTCACCAGCTCGGAGTGTTGATCCCACTTGTAGCTGTGGCTGCATTGCACAAAACGCACGCCGCGCTCCACCAGGCGACGGGCCATGATGCATTGCCACGCGAAATCCTTGGTCTCCGGCTTGTCGTAGCCGTAGAGCTTGCGGGTGGCTTCCGTTTCCTTCTCGATCTCGAACGCTTCCGGTGCCTCAGTCTGCATGCGGGCAGCGAGCTCAAAGGCGTTGATGCGGCCTTCCAACTCCGGGTCGAACTCGCGCTCAAACTGGTGCGCGCGGTTCATCTTCTGCAGCATGTCCAGCTCGTAGCGCTGCTGCTCCGGCGTGTAGCCCTTGTTCGACAGGTACTCGATCGGCTCCGCCAGTTCTTCGATCTTGATGCCCGCATTGCCGATGGCCGTGCCCTGATATGCCGCCGGAAGGAAGCCCGACGCCCAGTTCTTGGCCCCGCCATGGGCCAGCGAGGGCTTGATGGTGATGTAGCCCGGCAGGTTCTGATTCTCGCTGCCCAGGCCGTAGACCACCCAGCTGCCCATGCTGGGCCGGGTGAAGGTGTTGGAGCCGGTGTGTAACTGCAGCGACGCGCCGCCATGCGCCACACTATCGCCCACCACGCTGCGGACCACGCAGAGGTCATCGACGCAACTGGCGACGTTGGGGAACAAGTCGCTGACTTCAATGCCGCTCTGGCCGTACTTCTTGAAGTTCCAAGGGGACTTCATCAGGCCGCCCATCTTGCCCTCCGCAAACGTCAACGGACGCTTGAAGGGCAGCGGCTTGCCATCAAGCTCCGCCAGCTTGGGCTTGGGATCAAACGTGTCGATCGACGACGGGCCGCCGTGCATGAACAGGAAGATCACCCGCTTGGCCTTGGGGGCGAAGTGCGGGGCACGGACCGTCAGCGGGTTGCCCGTCGAGGCCGCAGCCGCCGCCTGTTGGGCCACCATGCTGGTGAGCCCCAGCGTTCCAAAACCACAGGCCGTCTGCCGCAGCAGGGCGCGGCGGGTCAGAAACTGTTGCGCATGCTGAAAGGCGTTAGTCGACATAGATGAACTCGTTGGAACCAAGCAGAATCCGGAACATACTGCGACGGGCGGCGAACTCACTGTCGCCCGGGAACTTCTTCATAAACTCCACCATCGCCGTCACTTCGTTCTCTTTGGCGGCACGGTTGAGGACACGGACAAAACCTTCGCGGACCACGCGGTCCAGCGGCATCTGCCGCGTCTGCTCCGCCAGCACTCCGGCGCGAGCATTGACGAACGGTGAGTTCATCGCAAACAGCGCTTGCGGCGCGACGTTGGTGCGGGAACGGCCTTCGTTGGTGGTGGTGGCGTCGCCGAAATCAAACAGATTCAGCAGCGACGGCAGATTGGAGCGGCGCAGCGGAATGTAGACCGTACGGCGCTTGGAGGTGGCCGGGTCAATCGACATGCGTTTGGAGGAGTTCTCGCCGTCGGTGCCCGTGCCTTCCTGCAACGTGCCGCCCATGGTGAGGTCAATGGTGCCATCGACCGCCAGCATCGAATCGCGGATCTCTTCCACCGCCAGACGGCGTCGTGGGAAGTGCGAGAGGAGACGATTCTCCGGGTCCTTGACGGAGGCGTCCTTGGTGATCAGGCTCTGTTGCTGATAAGCAGCCGTCAGCATGATCGTCTTGTGCATCTTCTTCACTGACCAGCCGTCTGCCACAAACTTGTTGGCCAGCCAGTCCAGCATTTCCGGATGCGAGGGCTTCTCGCCCAATAGGCCGAAGTTCGAAGGCGTGCGCACCAGGCCTTCGCCAAAATGCCACTGCCAGATGCGGTTGGCCATCACGCGCGGTACCAGCGCATGGTCCGGGTTTGTCATCCACTGGGCCATCTCCAGACGGCCGGAACCCTTCACGATCGGTGCTTGATTTTCGCCCGCCAGGATCACGGGGAACTGCTTGGCGACAATCTCGCCTTCGTTGGCCACATCACCCCGGATGAACAGATGCTGCGTCACGGGGTCGCCTTCGCTGACACCAGTGGCCAACTCCGGCTCGGGCGGGGAAGCCTTCTTTAGAGCTTCCAGTTCCCCGGAGAGTGCTGCGCGCTTGGCCTGAACATCGGCGGGATAAGTCTTGTCGATGTCCTTGCTGGGAGATGCGAACGGCCCATTCTTATCAAGGAAGATGTCCTCAAAGAACCGGTGGCTGGAGTTGTCGAAGTTGGGCTTGTCCGGACCGGGCAAGCCTTCTTTGCGGGCACTCTCCACCGCCTTGCGCCACTTGTCGACAGCCGCCATGTAGGCGTTGGCGCTGGCCGAAAATTCTTTCTGGTAGCTTTCGGCGACGGCACGGCGGGCAGCAGCGTCGGCCTTGGCCGCAGCTTCCCAACGGGCCAGATACGGCCGGACGTCATCGTTCTTGCCGAGGTACTTGGCCCACGTAGCCGCCACTGTGGCGTCGAGACCAGGCTTGCCCGTCATGAAGTCGGCGACTTGTGAAGACAAGCGGTTCATGCGCAGCGTCGCTTGCTCCTGATCAATCATCTCGATCTCGCCCTTCTTGGCCTTCACCTTGTTCTGGGCGGCTTCCCACTTGCCGAACTCTTCCTTCGACACCAGCGCCGGCCGGTACATCACACTGACGTGGGCTTTCCAATCAGTAAACGCTTTGGTCGAGGCGAAGATGGACGCCATCGAGTAGTAGTCTTTCTGCAGCAGCGGGTCGAACTTGTGGTCGTGGCAGCGCGCGCAATCGAGCGTCAGGCCAAGGAAGGCGCGCGACGTGGTGGCGATCTGTTCATCGACAAAGTCGTAGAACATCTTCTTCTTGTCCTGCTCGGCAATCAGACGCGGACCGACGGCCAGGAAACCAGTCGCCACAATGCCGCGACGGTTCACGCCAATCTTAATGTCTTCGCCTTCGGGCGGCAGCAGGTCGCCCGCGATCTGCTCCTGGACAAACTTGTTGTAGGGCACGTCGCGGTTGAACGAATCGATCACATAGTCGCGATATTTCCAGGCGTCCGGATAGCGGTGGTCTTCATCCGCACCGGTCGAATCCGCGTAGCGGGCGACGTCCAGCCAGTGGCGGCCCCAGCGTTCGCCATAGCGTGGCGAAGCCAGCAGCCGGTCGATTACCTTCTCGAAAGCGTTGGCTGACCCATCCTTCATGAAGGTGTCAATCTCTTCGATGGTGGGCGGCAGACCGGTCAGGTCATAGGTGGCGCGACGCAACAGTGTCAGCTTGTCGGCGGGCTTGGCCAGCCCTAGTTGCTTCTCGTTCAGCTTGGCCAGAATGAAGGCGTCAACCGGAGTGGTCGCCCCGGGCACTTCCGGCGCCGAAACCGCTTTGCGCGGCTGGAACGCCCAGAAGCGGCGCTGGGCTTCTGTAATGCCCTTCTTTTTGGCGGCGGCGGCGAACTCCACTTTCTCCGCGCCCCACTTGGCGCCCGAGGTCACCCAAGCCTTGAAGTCCTCTAGCTGTGCCGTGGGCAACTTGCCGGTGGGCGGCATCTTGACCTTCTCCTGATAGCCCAGATAGCGCAGAATGCGGCTTTCGTCCAGCTTCTGGATATCGACAATGGGACCCGATTCGCCACCCTTGCCCAAGCCCGCCGGAGTCGTCAAATCCAACCCGGCCGTCTTCGCCTTGGGGTTGTGGCAACCCTGGCAGCGCTCCACCAGCACGGGGCGGATTCGCGCTTCAAAGAAGTCAGGAGATGACGGTGCGATCTCCTGGCCGACGGCCCAAGCCGCCAGCGTCGTGAAGATCAGCAGCGTCTTCATCGCGCGCCGCCTGCTTCCTGCGCCTCGCGGCGGGTGCGGATCTCGCGAACGGCATAAATCCGCCGTCCCTGGCTCTCAAAGTAAGTGCGCATCATCATTTCACCCAAAAGTCCCGTGGAGAACATCATAATGCCGCCCAGCAACAACAGGGCGCCCGCGATCATCAGCGGACCATGGTCTTGCACCAGTTCGCCGCCCAGCAGCTTGAATACGGCCAGATAGGCCATGATCATGCCGCCAATCCCTACGCCAGCCAAGCCTAGCTTGCCGAAAAAGTGCATCGGCCGCGTGAAGTACTTCAACAGAAACTTGATCGTCAGGATGTCGAACAGCACCCGGAACGTTCGTCCGATTCCGTAATGCGACTGCCCGGCCGGGCGGTTGATGTTGGCGATCGGCACCTCAATCACGCGCGCGCCGTAGAAGCTGGCCAGGGCCGGAATGAAGCGGTGCAACTCTCCGTAGAGATTGACGTCCTTCAATACCTCGGAACGGTAAGCCTTAAAGGTGGTGCCAAAGTCGTGCAGGTCCACGCCGGAAGCCTGGCGCATCATGTAATTGGCGATGCGGGAAGGGATCTTGCGTAACCAGAGGTTATCCACCCGGTTCTTTCGCCAGCCGCTGGCGATGTCGTAGCCCTCGTTCATTCGCTCCAGCAGGAGCGGAATGTCTTCCGGTGCATGCTGCAGGTCGCCATCCATCGAGATGATAATCTCGCCCTGGGCTTCGTCAAATCCCGCTGACAGGGCCGCTGTCTGGCCGAAATTACGGCGCAAGCGGATCACCTTGAGCCGGGAATCGATTTCCACCAGATTGGCCAGTAAATCGAAGCTCCGGTCATTGCTGGCATCGTCAATAAAAATGAGCTCGTAAGGCTTCTGGACCTTCTCCATGACCGCCGTCAACCGGTCGTATAGCGGGAGGATCGAGGGTTCCTCATTGTGGATGGGAATAACGACGGAAATCATGCTGTTGACATTCAGTTTATGCCATTGCCGCCAGGTTGGCTATGCCGATTCCCAGGCCGATGGCCACCAAAAGTACTGCCAGCGCGCGTTTCAGGTGGTCCCCCTGCATCCGTGGAGCCAGCGCCAACCCGGCCACCAGGCCCACCACGGCAAACACCAGCATGCTGGCCGCGGCCGCCCAGTCAAGCGAAACAAACCGCAACTGCCCGGCGAGGCCGACAAAGGAGTTTAGACTGATCAACGCCAGCGACGTACCGGCGGCGGCGCGCGCTTGCAGCCCGGCAAAGCGCATCAGCGCCGGCACCAGCAGAAAGCCGCCGCCCACGCCCAGCAGTCCGGTCAACAGCCCGATCGAGAACGCAATCGTAAAGCAGCGCGGCGGCAGGCAGGGCTGGCTGCACGTCAAGGCATTGCGCCGGGTCAACATCAAGGTGCCCACCACCAGCAACACGCCCGCAAAGATCAGCATCAATATCCGCGGCGGCACCAAATGGGTGAAGTGCGTC
>JAPKYX010000016.1 GCA_026394075.1 Acidobacteriota bacterium
CCAGCCGCGCTCCATCGCCCAGGCCATGATCGCCTTGATCGTCTCCAGTTCCTTGCGGAGCGTGATCGCCGCGCACTCCCGCCACCGCGGATAGGCGTCGATGTCTTCGATGCCGATCTGGTCAGCCACCGTGACGCCGCGAGCCCGGCAGAAGTCGCCCAGTAGGGCCGCCACCCGCTTGTACTTCTTCCGCGTCTCCGGCGCCCGCTCGGCCATCGTCGCCAGCCACTCTTTCAGCACGTCGGCGATCGGCTTTGCCGGGTTGACCTTCCCGCCTTCCAGCCGCTCGGCATCGGCGTAGGCCCGCTGCAGGTTCCGGGTCTTCAGGCTCCGCCGCATCTCCCGGCCGTCCAGGATACCGTCTGCCCACAGCGGGCATTTGCACTTCAGCCAAGCGCGGCCTTGGCCGGCGTGCGGGCATGAGGCAGTGTGGCGACGGTAGACGGCGAGCATTCCCGTCATGGTACTAGTCACCTCCGTAGTTCCGCATAAGCTGCCGCTGCCGGGAGAGGTCCGGTTCGGCTTCAAGTTCCCGCTTAAGTAGCGCTTGCCTGTCCACTGGCAGCTTCTCCAGTTCGGCTTTCAGTTCGGCCACCTTCCGCTCGAACCACGCCCGATTCTCCGCCGGTCCCGTGTTCTTCGCCTTGTCTGTCTGCTTTGCCATACCGTTCTCGAATCCTCGCCCGCCCTATGCCGCCCGCAGCGCTTCCGCCACGTACTGAAAGCGCCATTCGGTTCCGCGCCGGGTGGTGAAGCCCTGCCGGTTCAGTTCGCCGGCAATTTGCCGGGTGGTGTGGCCCGCCGCCTTCAGTTCGCGGATTTGGGACAGAATGCCTTGTTCCGCCGGGTCCATTTCCAGGTGCAAGCCATCCACCCCCGCCCGGTAGCCGAAAGGAACTGTCCCGACACGCTCACCATTGGCCCGCTTGTGTCGCATGGCGTCCCGAGTACGCTCTCCGATGGCTTCCCGCTCCCATTGGCTTACCGAAGTCATGATGTTCAGCACCAAGCGGCCCGCGGCCGTCCGGGTGTCTAGTGAATCCGCCACACTCACCAGACACACCCCGCGCCGCTCAAAACGCTTCAGGAGTTCGGCCAAGTCCGCCACGCTACGGGTGAGCCGGTCCAGCTTCGCGATGATGACTGTATCCACCGCACGGGATTCCACAAGCGCCATCAGCCGCGCCATGCCCGGACGGTTCAGGGATTTTGCGGATTCGCCCGCGTCGACGATCACGTCCACCAGTTCCGCGCCTTGAACCACGGCCATAGCGCGGACCTTCTCCGCTTGCGCTTCCAGCGAAACGCCAGAATCCGCCTGCTTCTCAGTGCTCACCCGGACGTATCCAATTGCCTTCATATTCACTATTTTACCTAAACCCCCTTTAGATATCAATAGAGAATGCTCATGAACACTACCAAAACCGGGTTAAGATGATGACATGCCGAAGGAAATACTCCCGCCGGACGTGCTGGAATACTTCCGCATGCAAGGGGCGAAGGGTGGCAAGATCGGCGGAAAGCGTTCCCTCGAAACCATGACGCCCGAGGAACGCACCGCCCGCGCAAAAAAGGCGTCAGCCGCCGCCGTTATCGCCCGCAAAGCGAAAGGAAAGGACGCCTCAGCTTGAAGGACAGAATCCAGCCTCACTCAGGCGAGATCCTACTCAAGTGCTCATTCTCAGAGGCATTTGAATACCTCTCCGCGCACGCCACTGCTACATTGCGCACAAGCGCCGGGACCGAGTTTGGAGCAACAGCTGCAACTTCCAAGGGTCGGAAGGTTATTCGCTTTTTTCAGAGCGGAACAGAATATGCGAGAGCCTATGAGTGCTGTTGGGGCCACTATTACAACCACTCTCGAACACGGATCGGAATGTACAGTGCGGCCCTAGACGATGCTGTGCAAGGCCTCCACTCGTAGCGCCGTCATGTAACCGTCCCGTTGCATGACAAAGTCCCTTCTTTCCCCGGATTCAGTGTCCGATTTCACCGCCGGAAGGAACCGGCAGTCTTTGGCAAGCCGGACAGCACCGCGAGCACCGGAGACCGCAGTGCGGGCCCGTCCCTCCGAGTATTCGATCGGCGATTAATACTGTCAATGGCAGATGAACGGCCGCGCCGCTACAGGTCTGCCCTCAATCTGCGGTAGGTCTCCCGAGCCAGCAGCGTCGTCAGCATGCCTTGAAAGCTGGGGTCGTTCATGTAGCGAACGAAGATCTCCTCGTTCTGGTCGATGCGTTCGACGAAAAGCGCCTGCAACAGATTCTTGAACACCAACTCAAACTTGTCGCTGGGGTTGACCGCGGCGGCGCTCGTATTCCGCCAGTACCTTGTCCTTGGTGTTTGAGAGGACGGAGCGGTTGTTCACCTGGTTGTGGCGTTCATGTTTCTTGGTGAGCTTGTTCGGTCCGTTGTAGCGTTCGCGGGAACTAGCTCCGTGTAGGTTCTCCAGCGAGTGCCGCAAACCGAAAGTACGCTGGTAGCATCGGAAAGTGGCGAGCGAGCGTCCAGACGGTGGCACAGCGGAAAGCGTGGTGAAGCTATGA
>JAPKYX010000257.1 GCA_026394075.1 Acidobacteriota bacterium
ACGCTGGTTGAGTATCGTGAGCTGCCCGCCAAGCGCTGGATCGGCCGTATTGCGGGCGGCGAATCATCGCGGGCGCCGTTTGATTGGACCATCAACCCGTACCGGGGCTGCGAGTACGCCTGCCGTTACTGCTACGCCCGCTATACCCATGAATTCATGGGCCTTTCGCCGGGCGATGACTTTGACCAGCAGATCTTTGCCAAGCAATGGAGCCGCTCGGCCTTTGCCAGCGAACTGGCTCGGGTGCCGCGCCGGGAGGCCATCGGCCTGGGCACGGCGACGGACCCCTACCAGCCGGCGGAGCGCCGCTACGGCATCACCCGTAAGATGCTGGAAGTATTCGCCCAGGATTCTGGCCGTCGTCTCCACATCGGCACCAAATCGGACCTGATCCGCCGCGACGTGGACCTGCTGGAACAGATCGCCCACCGGAACCAACTCACCGTTCACGTCACCGTCACCACCATGGACGCGGGCTTGGCGCGGGCGCTGGAACCCAAGGCTCCACGGCCGGACCTGCGGTTGGATGCCGTGCGCGTGCTGGCTGCGGCGGGAGTTTCCGTGGGGATTTCGGTCAGCCCCATCCTGCCCGGCATCAACGATAGCTACCACTCCCTCGACACCATCGCCCGAGCGGCTTCGATCGCCGGGGCGCATCATCTGTGGGGCAACGTCTTGTTTCTAAAGCCCGCCACCAAGGGCGTCTTCCTGCCATTCCTCCAGGAGCGCTTCCCGCAATTGGCCCGGGCCTATCAGCAGGCTTATTCGCAGGGCGCTTTTTTGCGAGGCGAGTATCCCGACATGATTGCCCGCCGCATTGAGCAGATCCGCATCACCCACGGCCTGCTGCGCCGCGAGGCGAGCCCGGAAGCGGTCTATCTGGAGCCGCAGATGCCACTCTTTGCGGCCTAGGAGGCTGCGGAAAAGGCCGAAAACCGCTTGCTGGCGCGCGCGGCTCGGAAGCATTTACTCTTCTTGTGCAACAGCTTGCCGAGCCACGACCGCGAGGGAGTGGTGTCTCAGAATCACGGTTCCGCAGCCTCCCAGACTCACGGTCCCTTAAGCTAAAAAGGTGTCTGCCTCCTCCAGCCCCGTTTGGACCACGGAATCGTGGGCGTTGCTTGAAGCGGTGTGGCAGTTCATGCAGCTTTCGACGCCACTGGAGCCCGCTGACGTGATGCTGGTACTGGGCACCAATGATCTCCGCGTGGCGGACCACGCGGCGGGCCTGTATCACCAGGGCCTGGCGCCGTTGCTGGTTTTTACCGGAGGCATCGCCCACACCGGCGATCTGCTGGCCACCGGCTGGGACCGGCCGGAGGCAGAGGTCTTTGCCGAACGCTGCCGGCAACTGGGTGTCCCGGAATCAGCCGTGCTGCTTGAGCCGGAAGCCCGCAACACCGCGGAGAACTTCCGTTTCTCGCGTGCCCTGCTCGCTCGCCACGGCCTTGTTCCGCGGCGGATCCTGGTGGCCGTGAAGCCGTTCATGCAGCGCCGGGCGATGGCTCACCATGCGGTGGAGTGGCCAGAAGTGCCCGCCACTACCTCGTCCTGGCCGGGCACCTTCGCCCAATACTGCACGCCGGATCTGCCTGCCGACAAGATCGGTCCCATCCTGTTGGGCGACTTGCAGCGGCTCTGGATCTACGCCGCCCGCGGTTGGTCTGCTCCGGTCGAGATTCCGGCGGAAGTCCGCCAAGCCTTTAGCCGGCTGGTGGAGCTCGGCTTTACCCAACACTTGCTCGCGGACGCGTAACCGGCACCGGCTCGCCCGCCACCCAGACCCGCTTCACCCGCAGCCCGGCGTCCAGCAGCACCAGGTCCGCCCGCTTGCCCACGGCCAGACTTCCCGCTTCCTCGGCGATGCCCGCCCGCTCGGCCGGGGTTAAGCTGGCCATCCGGACGGCCTGTTCCAGCGGCACGCCCACCCGCACCATTGTCCGCACCATATGGTCCAACGCGCGGATCGAACTCGCCAATCCCACGCCCGGCACCAGGCCCACGTGGCCATTGCTCTCAAACCACTCGCCGTCCTCTTGCGGACCAAAACGGTAGCGACCCGGCGGGCAATCGAGCGCCCGGTTGGCATCCGTCACCAGGCACAGCCGCTCCGGACCTTTCATCCGCCAGGCAAACCGCAGCAGCTCCGGAGCCAGATGCTCGCCATCGGCGATCACCTCCGTGCTCATCTCCGGTTCGGCCAGCACAAACTGCTCCATGCTGCCCTGCATCGGCGTCCCAAAGCGAGCCCGCAGCGATGGCACGGAGCTCATGGCGCACCAGAAATGATCGACATGGCGCATGCCCGCGGCAAAAGCGCGGGCCATCTCGGTCCAGGAGGCGTTGGAATGGCCGCAAGTCACCAGGCATCCCGCGGCAGCGGCCGCCCGGTAGAACTTCTCCGCTCCGGGAAGCTCCGCCGCACAGGTGGCAATCTTCACCAAACCAGAGCGCAGATACTTCTGATACTCCCTCACCATGGGTGCCCTCCGGCCCACCTTGCTGTGGCAGCCCACCTTGTCTTCCGCAAAGTAGGGGCCATAGAGGTGCACGCCGCCAATGCGCGCGCCATCGGCCGGGGTCCAGGCTGCGCGCACCGTTGCACACGCCGCCAGCATCCGCGCGATCTGTTCCGGCGTGCCCGTGGTGGTGGTGGGGAAGATGGTGGTGGTGCCGTGCCGGAGATGGGCTTGATTGGCGGTGCGCACCGCCGCCGCCGTGCCGTCCATGTAGTCCGCACCCGCTCCGCCATGGACATGCAGATCAACAAAGCCGGGAGCCAGATACTGCCCGGTGGCGTCCAGTTCGCGGGCTCCCCGGGGCACCCGTACCCGTTTGCCCAGGGCGGTGATCTGGCCCTCAGTGACCAGCAACTGGCCATCGGGAACGACGTGTTCCGGCAACACCAGATGAGCGCGAATCAAAAGAGGCACCATGTCTACTTTGACTCTATCCTACAAAGAACTTCGTCCTTTCCTGATTCGCTGGTAGAATTAATCCATGGGTGAAGTTCGTCCCATTCAAACACACGCTCTCGACAACCTGCGTTTCATCCGGGAGACGATGGAACGCTCCGCTGCCTTTACGGCGGTACCCGGCTGGGCGGGCGTGGCGATGGGCGTCTCGGCCCTGATCGCCGCCTGGATCGCCACCCGGCAAACCAGCCCGGAGCTTTGGCTGGCTACCTGGTTGGGCGAAGGCATGATCGCTATCGCCATCGGAGCCTTCGGCATGGTGGAGAAATCCATCCGCACCGGCAGCTCGTTAAGCTCCACGCCCGCGCGCAAGTTTGCGCTCAGCTTTGCGCCGCCGTTGGCGGTGGGCGCATTTCTGACCGCCGCGCTTTGGCAGGCGGGGGCGGTGCACTTGCTGCCCGGGGTGTGGCTGATGATGTACGGCACGGCGGTGATCACCGGCGGTGCCTTCTCGGTCCGCATCGTTCCGGCGATCGGTGGTGTGTTTGTGGCCCTGGGGGCCGTGGCGTTGTTTGTCCGTGCTGGGGATCTTTTCCTGGCGCTTGGTTTTGGCGTAGCGCACATCATCTTTGGGGTGATTGTGGCCCGCCGCTTTGGTGGATAGTCCGGCAAGAGCAAAACGGAGGTAACCATGGCCCGAAACAACCGCCTGCAAAGCGAGCCCCATCCGCCGCTGGAATCGCCCGGGCCCGGCTTAAGCCCGCTGGAGCTGGACCGCGTGATCCATGAACGCGTCCGATTGGGCATCATCAGCGCCTTGGCCGCCAACGACGTGCTGACATTCAACGATCTTAAGCGGCTGCTGGCCCTCACGGACGGCAATCTCAGCGTCCATGCCCGCAAACTGGAGGAAGCCGGTTACGTGGCCTGCTCCAAGGGGTTTGAGGGCCGGGTGCCCCGCACCGAATACCAGTTGACCTCTAGCGGGCGGCAAGCGCTTGAAAAGTACTTGCGGCATATGGAGGCATTGATCGCCGCCATGAAGCCCAACGCTTTCTAAATTCAACCGTCGGCCGCCGTCAGTGGCGGCGACGTGCGGAGATGCTTAGCCCGCGATGTCCACGATGACGGCCCGGCCCATCGAAGGCTCCAGCGCCTGCCCCAAGGCCAGGGCCAGCTGCTCTTGCTGGCCGAGGGATTTCAGCTCCTCGATGATCACCCGGCGATGCTCTTCCACCTCAGCGGCCAGCA
>JAPKYX010000021.1 GCA_026394075.1 Acidobacteriota bacterium
CTCGGCGACGGCTTGATGCCAATCAGCCAGATTTGCCACACCCGCTTCGGCTGTCCGGGCCGCCGGATCAGTGAAGCATCGAGGGTTGAAGTGATAGCGATAAGGTTCCGGCATAGGAGCACCAAAAACAGTGATGGCCGCCCAACGCATGCGCGGGGCGGCCATCGGACCATCAGAACTGAACTACAAAACTACGCAACCGGAGCGGAAGTGTAGCCCAGCTTGGCCCACCACGGCTTCGCCGCCAGAATCGAGTTGTTCACGTTCTCGATGTTCTTGACGCCTTCGCCGGACAGCCACTCTTCCAGCGCCTTCACGCCGTGCTTGCCGTAGATGCCCATGCCGTCTTTCCAGGTGGCGCGGCCGCAGAGGACGCCGGAGAAGTCGGCGCCGGATTCGGTGGCCATCTTCAACTGCTCAGCAAAGGTGGCGTTGTCCACACCGGCTGACAGGTAGATGAACGGCTTGGTGGCAACAGCGGCGCAATCGCGGAAGTAGCCCATGGCTTCTTCAAAGCTGTAGGCCTTCACGCCCTTGTAGATGCCGCTGCCTTCGACGAATTCAGCAATGATCGGCACTTCCACCTTCAACACGTCGACGAAGTACTGGGGCTTCGAGAACTCGATCATGGACTGCTTCACGATCTCGGGCTTCGCCTTGGCAAACTCCAGCGTCTTCTCGCCCGACCCGTCCAGGGCGTAGCCGATGAACTCGAGGAAGAACGGGATGTCATGCGTCACGCACTCCGCGCCAATGCGCTCAATGAAGGCGTGCTTGATGTCGTTGATGTCGGCCGTGTCGAAAGGCGTGTAGTAGATCAGGATCTTGACAGCATCGGCGCCCAGGTCCTTGATGCGCTTCACGGACAGGTGCGGCAGCAGGTCCGGCAGACGGCCGGGCTGGGTGTTGTCGTAGCCGGAATACTCATAGGCCAGCAGCAGGCCAGCGTTCTCTGAGCGGGCGTGCGTCGCGGGAATGCCGTATTCCGGGTCCAGCAGGATGGCGCTGGCGTGCGGCGTCAGGATCTTGGTGACGGCTACCTTGAATTCGGCCATCATTTCGTCGGTGACCGCCGACTGGTCCACGCCTTTGGCCGTGGCGATTGATTTCTTCAGGCTGCCACGTTGATCCATGGCGGCGGCGGCGATGACGCCGGCCGGGTTGGACAGCTTATTGAGATGAGCAATTTTACCGGGGGTGAGAGACATTTCACTCCCAGTTTAGCGAAACCGCCCCATCACGTGCCGGTTGCAGTGCGCTTATGTTACGCCGTGCTTAGGCCAGCGGCCGGAGCCACCGGGCGGCTCTCCGGTGGTAGGCTTGCGCCCGGCCGACATCGTGCAGGATCTGCGCCTTCAGGGCAACCGGGTCAGGGAACCGGCGCTCTTCCCGCAGCCGGTGGAGAAACTCCACCTCAATACGCCGCGGCGTCGCCCCCGTCAGCGGAGCCAGCAGAAACGTTTCGATCGTCAACCCTTCCCCGTTAAACGTCGGCCGGAAGCCGATGTTGGTCACGGATGGCCACTCGCGCGTCGAGCTGACTTCGCGCGTTCGCGTCACGTAGACCCCACTGGCCGGAATGATCTCGGCCGTCCAGGCCATGTTCAGCGTGGGCACCGTTTCCCGCTTGCCAATTCCCTGCCCGCTCACCACGTCGCCTTCCACGGCATACGGCCGGCCCAGGGCCTGCGCCGCCGCCGATACTTCACCGTTGTAGAGGTGCCGCCGGATCAGCGTGGAGGAGATGTGCTGATGGTGGCAATCCACCTTCCGGATCGCCTCTACTTTGAAGCCATACTGGCGGCCCAACTGCTCCAGGACCGCCACATCGCCCGCCTGCTTGTGGCCGAAACGGAAGTCCTCGCCCACAATCACCACGCGCGTGCCCAACCGCTCCAGCAGGACGCGCCGCACAAACTCTTCGGGAGAATAGCCGGCCACCGTGCGGTCAAACGGCAGCACCAGGACTCGGTCGATCCCCTCGCTGCCCATCATCCGGCACCGGTCCACAAGCGATGAAAGCAGCCGCGGGGCGCGCTCCGGCGCAACCAGTCGGGTGGGGTGCGGATCAAAGGTCAGCGCAGCGGCATGCAGGCCCTCAAACGCCGCTCGATCCGCAACCAGGCGGATCAGTTCGCGATGGCCACGGTGCACCCCATCAAAGTTGCCGATCGTCACGGCACACGGACCAATGCGCTCCTGCCCGTTGCCATAAACCCGGACCGGTGCGCGCGCCGGCACGTCAATCGTGAGTCCATCGCAGGCGATAGCCACCTGAGAGGGCAGCTTTGGCTCATCCTCTTCATGGCGCAGTTCGTGACTGATATGCGTAAAGTAAGCGCGCCGTGGCTTCACCAGCGACACGGTTTCCAGAGACTGCTTGACCGTGGAATGCGTCGGATGATCGCGATGCCGCAGTGCATCCAGAAACAGCACATCCAGCCCTTCCAGCAGCGCCAGGGAGCTGTCGGGAATAAAGCTGTGATCCGTCAGGTAAGCGGCGGAACCAAAGCGATACCCAAAGCCATCGGCGCGGCCGTGCTTCACAGGAATGGGCGTAAACTCCAGCCCAAACAGATCGAACGGCTCACCATCCAGCACGTGCGTCTCAATCCGCGGCAGCGTCGATTGCGTGTGCAGCGTCTCAAAGATGTAGCGAAACACTTGCCGGATAGTGCCCACCGTCTCGCGGGACCCGTAAACCGGCATCACCTGCTTCTGCCGGAAGTTGAATGGCCGCACGTCGTCCAGGCCCATGATGTGGTCCGCATGGGCGTGCGTAAAGATGATCGCGTCCAAGCGCGTCATGTTGGCGCGCAGGCACTGCTGTCTGAAATCCGGCCCGCAGTCGATCAGCACGTTACGGCCGTTGTAGCGCAACAGCACCGAAGGCCGCAGCCGCGAATCACGCGGGTCCGCCGAGGTGCAGACCGGGCACGTGCAACCGATCGTGGGCACGCCCATGCTGGTGCCGGAACCCAGCACCTCAATCCGGATGGAACCCTTCTCCACCTACGCTGAGACGATTCTCGACTTGGCGGCGTCGCCCGCGGCCTGGACAAAGCGGAAGCGCAGTTCGGTCAACCCGTTATTCAAATGGAGGCCTTCCTCCAGCGTCAGGTTGCCCTTGGTCTTTTCTTCCAACATCGCCAGCAGGTCAATGAAGTGCCGCGCGGCATCCAGGTCGACCTGATCCTTGCTGTCGTCGCCCAATGAAATCGCTCCCATGGCCACTTGGGCCTGGAACTGCAGCGACGCGACCAGGAAATCAAAGCTGGCCGGTGGAACCTGCGGATGGCTGTCTTGCTCACTCATGCCTTGATTTTATCGCGCCGGGCGCGGGGCTGAAGCGGTCCGACTACAAACGCGGCAGCCACATGCCCATCGTGGCCGCGCCGATCCCCGCTCCCATGGCCAGCGTCAACACCACCAGCCCGCCCGCCATCGCCAAGCGTCCCAACGGACTGCTGCGCTCCGCCCGCAGATAGAGCTCCAGCACGGCCAGCGGCAGCAGAAACTGCGCCAACCCCAGAAACGTCAGAAACGGCCCCTGGAACGTCTTTGGATCAAACCCCACCGGAGCCCGGTGGATGATCAGCCACAGCATCAGCCCCACGCGGAAAAACCACACCCCGCCTGAAGCCAGAAACAGCCGCAACGCCCACCGTCGATGCTCACCAAACCGCCGCGCTCGCGCATGATGCAGCGCCATCACGGCGCACCCCATGATCACCAGCGCATTCAAGCTGATGCTCAAGTGCTGCGTCAAGCCACCCACCGCCCCGCGCGTCCACACCATAAACAGCCCATTGAGGCTGATCAGCAACGCCACGGCAACATAGATCCGCCCGGTCCAGCGGTGCACCTGCGGATATCGCTGGCGCAGCGCCGGGATCAGTTGCAGGAACCCGGCGAGAATAATGCTCACCGCCAGCGCCAGATGGAGCCCCACCGCAAAATTGCCCCACCAATCGCCCGCCACATAGCCGTGCGGCATCACCTTGTTCCAACCCGCATAGTCGCCGGCCACAGCGTGCCGCCCGTAGAAGCTAGTCACGTAGAAGGCAAACATCAATTGGCCCGCCGCAGCTACCACGGCCCAGAACGCGACCGCAGACCGCAAAGCGGCACTAGAGAAGGCAAGAGTCATCAACCGGGCTAAACGAGGCTGGCCCAAGGAATGTTCCCAAACTCGCCACTTTGTTGGGGCGAGCCGCAGCGCTAGGTAGAATTGAGAACATGCTGTTTCGACGCACCTTCCTCCTCGTCGGCCTGGTCATCGGGTTGACGGCCAGCGCCCAATCGAAGCGCCCCCTCACCCACGCCGACTACGACGGCTTCCGCAGTATCTCGAACCAGAAGCTTTCCAACGACGGCCAGTGGCTGGTCTATGGCGTCTTCCCGCAAGAAGGCGATGGCGAGGCAGTAGTGCGCGACCTCAAATCCGGCCGTGAAATCCGGCAGTCGGCCGGTCAACGGCCCGCACCCACGCCGCCCGAGCCCGGCAGCGAGGCCCCACCCGCGCCGCGCAACCTCACCGTGGAATTCACGCCGGACGCCAAATTTGTGGTCTTTACGGCCTACCCCTCCAAGGCCGACCTCAACCAAGCCCGCCGCGACAGGAAGAAGCCCGCCGATCAGCCGAAAAACGGCCTGGTGATCATCAATCTCGGAACCGGCGTGGCCGTGCGCGTGGCCAGCGTGAAGAGCTTCCAGGTGCCGGACACCGCGTCCTCGCACATCGCCTACCTGAAGGATTCAGGCGAACTGGTGCTCCGCGCGCTAGCCGATGGCAGTGAGCGGACCATGAAGGACGTCGCCGAATACAAGCTCACCGATGACGCGCAAACGCTGGTCTATGCCGACAAGAAGGGCTTTTACTCGGCGGCAACTTCTGGTGGA